>CAZCRD010000018.1:0-25336 GCA_964501025.1 uncultured Candidatus Cloacimonadota bacterium | reverse complement strand
GATTATCTTGTCATCAGATCTTTGAGGTATATAGGGGGTGAAATGGTTTCGACAGGGAATCAGTGTGGTAGAGATGCATGCCGGAGATGCTATCCACTCCGTTAACAAGTAGCAAATGCAAATTAACTGCAAACGATAACTTACTCTTAGCTGCCTAAGGGCACTAACGTTCGCCTCATCCGTGCCATCGGGATGAGAACGGGCGTCGAAACAGTATGGCTGCTCGTGGAAGGATCGCCGATATTTCCGCGCTAAGACTTTCGGCTGGGGCCTTGCGGGTCTGATTGTCTTTACCGCATGGCCTGAGACTAAAAGACAACTAAGCATGTAGATTCGCTATGGTGCTGTTCTTTGGACGCGGGTTCGATCCCCGCCACCTCCACCAATTATTCCTCTGTGATTTATACCGATGAGTTATTAGATCAGGAGAAAAAAATGAGACTGAGAAATCTTTTAATACCACTTGTTTCACTTATTTTACTCTGTGCTGCTTGCAGCAAATCCACGGAAAATCCCAGTGATAGCCAGATCCTGGAGCAACAGGTACAAGCACTGGTTGATAGTATGTGGCAAAACTATGTAGATGAACACGATTTGGACCTGGCTGGTGTATTATTTCATGCAAAACATGGTGATGATCGCTATTTTTGCCTGAGCAATATGCCCAGCTCGACTTCCCACCTTTCCTTGTTCCGGGCAGCAAGTGTCACCAAAACTTTTACGGCCTCGGCGATAATGCTATTGCAGCAAAGAGGGGAGCTGGATATTGACGATCTTATCACAGCCGATATCCCCGATCAAAACGAGCCTTATCTTCCGGACAACGATGATTTTGCCATTCCATTTAAGGATCAGATTACGATTCGTGATCTACTGGAACATCGAGCGGGAGTGTTTGATCCCACAAATTTCGACATCCCGGATTCGATTGATGCAGACTATGCCGGAACAAACTGGCTGGGATACATGCTGGAGCAAGATGAAGCCCACTTCTTTAGCATCGATGAGGTGATCTCGGTATTAGCTACTCATCAGCTGTATCACCATGAACCGGGTGCGGAATACAGCTATAGCAATACCGGATATATGCTATTGGGCAAGATCATCGAAAGAATAAGCGGCACAGATTACGAAGGCTTTATCCGAAACGAATTTATCCTTCCCAATGCCCTGGGTAGCATTTCCTTTCCACTGGATCCGGCCCATACGCTACCTGAACCATACATTCCCTGCAATGTATATGTGGATTCAAATGCCGAAAGCGCCGATATCTATAATATGAGCTATGAGGTAGCCCAGGGAAATCTGGTGACGAATTCCGAAGACCTGCTTGACTGGGTGCTGAAATGGCAAAAGGGAACTGCAGGATTGCCCAGCTCTGTGATCGAGCAAATGCGGTACTCCTCATATCCTGATCAAGATTACGGCATGGGCACCAGTTTTTACCCCGGTTTTGGCTATGGACATACCGGAGCTCTGGCGGGATATCTCACGCTGATGTTTTACGATCCAGCTACGGATTTTGGCTTTGTCTTGTTGTGCAACGCATGGGATATGACAGATCTGGAAAGTTTTAATAATCTGGCGTATGAGATCTTTGATATTGCTGCAGAGGCAAAAACCCTCATCACTTCCGAAAAAGCAATCCCGCCATCAAAAACAGACATTGAGTTGATTCGGATGGCTTTTAGCAAGGGAAGATAGACTATTCCCCCACTTTATCGGGATGAGAACGATTGTTGGAGCAATATGGCTGCTTGGGTGTAGATTGCTGATACAGGCCTGCTAAGACTATCGACTGGAGCTTTGCAGATATGATTGTCTTTGCCCAAGCTTGAGAGCTAAAGATGACTAAGCCTATTGCTGTTTTGTTTCAGGGAGATAAGCTTGTGTCGACTCGAATTCAAGTAATTGCAGTGCTTCCTGTTTCTGACACAATTCAACCTTTATAAGCTTAGAAAGCTCGCATTACCGGAATAGCGGTACAAATCGATGTTCATAATCTTTCTCGGGGAAAATAATGGCAAATACTGCCGGAATAACAGTAATTACTTGACATATTCTTCCGCTTATTGAGAATGACACCATTGATTACTTGAATAGCGGTAATTATGGAGGTATATAATGAAAAAAAAGATCGGTAATATAATCCGATATCATAGAAAAGAAGCAAGAATCAGTCAGAAAGAACTTGCTAATCTGGCTGAAATAGGTAAAACGGCAGTTTTCGAAATTGAGAAAGGAGAAAGCAATTACAGAATAGAAACCTTGTTACATATTCTTGATGTCCTAAACATAAAAATGCAGTTTGAGAGTCCTTTAATGGAGATTTGGAAAGAGAAACATGAGACAAATAGTTCTGAAAGTAAACAATAATATCGCCGCAACTTTACACGAGCTACAAGATGGATATATCTTGGAGTATGATGATGATTATCATGGAGATCCGCTATCCCTGGCTCTTCCCATTAAGCAAAAAAGGTATGAATTCTCCGAGTTTCCGCCTTTTCTCGACGGTTTATTGCCAGAGGGTATTCAATTAGAAGCCTTACTTAGCAAATTCAAGATCGATGCTGATGATTATTTATCCCAGATCATATTAGTTGGAGAAGATCTCGTGGGTGCTATTACGGTGGAGGAAGCATAATGTCCAAATGTCCCATTACTTACGAGATCATTTCGGAAGGGATATATTCAAAAAGTGGATTAGATCAGCTATCTCCAAAATTAAATAACCTTTCAATGTTACCATATACAAAAGAAGATTTTGGCAGAGAGTATGTGTCAAGAGCAGGGAAACTATCCATCCAAGGTGTCCAGCCAAAATTGAGTGTTCGCTTAAATATCCCTCATGAACGATTTGAGTTGGTAAACAAAAATGGTAAATACATCTTAAAACCTCCAAATGATAATTATCCTGAATTACCTCAGAATGAAGATCTTACTATGAAAATGGCAGCATTGTGCAGTATTGAAACCTCTTGGCATGGTCTTTTATGGGCTAAGAATAATCAGCTATGTTACATAGTTAAAAGGTTTGATCGAGTAGGACACAAAGCAAAACTACCGCTTGAAGATTTTGCCCAGCTCTCTCAGAAGAAAAGAATTACAAAATACAGTTCAAGCATGGAAAACGTAGTTTCAATAATAGATAGATATGCTACCTTCCCTATCTTAGAAAAAATAAAACTATTCAGAATCGTTGTTTTCAATTTTCTTACGGGAAACGAGGACATGCATTTAAAGAACTTTTCTCTTTTAACCAGGAAGAATAAAATAGAATTGAGTCCTGCATATGACTTATCGAATACTACAATAGCGATTCAGAATCCTATTGAAGAGATAGCGCTCCCTATTGCGGGTAAAAAGAGTAACTTAAGGAGAAAGCATTTTATCGAATACCTGGGTGAGGATATCATGAAAATCCCGGTTCTTAAAATCAGTGAGATTTTGTCCGAAATTGAATCCAGTATCAGTAAATGGGAGAACCTGATTTCAATCAGTTTCTTATCCGATGACATGAAAGAAAAATACCTTGAATTGCTTCAGAAAAGGATTAGGGTCATTTATGAGTGATATGATATCTATGCGAATTCGAAGTTATATGAACTCAAATGGCAAATCATCTGCTTCCCAGACACTGGATGGCATAACACTCAATGGGATAAAAAGCTGGACAGAATACCACAGAGTAAAAAAATGGTACCATATTCGTGGCAAAAATGCCAATCATCAAGCTAAAGCTTGGAAAAACCACATCATCTGGGAGGATGAATGCCTTTAAAACCTGAGGCCAAAACGGCTATCATGGCAGAGTTTAGACTCCATGAATCAGACACCGGTTCCCCTGAGGTACAGGTCGCGATGCTCAGCAAACGCATCAAAGACATCACTGTGCACCTCAAAGAGCACCCCAAAGATTTCTCTACCCGCCGGGGACTGTTGAAACTGATCGGGCAGCGCAGGCGCTTACTTGATTATATGAAACGCAAAGACATCAACCGTTACCGCGAGATAATCAAAGCGCTTGGCATCAGAAAATAATAACTCAGCCAAGATATTAACAATCATGGAAAGTGGATGCCTTGCGCGCAGGGGGTCCACTTTTCGCCTTTATTTGAACCAATAAACCATGTACCTGGGAGTAATTAGCAATAAGCACATGGGTCAGCCGGACTCATCTGCCTATTGCTTCTTCTCCCCGGTCACACAATGCAAGGAGACAAAATGCATAACTTCAACATCACCCGTCGTGAGATAGATTTTCACGGCCGCAAGCTCATCGCCGAGACCGGAAAGATGGCAAAACAGGCTAATGGCGCAGTATATCTGCAATATGGCGATACCGCCGTATTGGTAACTGCCACCATGAGCAAAGAAGCCAGTGAAAATCAGGATTTCTTTCCCCTCACTGTAGATTACATCGAGAAGATGTATGCTGCCGGTAAGATTCCCGGCGGATTTTTCAAACGTGAAGCCAAGCCTTCCACAGACGCCACCCTGCAAGCCCGCGTGATTGATCGCTCGATCCGTCCCTTATTCCCGGATGGATTTCGCAATCAGGTGCATGTAGTGGTAAGTGTGCTGGCCTATGATGGCGAGACAGATCCCACCAATCTGGGTGTATTGGGTGCCTCACTGGCGCTCTCGATCTCGGATATCCCGTTCAAAGGACCCATTGCCAGCCTCACAGTAGGGCACATCGATGGCGAATTTGTAATCAATCCCTTGATCCCCAAACTCAAAGAAGAGTCAAAACTCAATCTCACAGTGGCCGCTTCGGCGAAGTCTGTGGTGATGATCGAATCCGCCGCACAGGAGCTTTCTGAAGAGCAAATGCTGGATGGAGTTTACCTCGGTCACGATGCCATCAAGACCCTCTGTGCCATGCAGGAAGAGATCATTGCAGAATGTGGCAAAGAAAAAGTGGAAGTAGTGCTTTTGGGCATCCCGGAAGATATCCTGAGCAAGATGGACACCGAATATGGTCAAAGAATCGCCACTGCTTCCGTGATTTTGGGCAAACAGGAACGTCAGGATGCCTTTGACACGCTGGAAGCCGAGATCCTGGAAAAGGCTCTCGCTGAAGAAGGTGAAGAACTTTTTGCCGAAAATGAAAAGCATTACAAGGAAGCTTTTCATGAGATCATTCGCCGCTGTGTAAGAGCTTCGATCATCAATGAGCACTTCCGCGTGGACGGCCGTGGTCTGGATGATATCCGTGATATCACCTGCGAGATCGACGTGCTGCCCCGTGTGCATGGCTCTGCCCTGTTTACCCGCGGTGAAACCCAATCTCTGGGCTCCGTAACTCTGGGTGGTGGCAGTGACGAGCAGATCATTGATACTCTGGAAGAAGAGTACAAAAAGAGCTTTTACCTGCACTACAATTTCCCGCCCTTCTGCGTGGGTGAAGCTGGCCGGATGAGCTTTACCTCCCGGCGTGAACTGGGACATGGTAATCTGGCAGAACGTGCCTTGAAAGCCATCCTGCCGGATTCAGAAACCTTCCCCTATACTATCCGCATCGTGGCGGATACTCTGGAATCAAACGGTTCTTCTTCCATGGCCTCGATCTGTGGTGGCTGTCTGGCCCTGATGGCTGCCGGTGTGCCGATCAAAGCCCCAGTGGCAGGAATCGCCAATGGCCTGATCATGGATGGCGAGAAATATGTGGTTCTCACCGACATCATGGGTCTGGAAGATCACTTTGGCGATATGGACTTCAAGTGTGCCGGAACCCGAGAGGGTATCACCGCCATGCAGATGGACATCAAAATCGATGGCATCACCAAAGACATCATGCGTCAGGCTCTGGAAAAAGCCAAAACAGCCCGCTTCCAGATCCTGGACATCATGGCAGAGTGCATCGCAGAACCCAAAGCGGATCTTGCCCCCAGCGCTCCCAGAATTGAAAGCTTCAAAGTTCCTACCGATAAGATCGGTGAGATCATCGGACCAGCCGGAAAAATGATCAAATCCATCATCGAAAGCTGTCAGGTGGGTGTGGATATCCAGGACGATGGCACCGTGAGAATTCTCTCTCCGGACAAAGCTTCGATCGAAAAAGCCAAAGCCATCATCAAAGGCATCGCCATTGATCCCGAACCCGGACAAGAATTTGAAGGACCTATCACCCGCATCGAGCCATACGGAGTATTTGTGAAAGTGCTCGGTGGCGCCAAAGAAGGTATGGTACATGTCTCTCAGATGCACACCTCCAGGGTGGGACATCCGGACGATATGGTCAAACTCGGCGATGTGGTAAAAGTAAAAGCCCTGGGCATGGAAAAAGGCAAATTGTCTCTGACCATGAAAGGCATTCCGGGAAATCCGGAACCCGATCCCAATGCTCCTGCCAGACCTGCCCCTGTGCGCAGAGATAGAGATGACAATCGCCGCGGCGGTTATGATCGCGATCGCAGAGGCGGCGGCGGAAGAGACCGCAACCGTAGATAAATATAAATACACATAGATTCGGGGCGCGGTTCACATAAATTGGATCGCGCTCCGGTTTTTGAGACCCACGAGGTGCAAACAATGGATTACAAGATAAGAGATCTTTCCCTGGCAGATTATGGCCGCAAAGAAATCGGGCTGGCAGAGATTGAAATGCCGGGGCTTACCGCATTGCGGGAACGCTATGGGGACAGCAAACCCCTGGCCGGTGCCCAGATTACCGGAAGCCTGCACATGACGATCCAGACCGCTGTGCTGATGGAAACCCTGATAGAACTGGGAGCTAAATTGCGCTGGGCCAGCTGCAATATCTTCAGCACTCAGGATCACGCCGCTGCGGCAATGGTGCAGCGGGGCATCCCCGTCTTTGCCTGGAAGGGTGAGAGCCTGGAAGAATACTGGTGGTGTACATTCAACGCTTTGAACTGGCCGCAAGGTGTTTGCGATCTCATCGTTGATGACGGTGGAGATGCCACATTGATGGTTCATGAAGGGTACCGTTTGGAAGAGCTTTACTTGAATAGCGATACACTCCCGGAAGCTACATCAGACAATGAAGAGTTTCGCCTGGTGCAAGATCTGTTGATCTCGCATCTTCAGGAAGATCCCCAACGCTGGCATCGCATCGCAGGAAATCTCAAAGGCGTGAGTGAAGAAACCACCACCGGAGTGCACCGGCTATATCAGATGCTGGAACAAGGCAAGCTCCTCTTCCCTGCCATCAACGTCAATGACAGCGTGACCAAGAGTAAGTTTGACAATCTCTATGGCTGCCGTGAATCTCTGGCTGATGGCATCAAACGCGGAACCGACGTGATGGTGGCCGGAAAAACCGTGATGATCTGCGGATATGGCGATGTGGGCAAAGGCTGTGCCCAAGCCATGAGTAACTTTGGCGCTCGTGTGGTGATCAGCGAGATCGATCCCATCTGCGCTCTGCAAGCAGCCATGGAAGGCTATGAAGTGCGCACTCTGGACGATATGGTCGAAAGCGCTGATATCTTTGTGACCGCCACGGGAAACTGTGATGTGATCCGGGTGGATCACATGATGAAGATGAAAAATAGTGCCATCGTCTGCAACATCGGCCACTTTGATAACGAGATTCAGGTCAACAAGCTCTATGAACTCGAAGGTGTGGAAAAGGTCAATATCAAACCCCAGGTGGATCTGATCAAGCTGCCCAATGACAAAGCCATCATCCTGCTCTCTGAAGGCAGATTGGTGAATCTGGGCAATGCTACCGGGCATCCTTCCTTTGTGATGAGCTGTTCCTTTACAAATCAGGTCCTGGCTCAGCTTGAGCTTTGGCAAAACAAACCCGAAACCGGAGTCTATATCCTGCCCAAGCACCTGGATGAAGAGGTTGCACGCCTGCATCTGCCCAAACTCGGGGTTCAGCTCACGCATTTGAGCTTGCGCCAGGCAGAGTACATCGGAGTCCCCGTGGATGGCCCCTATAAATCTGAACATTACCGTTATTAACCCTGAGGTTGCATAATTGGCCACACATAAACCGGTGATCATCAATGAGCTCTTTGGAGAGCTCAAGATCCCACCTGAGCCTCAACGCTGGACTGTAGTTCATACCAGGCCCAGAAGAGAGAAGAAGCTGGCGGATTATGCTGCCAAAAACCTGATCCAATACTATCTGCCCCAAATCAAGCACAAGCGAATCTATCAAAGACGCAAGGTGGTCACCACCGTCCCCATGTTCCCGGGTTATATGTTTATGATCCTCTCGGTGCCAGAACAGCAAACTATCGCCATCTCCGGCATGGCAGCGCATTTTATCCATGTGCGGCATCAGCAGGAGCTTTTGGACGATCTCTCCCGCATCTGCTTTAGCAACAAGAAGGATGTAGCTCTTGAGCCATCGATGTGGCTCAGTAAAGGCTTGGAAGTGGAGATCATAGCTGGCGCTCTCAAAGGGACCCGGGGAGTAGTGGAGAGTCACGACAAGATCTCCGAAGTGCGCCTGCAAGTAAACATACTCAGGCAGGCAGTGATGGTCAAGACCGAGCCGGGCAATGTCAAGATCATCGGCGAATATGAAATCGTAGAGGATGAACAATGAAGATTCTAATCACCGGCGCTGCCGGATTTATCGCTTCCCACGTGGCGGATGCCTGTATCGAAGCCGGGCATGAAGTGGTGATAGTGGACAACCTTCGCACCGGCTATACACGCAACCTGAATCACAAAGCCAAGTTTTATGAGCTGGATATCTGCGATCCCAGCGTGCAGGAGATCTTTGCCATCGAGAAGCCCGATATCGTGGATCATCATGCCGCCCAAATCTCGGTGCCGCTCTCCATCGAAGACCCGCTTACCGATGCCGAGATCAATGTGAAAGGCCTGATCAATATCCTCCAGGCTGCCGTCAAGCACAGGGTAAAAAAGATCGTCTATATCTCCTCCGGCGGTGCTATGTATGGTGAAGCGGAAGAGTATCCCACTTCTGAGACCTATCTCCCCCGTCCGCTCTCGGTCTATGCCATCAACAAGATGGTGGGCGAGGACTACCTGTATTTTTATGCTCAACAGTATGGCTTGGACTATACGGTGCTGCGCTATGCCAATGTCTATGGTCCGCGTCAGGTATCCCATGGAGAAGCCGGAGTAGTATCCATCTTTGTGGAAAAACTCCTGGCGGGTGAGCGTCCCACTTTGAACCTGTATCCACATGAGCCTGAGGGCATGATCCGAGACTATGTCTTTGTCAAGGATGTGGTAAAGGCCAATCTTATTGCATTTACACGCGGCAGCGGGGAAGCCTATAACATTGGCACCTGCATTCCCACCACCACCCGGGCTTTGTATGACGAGATCGCCCGACAATTGAGAGCGAAGACCGAGCCGCTCAAGGCAGATGCCCGCAAGGGAGATCTGCACAGATCCATGTTAAATATCACTAAAGCCCAGCGAGAATTGGGCTGGGAACCTGAGTATCAGCTCTCCCAAGGCATTGCTCAGGTGATAGACTATTACAAAGAACTTTTAGGAGATAAGATATGAAACTCGCAGTGATTGGTTCCGGCTATGTAGGCCTCACCAGTGGAGCTTGTTTTGCCGATATGGGCAGCAAAGTGATCTGTGTGGACAACAATGAAGACAAGATCAAGATGCTCCTGGATGGCAGAATTCCCATCTTTGAGCCGGGTCTGGATGCCATGGTGCACCGCAATGTGGTGGAAGACCGCCTTAGCTTCACCACAGATCTCAAACACGCCGTGGAGGAATCTCTGATCCTCTTTATCGCTGTCGGCACTCCTCCGGAAGAAGATGGCAGCGCAGATCTGTCGCACGTACTGGCTGCGGCCAAAGAAATCGCCGGATATATGAATGAATACAAGATCATCGTGGACAAATCCACTGTCCCACTGGGCACAGCGGACATGGTGAAAGCCCAGATCCAGGAAGTATTGGATGCCCGGGGAGTAAAGACGGATTTTGACGTAGTCTCCAATCCGGAGTTTCTCAAAGAAGGTGCAGCAATCGATGACTTTATGAAGCCGGATCGGGTAGTGATCGGGACAGACAGCGAAAGAGCTGCTCACAGCATGCGGACTCTGTATGCACCCTTTTGCCGTACCCATGACAGAGTGATCGTGATGAGTATCCGCTCCGCTGAGATGACCAAGTATGCCGCAAACGCCTTACTGGCGACCAAGATCTCTTTCATCAACGAAATCTCCCGGCTCTGCGATGCCTATGGTGCGGATGTGGAAGAAGTGCGTAATGGCATCGGCAGTGACAGCCGCATTGGCTACAAATTCATCTATCCCGGAGTGGGCTATGGCGGTAGCTGTTTCCCCAAAGACATCAAAGCCCTGATCCACATGGCGGGCAAGGTGGGCTTTGACAGCCGCATCCTCAAAGCAGTGGAAGCCGTCAATGCAGATCAAAAGAAACTGCTAATCGACAAAGTAAAAACACACTTTGGCGAGGACCTGCAAGGCAAGACATTCACCGTCTGGGGTCTGGCTTTCAAACCACAGACCGATGATATGCGTGAAGCTCCCGCAATCGTGATCATCAAGGCACTATTGGCAGCCGGAGCCAGGATCAAAGCCTTTGATCCTGTGGCGATGGATGAAGCCCATAGAATCTTTGGCGATGCACCCGGGCTCAGCTTATGCAGCAACGAATATGAAGCCCTGGAAGATAGCGATGCTTTGCTGCTGGTCACGGAATGGCGCCAATTCCGCTATCCGGATTTCTCTCGCATCAAGCAGCTTCTAAAGCAGGCTGTGATCTTCGATGGACGCAATCAATATGATCCCCAGCAGGTAAGAGAGCTGGGCTTTAGCTATTACGGCATCGGCCGTATCTAAGTAAAACCTGATTACATGCTAAAGGCAGCTATCAATAGCTGCCTTTTACTGTGCCCAGAGGATATTCTACCTATTTCAGAGTAAAGTGCACCCAGTGCCCCAGAGCGTCGATACTCAGGCTATCCGCCTTGCCCACAGCACGTGGATAAAAGAGATAGCCATCCTTACTCGCAGAGGGCAGCAATTCCCCAAAGCTAAAGTAATCCGAAAGCAGCTCATAGTATTTGTCCAGATCACGCTCCCGATCCTCTATCAGCAGAGGATCCTCAGTAAAGGGATCCTGCCAGTTTTCAAAATAGATACGGTCACGAACATTGCTGAGTACATAATCTACCGGAATGTAGTCATACTGACGCCCACCTGTAAGAATGCTAAACGAGCCAGCAGGAATCATAACCCTGGCTTGGGTGAGGTTTCTCACTTGCACATAGACAGGAAAGAAATCTGAATCTGCATCCTGAAATGAGCCCCGATAGGATTGAGGGCGTAGAGCTATCTGCAGGCTATCGTTTCTAACGATGACATATCCATCCTCGCTAAAATAATCTCCCGATACCGGCTGCCAGGCCTTGACGGCGCAAGCAGCCAATATCAAGAGCAGAATACTACTCGTCAGTATCTTCAGATTCTTCCTGGATATCTTCATCCAGTCCGTTATCTTCTTCATCATCGTTTTCCATTTTGGCCAGATCTTTGAGATCTATTTTGGGAGCTTTTTTGATCTCTTCCACCTCTTTATCCAAGATCTCATCATTGGGATTTTCGGGAGGCACGCAGGTGATATCATGCACTCTGTCATCGGCTGTGAGATTGATCAAACGCACTCCCTGGGTATTGCGGCTGATGGTGGAGATGTCTTTCACCGCCTGGCGGATGATCATGCCATCATGGGTAATGATCATCAGATCATCGTCGTCTGTCACCAAGAGCAGTGAAGCCAGATGGCCGTTACGCTTGCTGGTCTTGAGGGTGATCACTCCCTTGGAGCCGCGTTTGGTGGTGGGATAGCTGGAGATGGTAGTGCGTTTGCCATAACCATTTTCACTCACCGCCAGGATTGTGGCAGCACAGGGCTCGCCGTTTTCCAGCATCTGCGTAGCGGTTACCAGAGTCATGGAGATCACGTAGTCATTTTCTCTGAGGCTGATGCCCTTGACTCCTCTGGTAATGCGGCCCATGGTGCGAATATCTTTTTCACTAAAGCGGTTGCAATATCCATTATGAGTTGCCAGTAAGATGTCATCGGTGCCTTCCGAGATCTTGGCATCGATGAGTTCATCACCTTCCATCAGCTTGATCGCCCGGATCCCGTTTTTGCGGGGACGGGAATAAGCATGCAGGGCTGTCTTTTTGACCAAGCCGCGTCTGGTGCACATCACGATGTTTTGATCGGGATGGAAGTTTTTCAAGGTCACAAAGGCTCTGATCTTCTCCCCTTCCACAAATTTCACCAGGTTCACAATCGCCTTACCCCTTGCGGTACGGCTGGCTTCCGGGATCTCATATACTTTGATCCAATGGCACATACCGTGATCGGTAAAGAGCAGGATATAGGAATGCGCACTGGCCACAAAGAGATACTGAATAAAGTCAGATTCCTTGAGGTTTGAGGCGCTGAGGCCTTTGCCTCCCCGTCCCTGAACCTTGTATGTATCCACCGGCAAACGCTTCACATAGCCATCGTGGGTGATGGTAACCACCATCATATCGTCGGCGATGAGATCTTCCATATTGAAGCTGCCATCGATATAACCATGCAGGATCGAAGTACGGCGGGAATCGGCAAATTTTGCCCTGATCTCACTGGTTTCATCTTTGATCACGCCCATCCGTTGTTCGCGACTTTCCACCAAACCCCGCAGATATTCTATCTGCTTGAGGAGCTCACGATATTCTTGCTCGATCTTATCCAGCTCCATGCCGGTAAGACGTTGTAATCTCATATCCAGGATCGCCTTTGCCTGGATCTCACTGAGGCCAAATTTTTCCTGCAGCGCAGCATTGGCTTCCTGAGGTGTCTGCGAGGCCCGGATCGTGGCAATCACTTCATCCAAGTGTTCCAGAGCGATGCGATAACCTTCCAGAATATGGAGTCTGGCTTCGGCATTGCGCAATTCAAATTGCGTGCGCCTGAGCACCACATCATGGCGAAACTCGATGAAATTGGTGAGCATATCCTTCATGTTCACCACTTGTGGCACACCATCGATCAGGCAGAGATTGATCACGCCGAAGGTTGTCTGCAGCTGAGAATACTTGTAAAGCTGATTTTGGACAACCTGTGCGTCATGATTGCGCTTGATCTGGATCACCACGCGCATGCCATCGCGTCCGGATTCATCCCGGATATCGCTGATACCATCGATCTTCTTGTTCTTGACCAGATCCACCATACGGTTGATCAAAAGTGAGGTGGTTACCTGATACGGAATTGAGCGGATGATGAGACGTTCACTGTCATTGGGCAGAGTCTCGATATCCACCTGGCCGCGCACCAGGATGCGTCCCCGTCCGGTTTCAAAGTAATCCTTGATCCCATCTGTGCCGAGGATGATCCCGCCCGTGGGAAAATCTGGCCCCTGGATATATTGCAACAGCTCCAGCGGCTCCAGCTCCGGGTTGTCGATCAAAGCGATAATCGCATCGGAGATTTCACCGATATTGTGGGGCGGCATATTGGTAGCCATACCCACTGCAATCCCTGAAGAGCCATTGATCAAAAGATTCGGTACCCGGCTGGGAAAAACAACGGGTTCCTTACGGGTTTCGTCGTAGTTGTTGCGATAATCAACCGTGTCTTTTTCCAGCTCAGCCATCAGCTCCATGGTGATCTTTTGCATGCGGGCTTCAGTATAACGCATGGCTGCCGGAGGATCACCATCGATGGAGCCGAAGTTTCCCTGTCCATCAATGAGTTGATAGCGCATATTCCAGGGTTGGGCCAGGCGCACAAGGGTGGGATAAACCACCTGCTCACCATGAGGGTGATAGTTACCCGAAGTGTCACCGGCTATCTTTGCACACTTTCTAAAGTGCCCGCCGGGGGAGAGATTCAGCTCGTGCATAGCATATATGATACGTCTTTGTGAAGGTTTGAGTCCATCCCGGATATCCGGCAGAGCCCGTGATACGATCACGCTCATGGAATAATCCAGATAGGCCTGTTTCAGATGGTCTTCGATCTGTGTGGGGATGATTCTATTGTTATCAGACATTATTACTCCATTTATACATCAAGATTTTTTACGTACCGGGCATTAGCCTGGATAAACTCACGGCGAGGTTCCACCTCATCACCCATAAGAATGGTAAACATACGATCGGCTTCGATGGCATCATCCATCTTCACGGAGATCATCTTACGAAATTCCGGATCCATGGTGGTTTCCCACAATTGGTCGGCATTCATCTCACCCAGTCCTTTGTAGCGTTGCACAAATACTCCCTTATCACCCAATTCACGTATTGCAGCATCACGTTCGTCTTCAGTATAGACATACAGCTTCTGTTTCCCTTTGCGAACCTGATATAGGGGGGGCATGGCGATATAGAGATAGCCTTCTTCGATCACAGGGCGCATATAGCGATAAAAGAAAGTCATCAGCAAGGTGCTGATATGAGCACCATCCACATCGGCGTCGGCCATGATGATGACCTTGTGATAGCGGAGCTTGCTCACATCAAAATCCTGGCCAATGCCGGCTCCCAAAGCCAGAATGATGGGCTGGATCTTGTCGTTATTGAGCACCTTATCCACGCGGGCTTTTTCGGTATTGAGCATTTTTCCCCACAGCGCCAGGATGGCTTGATAGGCACGATCTCTACCCTGCTTGGCAGAGCCTCCTGCAGAATCTCCCTCGACCAGGAAGATCTCGGTCTGAGCGGGATCACTGATGCTGCAATCAGCCAGCTTACCCGGCAAAGATCCGCTTTCCAGGACGGATTTTCTGCGGGTGAGCTCACGGGCTTTGCGTGCTGCCTCACGGCTACGGGCTGCCATCACGCTCTTCAGGGCGATGTTCTTTGCCTCTGCCGGATGTTCTTCAAAATATACCAGCAGCTTCTCATAGACGGCAGAGCCTACGATGCCTTCCACATCAGAATTCTGCAGCTTGGTCTTGGTCTGTCCTTCAAACTGTGGATTGGAGAGCTTGACCGAGACCACAGCAGTGAGTCCTTCGCGGATATCTTCTCCAGAGGGATTAACTTTCTCATTTTTGAGCAGATCGTTGTTTCTGATGTAGGCATTCACGGCCGAGGTGAGGCCACGTTTGAAGCCGGAAAGGTGAGTACCGCCTTCGATGGTATTGATGTTGTTGGCAAAACTGAAGATGTTTTCCTGATAACCTTCGTTGTATTGCACTGCCACTTCAAACTCCATATTATCACGGCTGGATTCTACATGGATAGGCTTGGGGAAAAGGGGCTTTTTGTTTTGATTCAGATATTCCACAAAACTGTTGATCCCGCCATCATACTTAAAATCGTGCAGCCGGTCCACCCGTTCATCTTTGAGGATGATGCGTACGCCGCGATTCAGGAAAGCCAGCTCCCTGAGACGCGTGGTGAGATAGTCAAAGCTAAATTCGGTGGTCTCAAAGATCGTGGCATCAGGACGAAAGCTGATCACAGTGCCTTTGCGATTGGTGGCACCCAAGACTTGTAAGCCACCAACCGGGAAACCGCGCTCAAAGCGCATGAAATACTCTTTGCCATCGATATGAACCCGCGCCTCCAGCCACTCTGCCAGAGCGTTTACCACAGATACTCCGACGCCATGCAGACCGCCGGATACTTTGTAAGAATTCTGGTCAAACTTGCCGCCGGCATGCAGCACAGTGAGCACCACCTGCAAGGCTGGCATATTCATATCTTTTTGAATATCTACCGGAATTCCTCGACCATTGTCGTCCACTTCAATGTTGCCGTCGGGGGTAATGGTCACCTTAATCAGATCGCAATATCCCGCCAAAGCTTCGTCGATCGAATTGTCAACTACTTCATAGACAAGGTGATGCAGGCCGCGTTCACTGGTCCCGCCGATATACATCGCGGGGCGTTTGCGCACAGCCTCCAGACCTTTGAGCACCTTAATGTTACTCGCAGTGTAAGTGTTTTTTGACATAATCTATTGTCTCCTATATGTTTAAAGCTATTATAAGTCCAGAGCAAATACCCGGATCAAGATTGCAGGCCGGTGAGCCTCCTTATCTTGTTACCAGATAAAATCATAGCTTATATCTGTCAAGAACTTTCTGAAAATAATTCAAGCTCATATATAGCTGATTATCAATGGCTTACAGATTCACCAGATTATCCCCTTTTCTCCCCTCGTTTTTTGAGCCTTTTCTCACCTTCTCTTTTCCCCGATTTCGCTGCCTCTTAACCCTTCTCTCTGAATAGAATTGCGGAGGCATTGCGCCTGCGAGGCGCAATGGTGGCGTAATGCTGCCCCAATGCTGACAGGATGGATCCATCATGTAAACCAGTGGTAGCAGTATTGATCACCTGTGCCTGTGTCACTTCATCTTGCAAAGTAAACATCTTATCCTGATCGTGCAGCGTAGACACCTCATCCTGATCGTGCAAGTAAACACCTCATCCTGATCGTGTAGCGTAGACACCTTATCCTGATCGTGCAAGGAAACACCTTATCCTGATCGTGTAGCGTAGACACCTCATCCTGATCGTGCAAGGAAACACCTTATCCTGATTGTGCAGCATAAACACCGCAGCTTGATGCGCCCCCCCCCCTCCGTCTTTCCGGAAGCCGGAACAAGTCGGAGCAGAGCGGAGACTTGTGGAGGCTATCCGGAATCCAGTGTAACAATCACCCCCGAGACTTTCGTAATATGTGCCATCCCTGGCGGAGCTTTAGACTGGATTCCGGCTCAAGGCCGGAATGACGTGAGAGAATGGCTATCATCGTTGGATTCCGGCTCAAGCCCGGAATGACGTGAGGTAATGGCTATCACCGGTGGATTCCGGCTCAAGACCGGAATGACGTGAGAGGATGGCTATCATCGTCGGATTCCGGCTCAAGCCCGGAATGACGTGAGGGGATGCTGTCACTCCCAACGGGGTTTAACCACTTTCTGGTGTATTTGTCATAAAAACTGATATTGGCGAGTATGATGAAAGGCGGTCGGCAAGGAGTATTTGCATATCGATTATCGAGAGCATATTATTTGATGTTTGCAAAATGTATCTGAGCCCTTATATTGTTTAGCAAAGACTATCCTAATCAAGTCTCTCATGGTTGTGGATTTTGCTCATAGCTCTTTTTGAAACGCACTGACATTGAATTTGTTGGCATCATCACAAAACTGAGCTTGCCCTAAACAGCCTGATGGACACTATAATGCTGGAGGAGAAAATCATGGCAAGATATTTGATCGTTGGCGGTGTGGCCGGTGGTGCGACCACTGCTGCCCGTCTCAGACGCCTGGACGAACATGCTGAGATCATCATGTTTGAACGCGGCAGCTACATATCCTATGCGAATTGTGGTCTGCCCTATTACGTGGGTGGAGTAATCGCCGAGCGTGACCGTCTCTTTGTGCAAACCCCGCAGAGCTTTAAGGCCAGCCTGAATGTGGATGTGCGCATTGAAGAAGAAGTGATAGGCATTGATCGCAAAGCAAAGACGGTCACAATCCGCAAAAAGGACGGCACAGAGTATGGCGAAAGCTACGACAAACTGGTGCTCTCTCCCGGAGCCGAGCCCCTCAGACCCCCGATCCCGGGCATTCAGGATGAGGTGATCTTTACCCTCAGGAATGTGCCTGATACTGACAAAATCAAGAACTATGTGGATGAACACAAGGTTCAACACGCTGTGATCGTGGGAGCGGGATTCATCGGTCTGGAAATGGCAGAAAACTTGCATCACAGGGGCATCAAGGTCACCATCGTGGAGATGGCGGAGCAGGTCATGACTCCCCTGGATTATGAAATGGCAGCGGCAGTGCACCAACACCTTAAGACCAAAAACGTGGAGTTTTACCTCAAAGATGCCGTCAATTCCTTTGTGCGTGAAAAAGACGGACTGCAGGTGCGGCTCAAAAGTGGACGTTCCCTCTTTACCGACATGGTGATCCTCTCCATCGGAGTGCGTCCGGACAGCAAGCTTGCTGAAGATGCAGGACTTGATTTGGGCATCAATAAGGGGATCAAGGTCAATGAATATCTGCAGACCAGTGATCCTGAGATCTACGCTTTGGGCGATGCCATCGTGTATCCCAATCCCATCACCAAAGATGAGACTCACACCTATCTGGCAGGTCCCGCCAATAAACAGGGTCGCCTGGTGGCAGATAACATCGTGAACGGCAATGTCCGCAAATACAAAGGCAGCATCTCCACAGCCATCGCCAAAGTGTTTGACCTCACGGTGGGCACCACGGGGGTCTCGGAAAAGGCCCTGAAAAAAACTTCGATACCTTATGTATCCTCGATCATCCACGCCGGAAGTCATGCTGGATACTATCCCGATGCCTTGCCGATGATCATCAAGATCGTCTTCAATCCTGAAAATAGCAAACTCCTGGGAGCTCAGATCGTTGGTTTTGACGGCGTGGACAAACGCATCGATATGCTGGCTCACATTCTCAAACATGGTGAAACCATCTACGACATGCAGGAGATCGAACACGCCTATGCTCCGCCTTTCTCCAGTGCCAAAGATCCCGTGAATATGGCAGGACTGGTGGCGGAAAACATCATCAAGGGCATGGTCAAAATCATCCATTGGGATGAGATTCGCTCTCTAAACATGAATGATGTCTTCTTGATCGATGTCCGCACTCCCGAAGAAAATGCCCTGGGCAGCATCGAAGGCAGTGTCAATATCTGGCTGGATGAGCTGCGAGAACGCCTGGCTGAGATCCCCAAAGACAAGAAGATCATCGTTTTCTGCGGCACGGGGTTGCGTTCCTACTTTGCTGCTCGTATCCTGATGCAAAGTGGCTTTGAACAAGTATTTAATCTCAGTGGCGGCTACATCACCTACGAACACGCCACGCAGAAACAAAGCAATGAAGATATCTTCTCCGGGGAGTACATCGGTAAGGACGATCACATCTATCAAGGCAAAGAACAGATCGCTATTCCAGCGGAAGCCAGATCAGTGGAAGTGGATGCCTGCGGATTGCAATGCCCGGGACCCATCATGAGGTTGAAGCAAGAAATGGACAAGCTCTCTGATGGTGATATTTTGAGCATTGCAGCCAGTGATCCCGGCTTTGCCAAAGACGTTCCGGCATGGTGCAACATCACCGGCAACAAGCTCTTGCAGGTAAAAACTGAAGGCAAGAAGATCATCGCCATGGTGCAAAAAGGTGGCGGTGAATCAGTTGTAAAGCAAGGGAGTGGCGGTACAAACAAGACTCTCATCGTCTTTAGCGACGAGCTGGATCGCGCTCTGGCTTCTTTTGTGATCGCCAATGGCGCGGCAGCAATGGGCAAGAAAGTAACCATGTTCTTTACTTTTTGGGGACTGAATGTGATCAAGAAACCCGGCCTGCCCAAAACCGATAAAGATATGATGAGCAAGATGTTTGGCATGATGTTGCCGAAGAGCTCACAGGGGCTGGGGCTGTCCAAGATCAATTTTGCCGGAATCGGTCCCATGCTGATGCGTAAACGCATGAAAGACAAAAACGTGGATTCCCTGGAACTAATGATCAAGCAAGCTCAGCGCGCCGGAGTGCAGATGATCGCCTGTCAGATGAGTATGGACATCATGGGAGTGAGCGCCGATGAGCTGATCGATGGCGTCACCATCGGCGGGGTGGCCAGCTACCTCGAAGAAGCAGAGCAGAGCAATCTGAACCTCTTTATCTGAGCAAGGATCAGCTGCAACAATAACAGCCCGGCAGCCCGGATCTGGGCTGACGGGCTGCTTTTATATCATGCTTATGTGGCTATTTGATGTGGATCACCTTGCGGCTGGCTGAGCGGCCGGATTGTTCTGCACGGATGAAGTAAATCCCGCTGCTGACTGGCGTGCCGTTTTGATCCAGAGCATCCCAGCTGTATTCTGATAGTGCTTTACCCTGATGCAGTATGCGTACTATCTGACCCTTAAGATTGTAAACCTTCAGGGTGGCCTGAGCTTCAGGATTGGCTCCTTTGAGCTGGATCCTCATGTTGTCCCGAAAGGGATTGGGATAGCCAGGCTCCAGTTCCAAAAGCCCCACAGCGGGTGCAGAAGGATCTTCCACGCCGGTGGTTTCACCCCATTTTGTGTACAGGATGTCATGCAGCATCTGCCGGGCATCTTCCTGCTCGATCACATAGAGCGGAAAACTCAGCAGCAGGCTTTGGCCTTCTTGATACTGAGCGTAAATACCCACACCAGTTCCGCCTAATTCCGAATAAGGGCTGTCCGAAGGATAATCTGAACCATAAGAATAGTATTTCTCGGCATCATCTCTCGGCCACATCCCTTCTACCTTCATGATGTGGTAGTCAAATCCTTCCAGGCTGGCGTGTTCGCCCACATGCAGATCTTCGAGATCATCCTGCAAGGACATCGCCATGTTCATGCGGGATTGAGGATAGTAATCCACCGAGATCACGCCCAATACCTGATTGATGAAGCTGCTGTCCGAAAACGAAGCAGGATAGCCGGCATTGCCTTCAAAAGACTTGCTGGGGAAATAGCCATTGTAGAGCAGATTGCCGCCCAAGGCAAGGTAATCCTCCAAAGCGTTACGGACTTCCAGGGGGAGAACTTCCGTGCTGGAATCCACATCATGCCAGATAATGGTAGAATAGATACAGATATCATAAAGCCGGAGATCTCTGGTCAGCGCCTGGAGATCTGTCGTCTGATAGTCAAAATCACTCAGGATGTATGAGTAATAGTCATTTACCTGCTGATCGGTAGGCATCAGGACATTCGCTCCAGAACCTCCCACAGTGGCATCAATGATCAGGATACCATTATCCAGAGTAGCAGGACGGGCAGCGACCAGAGAGCTGAAAGCACTATCATTGCCGTCTGTATCCACCGCCTGCACCCGATAAAAGTAGATTTGTTCGATGGCTCCGATGACATCGGTATCCAGATATTCGCTCTGAGTGAGTAGCTGCGAATGCAGCAATTGGAATTGAGCTCCGGGATCATCCGCACGCCAGAGCCGATATCCCGCCAGATCCAGCTCGCTATTGGCGTCCCAGCTCAGCGAGATAGCGTTCACTACCGGATCTGCAGTCAATTCTTCTGGAGCCAGAGGGATATTGTAAGTGGCGCCAGAAGCATAGGTAAAATAGCTTTCATTACCATCGTTATCGACCACGGAAACCGCAAAATTGTAAGTTTGTCCTTCGCTAAGATCGGTAACCAGATAGTGATTTTGCCCGCTTACGGCAATGGGATCGCTTAAGATGGGATCCCCGGTAGAGTAATAGATATTCACGTGATTCACTTCAGGATCATCGGCCATTTGCCAGCTTAGTTGCAGGGAATTGCCGGCTCCGGGATCTACCAGAGTCAGATCTTGCACCGCTGCGGGCATATTGGCAAAGCTCACCGAGGAGGCCAGAGAGGCTTTGATCACCTCGGCGCAATAATCCGGGTCGATATTAGCCACAATATCCTGATCACTGTGATAGACCGGGCTGAAGTCTGTTTCAAAGAAATAGATCACCGGATAGCCCCTGCTCCAATAGGCATAAGAATCGCTGCTATGGCTATTTACCGAACCGTATATGGCCTCCAGCCCGGTATATTGATCGGTCAGATATGCCGCATGTGCCGTTTGATCCCAACAGCCATCGTAGGGCATCAGCCGCACCGTGGTGGTTCCGGGATTCTTGTTTGCCAGCATATCGTGATTGATCATCAAGCGGATATCCAGAGCAGCATCCAGAGATGATTGAGCGTTGTAATGCGAGCCATGCAGACCAAATTCTTCGGCGGCATAGGTCACAAAGCGGATACTGCATTTGGGTTGGAAATTCGCCGCCTTCAATACTCTGGCGATCTCGAGCGCAGCCGCTGTGCCGGAGGCATTGTCATCCGCGCCCGGAGCAAAGTTGTAGGGATCGGTATAGGTGATGGAATCGTGATGTCCGCCGATCACGATATATTCATCAGGATAGTGAGAACCGGAAATTTCAGCCACCACGTTGTATTGGGAGCCATTCCAGGTGAATTCTTGCAGATGCGCATCGCTGATCCCGAATCGGATGAAGGTATCCCGGATCCAGGACGCCACTTCATACCGATTATCGGCCAAAGCGTACCGGGTACCCATATCTTGCAGGGATTGGATGAAAAAGAGAATGCTATCAGCCGATACCTGTGCTACCAAAGCTCCGATATCTTGCCTGGTTTCAGCGCCAGGATTGGTGATGAAACCACTGCGCACCAGTTTTATGGGCTCCAAAGCTAAGGGTAGAAAAGCGGACTTGCATTTGCCTTTGAGGGCAATTTCATCCAGAGCTGTGGCATAAAGCAGGTCTCTACCCAGATGCTGGAGGATCCGGCCCTGGGCATTTAGGCCAGGCAGATCTGTCCCTTCATCTTTGCTGATCAGATACAGATTTTCGTGCTGGCGAGGGTGGTCTATGGGACTAAATCCCAAATGTGTTGATGGATCAATGCCAGCCAGGATGTATTCTTCATTGTAGTGATAGATCTCAGCGCCGCTGGCTACCAATCTCTGCACTTCAGTATATCTGGATGTGGCATCAGGTGTTTCTTTTACTGCCAATTGATATGCAGAAGCATAGATTAGCGTAAGACAGCTCATCAGCATTAGCATCAGTATGGATTTTTTCATCATCGTCTCCCTAAAGTACTGGGTTCTTATACTTGATGCAAAACACATTCCTAAACTCCCGATATTTCCTGGCACACTGGCAGTGCCAAAGCTGCTGTATGCGCACTTTAATCTTAGCAATATCCTATCTTTTGTATATACATCCATATCACTATGATATGTTGAGCACAGCGCCAGACTCAGGCATATCGACTAACTCTATGATATACATATATATAAGATTATTCAGGCGATTGGCTCCAGGATTGCTCTATACTATTAGCACAAGTAGATACGATAAAGGAGAGAACAATGAAAAAGTATTTGTACATTATGCTCATTTTGGTAGCTTTCAGTGTGATGCTGAATGCACAGGAAGCAATTGACGAAGACGTAAAAGAGGTTTTGGAATCTCGACAATACATCATGCAACTCAAAGGCTTGGAAGACCTGGACACTCAAATCGAGATAACCCGCAACAGCCCCCCGGAAGCTGAAGATGCGGCATACTTTGGTCTGTATCTTGAAGACCTTACCTTTCCCAAGGCGCAAGCACTGAATTACCCGGAAAACTACGGCCTGCTGATCACCGGAGTGGTAAAAGACTCTCCCGCATGGGAATTTCGCCTGCGTGAAGATGATGTGATTATGCACATCAATGGTAAAGAAGTAACCAATTACGCCACTTTTGAAAAGATCCGCCAGGGCCTCAGAGCCGGAGACCAGATCTCACTGGCTCTGTTTCGTGATGGCAAGGTAGAGAGCCTGGATATGACCCTTGGCTCACGGGGTGGCAGTAAGCCCACAGCCTCTGCTGAATCTCCGAAAAAGCGCAAACTGAGCGCTGGTTTCTTGGGTGGCACCTGGATCCCAATGTGGATCAATCTGGATATGAAAGATATCAACGACCTCGTTACTGATCCCGCCCTTCGCTTCAATCCCTTCAGAGAAGATGGATTGCTCCAGCAAGGTTTGGGCGGAAAGATCACTGTGGGCAAAAACTACTTTATCGGCGGCCAAATGACCTGGTACAACGACACCAAAAAGAAAACCAACGCTACAAACCCGGATTACCACATCTGGATGAGACACGAAAACATGCTCGGTGGTGTGACTCTGGACAAACGCATCCCGCTCTCCAAAAACTTGATCACCAGCATGGGACTAATGGTTGGTGGCGCATATCACGAGCTGGAATTCCTCAATTCGGACTCAAATTATGACTGGAACAATCTGCCCGGTACGATCACGAATTCAAACAACACCCATTTCCTGCTGCATAAGGGCTTTTTGATCGCTCAACCGCGGGCGGAAGTGATGTATCGATTCCTGCCCTGGCTGGGACTTCGCGCCGAGGTGGGCTATGCCTTTGGCTATCCGCTCACCAAAGATTGGCGCGTGCATGGCCTGGAAGAAGAAACCTATGAAGTTACAAACTCTCCTGATACCAAATATGAAGGCCTTACCGTGACCATCGGTCCCTGGTTTGGCTTCTGATAGATTTCCCAAAAAGCACTCCCAATCCATCCTGGCTCCTCCTTGCAACAGGGAGGAGCTTTTTTTGTCTTCATGCCAGACAGCATCGAGGACTGCTGCATCAGAGCTTGCCGAACTGCACAAGCCCAAGTTAGCTCAATATCAAGCCGTATTAAACCCCTGCTCATGGCTATATCACGGGTTTACAATGGCTCAATACAGAAGCTACATGGCAGGCAGCAATTGTCATAGTGATGGAGTTCTCGACCACGGTGGAAACTTTTCACAAAGACCTGACCAGTTTACAATGGCTTGTCCCATCAGGGTAACGAAAAAGCGGACGAAAGGCCAGAGTATCCATCCCCAAATGCCGAATTGACAAGCCTGATTTCTGGATGAACGGTATCTTGGATAGCATCACGATAACCAGGATCATCAGCCTGAGTTCCAGAGGAACGACATTTCAGATAGCATCAAGTATCCACAAACCCTGAATTGAGTTCCAGAGGAACGATATTTCAGATAGCATCCGATTGTCACACAATAGCTTTGAGTTCCGTAGGAACGACATTTTTAGATCAGGTGCAGCCGACTCTCCAGAGCAGAATAGATTGCTCTGCAAACTTCCATCATAATCTCATCCAGTGAGGAGTTCTGCTCAAACATAGCAACTCCGGTAAAAGGCCATTAAGATACATAAATCAGCGTAAATCCGTTCGATCTGCGTCATCTGCGTGCTATTCAAGACCGAGATTGCGACCGATGCCGATGGTCAGTTTACCCACAGTGCAGCGATATGGCTTCAGTCGCAGACCCTCATGTCTGACTAACTGAGCTTTGATTCGGTTCATCAGCGCTTCGGTCATGCTATCTCCTTGCTTTCGATGTGATCATTGATCCGGAGCCAGGAAAGCACTACCCTGTATGCTGAAAATCAGGATGAGCAAGGATGCGACAGAAACTGTGATTGACAGATAAAATGATGCCACAAACTTTGGATTCGTAGAAGAAGAATGGATTAAGCTGCTTTAGGAATGGATCGTTGGTATTGGAACAAGTCATAATTGCTGTAACAAAAAACGATAGATAGAATATGCATCTTTTCATAGGGTGGTGAAGAAACCATAATGTATAGCATTCATAAAAACGGTTCAACTAACAGCTAATGGTGTTTGATAGCACTGGAGGTATTATGATTAAGCTCATAGTGATGTGCGTCGCAGTGATCGGGATGATCGCACTGGTGATTCCGCTGTCTGCGCAAGCCAACTACCTTGACGTAATGACTTACAT
>CAZCRD010000017.1:0-20132 GCA_964501025.1 uncultured Candidatus Cloacimonadota bacterium | reverse complement strand
ATGATCGTGGAAGGCATGGGCTCTCTTTCCGGCACAGTTACCGCCGGCGGCAGCCCTCTGCAGGGTGCCGAGATTTCTGTGGAAAACACCGCCTTCAGCGCCATCAGTGGTGCTGACGGTAGCTACACCATTCCTTACGTGGGCGAAGGCACTCATACTGTTTCCGCCACCAAACATGGCTATGATGTAGTAAGCCACACCGTGACTATCGTGGAAGATCAAAATACCGTTCAGGATTTTGCCCTCACTCTGCTGCCGCAGGTTACCGTTACCGGCCGCATCGTGGGTAGCGACAATCCTACTGCAGGTATTGCTGATGCCACCATCAGCCTCAGTGGTTATGAAGCTTACGAAGCCACTACCAATGCTACCGGAAACTTCACCATTGCCGACGTGTTTGCCAGCCAGACCTATGCCTATACTGCAAACGCTGCTGGTTATGCCACAGCCACCGGTCAGGTGGAAGTGGGTACCACAAACCTGGATATGGGTGACATCGTAGTAAACGAAATTGCTCTGCCTCCTTTTGGCGTGACCGCTGTTCAAAGCGCTGATTTCCAATCCGTGGACGTAAGCTGGGAAAGCCCAGATCCCAATGCAGTCGATATTACTGAAGACTTTGAGGGTACAGAATTCCCACCTGCAGATTGGTCTCAGGTCATCACCGATACCGGTCCTCCCAATACCCACGGCGTATTACCCACCTGGTGCCAGGTAGGCGAAGTAGCCCTTGATCCTCCGGTGACTCCTCATGGTGGCGAATATCAAGCTGCTATGTGGTGGAGCTACGACCATCAGGATGAATGGCTGATCACTCCGCAGTTTGCCTGCCCCGGAAATGCTGCCCTTACCTTCTGGAGCTATGTCTACTTTGGCTCCACCAATGGTGACCATTACTACGTAAAAGTCTCCACCGATAATGGCGCTTCCTGGACAACTCTGTGGGATGCCTCCACGGAGACCGGTGGACAAAATGCCTATGATACTCCCATCGTGGTCGATCTTGCTGCCTATAGTGGACAGCAGATCAAGCTGGCTATGCATGCAGAAGATCCTCCTTCCAATGATGGAATGTGGTACGTCTGGTTTGTGGATGATGTCGTGATCGGCAGCCCCACCCAGAGAATCGTATTCAATGCTGATGAACTTTCTACCCGTAAGGAACACAGCCCCATTATTCGTGGCACAGCCGAAACTCTGCCCATCAGTCGGGATCCAAACTACGTTGCCAACTTCGTAAATAGCAGAAATGATGATCGCTCCATGGACGGGTTCAAAGTATACCGTCTGCTGGCCGATGATCAAGACAACGAAGCTAACTGGGTAACCCTCACCACAAACGCTATCACTCCTACCGAGTATGAAGATAACGCCTGGGGTCCGCTACCTTCCGGTGTGTACAAATATGCTGTGAAAGCAGTATATACAAACGACGTGATGTCTCCTGCAGCCTTCTCTGATGAAATCCATAAAGGTATGATGGGAACTCTGGAAGGAACCGTAACCGAATTTGGCACAGATCTCCCCGTGGAAGACGTTACCGTTACCGCTGGTGAATACAGTGGCACCACCAATGCCGCTGGCGAATACAGCTTTGCAGTATATGCAGGCACCTATACCGTGTCCGCCTCCAAACCCGGTTATCAGGCTGCTACCGAAGAAAACGTCGAGATCGAGGGAACTCAGTCCACCACTGTGGACTTCACCTTGACCGAGATCACTCTGCCGCCTGCCTCTGTACAAGCTGAAGAAGCAGGCGCAAATGTAAACGTTACCTGGATGGCTCCTGGTACTGCTGGCGGCGAATGGATCACTTATGCCGGAGACAATAACGACAGTATCGGAACCGGTGGCGCAGCAGACTTTGATGTCGCCATTCGCTTCCCGGCCAGCGATCTCACCGAATTCGCCGGTATGAGCCTGCATGCCCTGAATCTGTGGCCTGCTCAAGCCGGTACTTTCACCGCCAAGGTCTGGACTGGTGGCACTGCTACTGCTCCGGGTACTTTGATCGTGGAACAGCCCTTCACCCCTGAATTGGATATGTATAATACCGTCGTGTTGGACAACCCCGTAATGATCACCGGCAATGAAGAGCTGTGGTTTGGTTACAATTGCAACGTGACCACCGGATATCCTGCTGGCTCCGATGCCGGTCCTGCCGTTGATGGCTTTGGCAATATGATGTATTTCCAAGGTGAATGGACTACTCTTACTGGTCTGAATCCTGATCTCGACTACAACTGGAATATCGAAGGTTACGTTGGTTATGGCGCTCCGGAACGTGATGGCCTGATCGCACTGGATGCCAGAGTAAACCAGGAACAGCAGAATGCTGACCGTGCCCTTGAAGGTTACAAAGTATGGCGTCTGCTGCAAGGTCAGGAATCCAATGAAGCTCAGTGGATCACCCTTACCGACAATCCCATCAGCGCTACTGCCTATCAAGATGCTGATTGGGATACCGTACCGGATGGAACCTACAAATGGTCTGTAAAGGCCGTGTACACCGGTGGTGCTCTCTCCAATGCCGCCTTCTCCAATGCCATCGAAAAGATCACCGAGATCGGCACAGTTGCCGGCTTTGTACGTGATATGGACAATCAACCCATCAATGGTGCAACCGTCACCAGTGGTACTTATTCCGCCACATCCAATGCCAGTGGTGCCTACAGCATGGCCATCCCCGCCGGCACTCACTCTGTGTCTGCCAGCCATCCCAATTACAGTGCTGTCACCCAGAATGGCGTGGTCGTGGTAACCGGACAGACTACTACCGTGAACTTCCAATTGCCGCCAAGTGCTACCGTGCTGGAAGACGATTTCGAAAGTTACGAGAATTTCTCGCTGACCTTCGATCCCTGGATCCTGCTGGATGTAGATATGTCCACTACCTACGGTTTCTCTGAAACCAGCTTCCCGAATTCCGGCAGCGCCATGGCCTACATCATCTTCAATCCAGATGCCACCACACCTCCTCTGGAAGATACTCCGGCACACAGTGGTGACAAGATGGCTGCCAGCTTTGCCGCTACTTCTCCTCCCAACGATGATTGGATGATGACTCCTCAGGTCCCCGGCGGCGGAGAAATCAGCTTCTGGGCAAAAAGCTTCACTGCTGATTATGGTTTGGAACGCTTCAAAGTAGGCGTATCCACCACCGGAACCAATCCCAGTGACTTCACTATCATCAGTGGAGCCAATTACATCGAAGCTCCTGTAGAATGGACTGAATACACCTATTCTCTGGCAGATTATGCCGAAATGGATATTCACATTGGAATCCAGTGCCTCTCCAATGATGCCTTCATCTTCTTTGTGGATGATGTCAGCATTTCCGGTCCTGTATCCAATGAAGACGGCGTAAGCCCTGTGTACAGCACAGAACTCAAAGGAAACTATCCGAACCCCTTCAATCCTACGACCACCATCTCTTACAGTGTAAAAGAAGCTGGTCCTGTGAACATCGAAATCTACAACGTCAAAGGTCAGCTTGTCCGCAAGCTTGTCGGCGATGTGAAAGATGCCGGTGAACACACAGCGGTTTGGAATGGCACAGATAGCAACGGTCGCGCTGTCTCCAGCGGTATTTACTACTTCAAGATGAATGCCGGCAAATACAGCTCTACCCGTAAAATGATCATGATGAAATAAGCCTCAAAGGCTCTTCATTAAAGATAAAGGGAGCTCCCCATTGGGGAGCTCCCTTTTTTGCTGTTTTCAAATTCCAGATAGCTCGAGGTGTGAACCCCGTGACCACAGCCTATCTATTCGGGATCCGGTCTAAACACCACCAATCCAAACACCACAAAGAAGTACACCACAAAGAAGTACACTACAAAGAAGTACACTACAAAGAAGTACACTACAAAGAAGTACACTACAAAGAAGTACACCACTTCCGTCATTCCGTGCTTGACACGGAATCCAGTCTATAAATGCCGCCAGCGGTTTACCGGACTGGATTCCGGATAGCCTCCACAAGTCTCCGCTCTGCTTCGACTTGTTCCGGCTTCCGGAAAGACGGGTGCAGGTTGCGGGTTTTCGTAGCGGAGCCTTTCCAAAGCTTCGTGGCATGTGGCACCGTTGCAGCATCGGAATGCTGCACTACGTAGCGGAGCCTTTCCAAAGCTCCGTGGCATGTGACACCGTTGCAGCATCGGAATGCTGCACTACGTAGCGGAGCCTTTCCAAAGCTCCGAGTTCATAATGTCAACTTATTTGGGACGGCACACTTCTCCCCTTAGCATTACGGTACCAATACGGGTGCGACCCGCATTGGTACCGTATAAGTGCTGTATTGGCAAAGAGTATGGTCAATCCGAATGGGGCAAGCGCAGTACCAGCATATTTCTGGTTACTTCGCCATCGTCATCCCAAAAGTAAAAGTTGTGCTTGAGCAGCAAGGGCAGATCGTCTTTGAATTTGCTACTCAGAGTTACGCTGATGCTTTTTCGGGGGCCGTAGAAGTATTGCAGATAAGGCAATTCCACAGAGAGCTCGGCGCACGGCCTGCCCAGGAAAGTGATGCATTTCTCTCCCTCGGAGCCAATCAGGTAGAGCCTGTTGGGGGTCTTGAAGATCTCCGCATGCTCCCGGATATACTTGAGGCTGGAAGACTGGCTATGCACAGCATGCCAGTTCAGGGGTAGATAGTGAGGAAAATGAGCGAAGATCTCAGGGCCAAAATCCCTGACAAATTCAGGTTTCTGGGTTCGGTGTACACCCCGTTTTTCCAGATTGTAATAGCCTTCCACATCCCTGAAACCCAATTTTCGAGTGAGATGCAAGCTTTCTACATTTTTGTAATAAGTGCAAAACTCAAAGCTTAGCGCTGGGTTTTTGCATCTCAACTGCTCAGCAAACCGAAACAAGTGTTTATTCAGCAGGGTGGCTATGCCTTTTCCCTGAAACTTGGGATGCACACGCAAGCCCTCAATCCAGAGCACGTTATCCGGAAAAGCGGTAAGCTTGATACAGGCAATTACCCTGGCATCATATTCGCAGACAAAGAACCATGGCTCACTGAGCCAGCGATCTAAGATCCGGGGCAGGTAATCATGCCCATCCCAGATCTTTTTTGAGACCTTGATCAGGTCTTCCCGGTCCCTTGCCTGGGCGAGCCTTACAATACAATTATCAAGATTAAACATAAGCACATAGATCACAGAAGCAGCAATCCGGTCAAGGGGAAAAGTAGAATCTATTCTGCAAGCTCTGTTGGGATTTTAGATTTTCTTCGCAGAATTTCCTGAACTTGCCCAAAGGGTAAGAGTTATGGGCTTTGGAGTCAGGATCTTGCCAGCGCTAAAATCCGGAAACCAAAAAAGTATTTGACATAATAGGGCTTTTGAATGCTGTGGATAGTTAATGAGATCTATCAATATAGTAATGTACAAATAGGAGTGAAGCGTATGAGGTTGGACAAACGTCGCCTTATCCTGATTTTGCTTGCCGTGTCTATGTTTAGTATTATACTGGCAATGGCTCAAGAGCAAGAATTGGGTAATGAAAACGTAGTTAGAGATTTTCAGGTTACTGACGTTCCTGCCGATGATGGCACGGGATTGATTTTATCATGGGAGCCGCTCGAACGCAAACAACGGATCATTGAGTATCGGATTTATCGGGGTATAGCTCCGGATAAACTATTCTTTCTGGAATCAATCCAGGTGAATCCCAAAAGCGGTGTGGCTTCTGATCGAATGTATTATTATGACAATTCATTCACCGAGATATCGGATCCCAGTTTCCCGGGAAAGCTGCGGCTTGAAAAAGGACAGCCCGATGATGGCATCCTGTATCGCAGACCCCCCCGAGATCTGAAATTTACTGCCACGCTGATGAGTAAATACCAATTGATTTCTTTATCCACGCGTAGCGATTTTCATCATAAAAGCAAACAAGTAGTGGTGGATCGTGACGAGGATGGTGTCGATCTGGGCAGCTATGCTGGTCTCAAGGCAAATCAGCAATCAGTATTGGCCGGACTCATCCCCGGTGAGACCTATTATTATACTGTGGTAGCAGTGGATGAGCGGCAAAGGCTTCAGCCTTATGCCACCGTGACCTCGGGAACTCCCATTCCCAATGCACCTGATCCTTCCCCCGCTCTGTATAGCGTTGTAATGGAAGATACCGGAGAATTGCGCTTTGAATGGGAATATCCCATCTACACTGATGCCCTGAATCAATACCGTATCCTCCGGGTGCCAGAGCTCAGTGAAGAACAGTGGGATGAAATGCGGCGTGAGCCCGAAAACCTGAGCATCCAAACCCAGGTGATCGCGGAGGGAGCAGTAGGAAGTGGTAATTTGCCAAACTACACCAAAGTGAATGTAGGCGAGGATATCGCAAACTACAAAGATGCACATTTTGTACTGCATCTTATCGATTATTATGGAGCTTCATCCTTGTCTCCGATATCCACTCCCCGGGTTTTGACCAGCGCTGCCTTGCCTCCCCGCACCGAATTCAAGGTGGAAGACAAACCCAATGACAAAGGTGACCGCCTGACTGTGGTCTGGGATCATCCTATTGTCTTTGTGGTAAAGACCACGTCTCTTAGAGCAGACAACTCACGCATCAGAGTAAACTATCAACTAAATAAAACCGAAACTCAGGAAGTAAAAAACATCTGGTTTGATTTTTATGACACTGAGTCCGGAGAGCACATAGCCAAGATCAAGGAATTCTATCAGGACGATAGCATAGTGTTGAATCTGCCTGAAGGTTATGACTACAAAAGTGGCATGACCGTAAAGATCACCCTCGAAGGTGAGCCTGAGATTCCTCAGGATTATGTCATTGAGCAGAGATTGGAGTATGATCCCGCAATGCTGGCTCTGCTGCCTGGCAAGCCTCTATATCGCAATGGTCGCGATGTATCCAAGATCTACAACATCATTTATCGCAAATATATCGATTCTCCAGACTGGAAGCTGGTGATGCGCAATACCTCCTTTGACAATTCCCTTGATGTCCTGGTACCTTATACTTCCATGGCTCAAAAATTGGTGCAAGGCATCAGCTATGCGGAAGGGGATTCTCTGATCATGTTTATCAAATCCCGCGGCGAGGTGGAGCGCAAGGCTCGTCCTTTGCTTCCCATTGATCGCAAAGCAGCAGTTACCTTGATGTCCCACGAAGTAGATTTTACCTGGGACGATGCCAATCAAGTCCTGGTCAAAACCAGCATCTTCAAAACACCCGCTCAGGAGATGTATCAGAAAACGATCACAGACGCTGAAACCGCCATTGCAGAATTAACTGAGCAAAAAGAGCTGACTGAAGATGAAGATGCTCTGGCAGAGATCGAAGCGCAGATCAAGAGTCAACAAGCGATTCTGGCTGCATATACCGAAAATAAAACAGTGCTTCAAGCTATGAAAATGAAGAGCAATAGCGCTCGCCTGAAACATGTGCTGGAAGCCTATGATAATTATAAACGCAGCCAAACCTTCAAGGTCGTGAAAACCGATGCCCGAGGACTCTTTGTGGAATCTCTGCCGGAGATGAAAGATCAAGAATTGGTCTATCACAAACCGATCTCAAACTGGTTTGACAACAATAAATATGTGACCCTGTTTGCCACCTTGCTGTTCTGCTTGATCGTGGTGATATTTGTAAACTTGGCCAAACGTGGCAAAGACCTCTACATTCGTCCCATTGCCGGACTGCAAGAGATCGACAACGCCATCGGCCGGGCTACCGAAATGGGACGTCCGATGCTTTATTGCATGGGTAATGGCTCGATTTCAGATGTGGCAACGATCGCCTCTATTGGCATTTTGGGACTGGTTGCCAGACGTGCAGCAGAATACGATACCAAGCTAATCGTGCCGTGTTATGACTACATCATCATGCCCATCGCACAGGAAATCGTACGCGAAGCTCACTACGCGGTGGGTCGCCCCGATACCTATGATAGAAACAACGTATTCTATCTTACCAATGTCCAATTTGCCTATGTGGCAGGTGTGAATGGTATCATGATCCGTGAACGCATGGCCACAAACTTCTTCCTGGGATACTTCGCCGCAGAAGCTCTGCTAATGACGGAAACCGGAAACGCAGTGGGTGCAGTGCAGATCGCCGGCACCGACGCTGTTACCCAGATTCCGTTTTTTATCACAACCTGCGATTACACCTTGATCGGAGAAGAATTGTATGCGGCCAGTGCCTACCTGAATCGCGAACCGATGCTCTTGGGCACCCTTAAAGCTCAGGATTATTTCAAACTCTTGATCTTGATAGTAGTGATCACTGGCGCTATCCTTTCCAGCTTTGAGATTACTGGATTAACCCTTCTGTTACCAGAGAAATAAACGAGGTTTTCAATGAAGAAGACAATACCGCTCTTAATCGTAATACTTGGAGGTTTGATATGGGTTGCCTGGGCTTTCAGTCCCCACTATATCCTCCAGGAAGTTTTCTACAATCAATTCTACCTGCCCTGGGTGTACGCGATGTCCTCATTTGCGATGCTTTTGGGTGTGTTATCGCTCACCATGATGAACTCGGCCAAGATCAAAAGAAGAGCTCCCAAATGGCAATTTAGCTATTTCTTCTTTGCGAGTTTTGTTCTCACCTGCCTTGCCGGCTTTATCGGAGGAACCCAGAAAGGGGGACTCTTTATGTGGATGTTTGAAAATGTACAGATGCCCATGAGTGCGACGATGTTTTCGCTGCTGGCGTTTTACATGGCGTCCGCAGCTTACAAAGCTTTCCGTGCCCGCAGTCCGGAAGCCACCGTGCTTTTGATTGCGGCAATCGTGGTGATGCTGGCTCAGGTACCTTTGGGAGTAAAAATCTCAAGACACCTGCCCACCATATCACAATGGATTCTGGATGTGCCCAACCTTGCTTCCAAACGTGGAATCATGCTTGGTGTGGGACTTGGCTCAGTGGCTACATCACTGAAAATACTACTCGGAATCGAGCGCTCATATCTGGGCGGCGGTGATTGATAAAGGTGAGGTAAGTTTATGAACATATTTGAAAGAATGCAAAAACTCGACCGCCGCTACATCTATATCGTGGTAGCATTGGCGATCATTATCCCGCTGATGATACCCTATAATTCGGATAACGTTACTACTCCGCCCACAGAAAATCTGTATCAGATGATCGATAGCTTTGCTGGACGTGAGGATCGCGCCATCCTGATGAGCTTCTATCATGATGCAGCTACCATGCCGGAGCTGTTCCCCATGGAAGTAGCAATCCTGCGGCATGCCTTTGAACGCAAGGTCAAGGTCTTTACTCTCACCTGGATGCCTGCTGGTGCCCCCATTATCGAATACGCCATCAACACTGTAAAAGAGGAATTTCCGGATATCCAGAGTGGAGTGGATTACTGCAACTTTGGTTACAAACCTCAGCCTCTGGCCTTGGTCCTGGGAATGGGAGACAATATCGCCAGTACCATGAATACCGATGCTGAAGGACGCAAGCTGGAAAACCTGCCCATCATGAAAGGAATCAACAACTACAGCGAACTGAACCTCGTGGTCGAGTTTTCCGGATCTGTGGCAGGAATGACCTGGATCGTGTATGCCCGTCCCAAATACGGACTCAACGTGGCCGTGGGTGTAACCGCAGTGATGGCTGCTGACCTCTACCCCTATCTGCAATCCGGTCAGCTCGTGGGTATGCTTGCTGGCCTCAAAGGTGCCGCTGAGTATGAAAAACTGGTGGATGTCTTTGCTGCTTATCGCGATCCTACCCAGGATTACAGCATTACCGTCGATGAAGACGGCAATAAGATCCTGCCTGGACGCCCCTTCGGTCGGGAGATTCTGGAGGATGAATCGGTCAAAGAACTGATCCAGATCACCACCCAGACGGAAGCCAGATTCACGCCGGAAGAATTTGTCGCCTTTAGCGCAAAATACCCCGAACACATCACTCTGCTCAATAACTTGAAGAAAGTGGAAAACGGAGAAATGATAATCGACGTTACTCAGATCACTCCAGAGCTGAGAGATGAGATGGGAGAAACCCTATATCGTGAAATTAATAGCTTAACCCATAATACCTTGTACAAATTCAAGGTTGCCCGCATCGGCATGAATGCACAGAGTGTTGCTCATATTATGATCATAGTGTTCATCATTTTGGGTAATGTGGGGTACTTCATCCAAAAAGCCCGTGCGGCAAAGAACTAAGAGGAGGAAGAAATGAGTTTCGAATTGTTTAGCAATCTGGTTGGAGCCTTCTTCACGCTGTGCATTTTCTCCTTCCTTTACAAAGATAATCCTTTCTATCAGGCTGCGGAGCAGATGCTGGTAGGTATTTCTCTGGGCTATGGCCTGGTCTATACCTATGAGCGTGTCTTTATACCTTATGTATATCAGACCATCGTAATCAAGCACCAATTTGTCTTGATCTTACCAGCGATCCTGGGTATCCTCTTACTTTTCCGCTTTTCGCGTAAGCTAAGCTGGCTCTCCCGTTATCCCATTGCCTTCATGATGATGGTAGTGGGTATGGGTGTGCCGATGGGTATCCATGCCAGCATATTGGTACAGATGCGTCAGGCCATGGTGCCGATTGAGAACTTCAATCTCTTCCTGATCTTTTTGGGAACCATTGCAGTGCTCTTGTACTTCTTCTTTTCCAAAGCTCACGCTGGCCTTTATGGCAAGTTTGTGAATGTGGGAAAATGGTATATGATGATCGGTTTCGGAGCTTCTTTCGGACTCACCGTGATGGCTCGTATTTCGCTGTTGATCGGTCGTATCCAGTTCCTGGTAAATGACGTCTTTGGCATGATAGTCAAGTAATGCAAATAATATCCGGCGCTAAGCTTGCTTAGCGCCGGACTTTTATATCCACGGAGCGGGTGACTATGCCCGTTTCATTGCTTTTTTGCCCTATTTCATAAATTGGGGAATCGATGAAGAAAGCTCTTTGTCTGACCATGCTTTTGCTGATCTTACAAATCACGGGGATCAGTGCTGCCGGCTCAAATGAAGCCGGCTATATCACAGAATTTGATGCCTATGACCTGCCTCATGATGATGGTAGTGGCATCATCCTCCAGTGGAAACCCCTGCCCAAAGAACAGAGGATTATCAAATACAATATTTATCGCGGCACCTCCCGAGATTCCCTGTTTTTGCTGACCTTTGTGGAAGTAGATCCGAAGCTGGGAGTAATGGCTCCCTATTTGTATTACTACGATACCGGAGATCAGCCCTTACTCGAGTTTGAGACTTCTCCCCGCAGCCTGAGACCGGAAAAGCAACAAGCTGCTGGCAGCCCCTTGTATCAGAAATTCCCTCTGGATTCAGAGCTTTTGAGCACAGTGATCGACGAATATTCCACCTATGCCCTCTTGAAAGCCGGCAATCTTTACAGAAAGTCTCGCCCCATCCTGCTGGACGATACCCTGATGCCCGGCCTGAAGCTTATCCAGCTGGAAGGCATCTACGCCATCCCCAAAGCAGGACAGCGCTATTTTTATTGTGTGGTTCCGATGAATGAAAAAGGCAGCTTGCTGCCCGCATCCGAAGTGATGCAAGCGGTGCCCATAGACAATCCTCCCAATGCCACAGCCATCGTGCACAGTAGCTACTACCCTGAGACCGGAAACCTGAATCTGGAATGGTCTCCCCCCGCCGGAGTGTATGATATCGAATCCTGGCAAGGCTGGCTGCTTCCCAGATCCGAACTAAGAGAGGATTCCAGATTGCCGGATAACTGGCAACAAAACTCCCTGCAGATCTTTGACATCCCCAATTCCCATGATGGTCAGTTTTATTATCACTCTGAGGATCTAAGCCGGTGGGATCTGGATCTGAATGCCTATCACCCCGTGTTGGCTTATCTGGATTTTGCTGGACAGCAGGCCGCGGTAGCGGTGAAATCGTTCCGCCAGCTGGAGCTGAGTGCTTTGCCAGATCTGCCGAATTACCAGGTGATGGACAAGGCCAACGACAAAGGGGACGTGATGCTGGCTTCCTTTGGCAAGCCCCTGGCATACATCACTCTGGCAGAATATACGAACAAGCATCACCGCAAGCTCAAATTCAACTACGAAATCTCCAAAAACGAAAACTACCTTGTTGATAAGATCAGGTTTACCTTCAAAACCCCTGAAGGGGTAATTCTGGGCGAAGTCACCGAACACTATGTGGATAAGGTGATACATCTGATGCTGCCCGATGAATATCAGAACATCAAGCAGATCCGGGCAGAAATGGCAGTACAGCTACTGAAGTCGGATGAATACGAGCCCGAACTGGTAAGCCAGGAAATCCTCTACAATGATTACTACAAGCGCTTTCAGCCTCAGGATACCTACATCGATGCGGTGGATGTCTCCCGGCTGTATTTTGACCTGCTAAGAAGGTCCCGGCTGGATTGGGATTTTGCTCCCGGTGCCCGCTCAAACGCCCTGAGCCGGACTTATGAGCACATCATCCCTTATGAAGACGTCATCATGCGGGAGATCCTGGCTTATGATGCCCAGAGCAAGCGCTTTCTCTTTGATACCAGGCTGGGCATAGATACAGATCCCCAGCTTGGTTTGAGCTTTGACGTGCCTTTGTACCGCTCAGCTTTTGAGCTCGAGATGACCGCGCGGCAGGCTCAGATCGCAAAGCTGGAATTGGCTTTGCAGGAAGCTCCAAATGCAGAGGACACCCGCACCGAGCTGGATTATCTGCAGCAAGAATACAGCTTTATCACCACTCACCCTGCATATCTGGAAGCCAGCACAGCCCAAACAGACAAGGATTGGCGCAAGATCATGCTGGCGCACCGGAAAATAGCCAGAAGAAGCTACCAATACATGCTTGTAGCCACAGATACCAAAAGCGCTTTTCTCCGCTCTGAAATCTATACTGACCCCAGTGGCAAAAGCTGGCTCATGCCAGAAGTGCAGTGGTTTGACACCACCAAAACCCTCACCCTGATCGCCACGATCATCCTGCTCTTCCTGGTGGTGTATGCTATCTACATCACCCGCCGCCGTGAAGTATACATCCGCCCCATTGCCGGACTGCAGGAGATAGACAATGCGATCGGACGCGCCACCGAGATGGGACGCCCGGTGATGTTTGTTCCTGGTTGGGGCTCTTTGGGAGAAGTCTGCACCATCGCCTCCCTCATGATCCTCGCACAAGTGGCAAAGAAGACTGCGGAATATGATATCCGCCTGATCAATCCCCATTGCGATTACATGGTCCTGCCTTTGGCACAGGAGATTATCTCTACGTCCTACAGCGAGATGGGGCGTCCTGATTCCTTCAATCAGAACGACATCTTCTTTGTAAGCTATGACCAATTCCCCTTTTGCGCCGGAGTCAATGGCATCACCGTGCGGGATCGCGTAGCTACCATCTTCTATATGGGCTATTTTAATGCCGAAGCACTGCTACTCACCGAGACCGGCAATGCAGCAGGAGCGATCCAGATCGCTGCCACAGATGCTGTCACCCAGATTCCATTCTTTATCACAACCTGTGATTACACACTCATCGGGGAAGAGTTTTACGCTGCCAGCGCATACCTTTCCCGCAACCACGACATGGTAAGCATGCTGAAAGCGCAGGATTATTTCAAGATCATCATCGTCTTTGTGGTGATCATCGGGACAGTACTTTCCACCCTGCATCTCAATAGCTTTATTCATGCTTTCCCACTCGAATAGGAGGATATGTGGAAAAGATTCCAACTTCGACCCTAAAACGTCTCCCGCAATACCTGGAAGTGCTAAGAAGACTCAAAAAAGCAGGGCTCAAAGAAGTCTCTGCCACCAAAATCTCGGTCTTTGCCGATGTCCATCAGACTCTGGTGCGCAAAGATATCTCTTTTACCGGTATCAGTGCTACTAAGACCGGATACAAGATCAGCCCCCTGCAAAAGGCAATCGAAGAATTGCTTAACTGGGTGGATACTTCTGCCAGCTTTCTGGTGGGAGTGGGGCATCTGGGCAGTGCGCTGCTGGGATATCAGGAGTTCTCGCACCGGGGCTTGTCCATCGTAGCCGGATTTGACAACGATCCCGACAAGATCAACACCAAAGTTCACGGTGTACCGGTGTATTCTGCTTTGGATTTCACCGCACTCGCTCTCAAAGAAAAGGTTCGCATCGGCATCATTACCGTACCCCCCGATTCTGCCCAACTCATCGCCGACATCATGGTGCATAGTGGCATCAAAGCCATCTGGAATTTCACTCCTCACAAGATCATCGTGCCCCCGGATATCATCGTTGAATACGTGGATATGTTTGCCTCGCTGGCAGTGCTATCCCGGCGTCTGGCCGAGCAAAATTGACGACTTTTGCGGTAAAGGTACTGGATATCCGGGTTGCGTAGCAAAGTTCTGATGCCAATACCATATTTAGCTTGACGTATTAACTGAGTTCTGGTAATTATGTCAGTAGTATAAGATTAAGGTAATAAGAGGTGGAATCCATGAAATTTGACTATCAGAAGATCCAGGACCAGCTTACCGCTCCCGAAGCAGAGTGCGATAGACTCATCGTAGAAATGCGGCAAAGTGAAGTCACCCTTCGCAATCCCTTTTCGGAGTTTTTCAATGCCTACCGATTGATCGTAATGCAGGCTTGGGATTTTGCCAAAAAACTCGATCAGGATCCGGTGCTGAAGAAAATCCCTTTAGCCGAATTGCAAAAGATGAATACGGATTTTTATGCAGCACTGGACCCCCAAAAAGGCTATGATCGCTGCCTTGCCAATCCTGATTATGCTGATAAACTCTATGGTGCTCCGATGGGAGCTTTGCTCAGCGCACTCTTCAATCGGGCATACAGCACTCGCAGCCATCTGATGATGGAAAACTATCTCGCACTCAAGACCACTCTTGATCTGTATTTCCGGCTTTTGGACAGCTCAGACTCCGCGGCTTATGATAGCTGGCTTAAGATCTACCGTGAAGAAACTCAAAGGAATTTTGAACTCCTCGTGCAGGCAGCTCATGCCCACCGGTTTTGTCCTGAACAAAACTACTATTACAGGATTGTGCGGGATGCAGATCTGGACGATATCCGCTATCTCTATCGCTATGGCGTCTATCTCACTGATTACGACATGGAAATGGCAGATTTTATCCGCAACTATCCCCCGCAGGAATTGGCAGCCATCGCCAGATTCTTTGTCAAAAGCTGGGTGGATGGCTTTGTCCGTGCCAAAAAAGACTATACAAAGAAGCAGTATGCCACGCTCATGATCCCTGTCGGCATGGAAGCCCTGGGACGCCTGATCATTGATGAATTGGAAGCTATTGGCATTCAGGCTCTGGTGCCGCTACCTCACACCATTGGGATCAACCGGCAGCATTCCTACGATCACCGTTATGACAGCGCCCTGAGCCTGGATCGTGAGTATATGGAGCGTGCTCTGAAGGCAACCGAAAGCAGCTTTGAAGAGCTGAAGCAAAACATCGCTTTGCAGGCCGGACCTTTGTATGTGGAGCTCTTTGGTGAAACTCCTTTCTCACCGATTAGCAAAAGCACGACCCTCAAACTCAGTGATGAGCAGCAACAGCTTTTCCGTGAACAAAGTGCCCGCGCTGGTCAGCTCTATTTCAAGTATTACAAACGCGACGAAGCCAGCTTTAGCATCATTGCTTTCCCCTCCACCGAGATCGGTGAGCAATTCCCGGAAATCTTTGCCGACACTTTGAAGATCAACCTTCTGGATAGCAAACGCTATGCCACCATCCAGCAAAAGATCATTGATGTGCTGGATACTGCGGATTATGTGCACGTCAAAGGCAAAGCCGGCAACGACACTGATATCAGGGTTCAGATGCACACGCTCAAAGATCCCACCCGTGAGACTCTGTTTGAAAACTGTGTGGCAGACGTCAATATCCCGGTAGGCGAAGTATTTACTTCTCCTGTTCTCAAAGGTACCAACGGCACCTTGCATGTAGATGATATCTATCTGGGAAATCTGCGCTATTTCAACCTCAAGATCCATTTTGAAGATGGCTGGGTAAAGGACTATTCCTGCACAAACTTCGCTGATCCCGAAGAGGGTAAAAAGTACATCCACGAGAACCTGCTCTTGCCCCACAAGACTTTGCCCATCGGAGAATTTGCCATTGGTACCAATACCACTGCCTACCAAATCGCCAAAAAATACGACATCATGGCGCTCTTGCCCATCCTGATCATCGAGAAGATGGGACCGCACTTTGCCATCGGCGACACCTGCTTCAGCCACGAGGAAGATTCCCCGCATCCCAGCTTTGTGAATGGCAAAGAGATGATTGCCGTGGAAAACGAGCATTCCGCCACCCGCAAGGAAGATCCCGTGCATGCCTATCTGATGAAGCACATGGATATCACCCTGCCCTATGAGATGCTGCAAGTCATCACGGCAGTGCGCAAAGATGGCAGTCATGCCGACATCATCAGAGATGGACGCTTTGTAGTGCCGGGCACAGAAGAGCTGAATATCCCGCTCATTGAGATGGAAAAGTAAGCTCTGTCATTATCACACTATTCAGCAGATAATTGGTTCATGAACAGGCCGCCCCGGATTTTTGCCAAACTACAAAAATCCGGCGGCTTCCTGCTTTGCAATCCAGCAGCATTGCACCAGCAATACGCTCGCAGGCGCAATGCTGGCGCTATACTCTTGAGGAACAAGGGTATAAACTCGCAGACTAAGCACTGTACTTCCGCTGAAGAATATGAGCCCGAAATCTAATCACCGTCATTCCTGCAAAAACCGGCTTTCATCAATTTGGATGGGCATGGAACGATTCCTGCATTATTATGTATGTAAGAAAACAGAATTTCCTGTGGAGGTATAGATGCGCGTAAAAATCCAAGCGCTGATATTTGCGCTCTTGCTGAGTATCTCGGGCATTGCAGCCCAGACGGTTGATTTTAGCATGAGCAAGACCAGCCTGCATCCGGGCGACAAGGGCGAGATTCGCGCCACTCTGAGCATTCCGGAAGATCGCAAACAGAGTGTGGATCCCGCTGATCCAGTGTATTTTTATCTGGAGGCACAGCATCCGGATCTGCAGCTGGGCGAGATCACTCTGCCCACACCCACGAAAGTAGTTTCTGATACAGAGTGGCAATACTATCCGGAAGTCACCCTTGCTTTGCCCTTCACGGTGAAAGCAGACGTCAGTGCGGGAGCCAAAAGCATCAAGGTCCTGATGAGCTACAATCTCTGCTACGACAGCGGCATGTGCGATCCCCCTGAGGAACAGCAAGCCGAATTGCGCTTTGAGATCAATGCTGTCCAGCCAGAGGAAGCCGCTGCTGAGATCGAAGGACCGATCTCAATCACTCAATTGGCCAGCGATCCTGATCAGGAACTACAGCCCATAACATCTGAGATGAGTGCCGAATCAGATGCCCAATCCTCCTTACCGGAACCTGATGAAACCCCGGTCACCGAAGATAGCAGCAGCCCCTGGCAGGAAGTCCTCAAATATCTGGTCTTTGCCTTCTTGGGCGGCTTGATCCTGAACATCACCCCCTGTGTGCTGCCGATCTTGCCGATCCGCATCATGGCGATCATCAATCAAGCCCAACAAGATCGCAGCAAAGTCTTTCGCCATGTGATGCTCTATACCATCGGGGTCTTGATCTCTTTTGTGGTGCTTGCCGCCATCTTCATTGGCATCCAGGCGGCAGGACAATCTGCGGGATGGGGCACCCAAAACCAGAATCCATATTTTGGCGTAGCGCTTTTGGCCATTGTCTTTGCCTTTGCCCTCTCCCTTTTGGGTGTGTTTGAGATCAACGCTCCGGGGATGAATACTGCGAACAAAGCTACCAGCAAAGGCGGCTATAGTGGCAGCTTCTTTGGCGGCATCTTTGCCTTTTTGATGGCAATCTCTTGCACGGGACCATTCCTGGGGGCTGCTCTGCCTTTTGCCATGAAATTACCTCCCAGCCTGATCATGCTGTTTTTCCTGATGATAGGCTTGGGCTTTGCGTTCCCCTTCATCCTGATCGGGATCTTCCCCAAAGCTCTGAAGATCATTCCCAAACCCGGCGATTGGATGGTGCTCTTCAAGCAATTGATGGGCTTTGTCCTCTTGTATCTGGTCTATACCATGCTCAAGACGACCCTGGCTCTGACCAGTGGATCGTATCTGATCAATGTGCTCTTCTTCCTGCTGATTTTGGGCTTGGCGGTGTGGCTCTATGGACGCTTTGTGCGCTTTGAGTATTCGCGGCTTACGCAATGGATCTTCACGATCCTGGCTGTGGCCTTGATCGTGTGGGGAGCAGCGGTGTATTTGCCCATCACCCAGAAACATCTCAGCGCAGCCAATGTGGCTCCTGTGGGCGACGAGATGGTGCAAGATTCACATGCTCCCGAAGGTTGGTATATCTTTAGCCCAGAGCTTCATAGCCGGCTGATCTCCGAAGGTAAGCCGGTGTTTCTGGATATCGGTGCTGAGTGGTGCAAAAATTGTAAAACTAACGAACTCACCGTGCTCTTTAGCGATGATATCATGGCAGAATTTGAAGCTCGTGAGGTAGTGCTCTTGCGAGGAGATTTTACCCGGAATGACCCTGTAATCCTGCAGTGGATCATCGATCATGACCGCCTGGGTGTGCCCTTCAATGCTCTGTATATTCCCGATCAGGAGCCGATCCTGTTTCCGGAATTGCTAAATAAAAACATGATTCGGGAAGCTTTGTCCCAAGTACCGGATCCCGGAGAAAAATAGTGAAACATCTCAGCTATATCCTTATCCTATCCGCATTGTTGCTTTTTTCCTGTGATCGCTTTGAGCATGATTTTGTAGCTCCCGACACCGAAGATATAGACACTACTTTCTTTGAGCCGCTGGAGCTTGCTTTTGGCACGATAATTGCCAACGATATGAGCGCATTGGATGCCTTTTATGCCGATGATTATATGCACAACAGCATAAACAAAGGTGAGCGTCTGAGCTGGATCCAGGGCTTTTTGAATCAGGATCCCAGTACTGTATTCCAGCTTTCAGATCAAGAGTTCAATCAGATCGACAACAGTAATGCCATTGTAAACTGGCGCTTGAGGGTGATCGGAGGAGATCAGCAAATATTGGCAGACAGCCTTTTTGTGGGTGAGCGGATCATCCGTCAAGCTCAAAGCTGGATGCTGTATGGCAATCAGGTCTGTGTGCAGCAGATCGGCAAACAGCTGGTGATCGCCGAGTACTTTACTTTCCGCACCTGTCCCAATTGCCCTGATGCTGAGGAAAAATTGCATCAATTGCAGGCTCAGTATCCAGAAAACTTCATCTACCTGGAACATCACATCTCGATGGAGCTGGCAGTTCCGGGTGATGATACTTACCTTTATTATCAAGCCTACTCGCCTCCGGTATCCGTATTTCAAGGGATGGAAAAGGTGCTGCAGAGCAATCCTGCATCTTTGGATCAATATCAGGCCATTGTGGACAATCTGGTGCTGGTGGACGAGCCTGTGGTGTATGAACTCAGCGCCGTGAATGTGCAAAGCAACGAGGTTTCTGCAGTGGTCTATATGGATCCGCTCATTGAGCTCGAGCTCAGTGACCTGGTGCTGAATTATGTGATCATCAGCGATGATGTGCAATATGTAAACTATGCTGGAGATCCTTTGCACAATGTGGTTCGTGCTTTGGGCAGCCACAGCCTCGCCGAAGCGGATCTTGCCGCCGGCATCCCGATCAACCTGAATATCCCTGAAGGACTGCCGCAGAGCTCCAAACTCGTGGTCTTTGCCCAGCACAAACCTGCGAATTTTGAGAACAATTCGATCATCTATGGTGGCATCGTGCAAGCGCTGTCACTGGAAAACTCAATGGAGTAGATTATGAAATACATACTTGTTCTAATGGCCATCATCCTGTTCTCGACTCAGCTTTGGGCTGATGTCATGCCTGATTTTCGCTTACCGGATATGAGTGGCGAAAATGTAAGCCTCACTTCGCTCTTGGGCAAAGGACCTGTCCTGGTGGATTTTTGGGCAGATTACTGCAATCCCTGCAAGATCGCAATGCCATATCTGCATGAATTGACTCAGAAGTATGAAGAGCTGACCGTGGTCTTGATCTCCATCGATGCTCCCCGGGTCCAAATGCGCGCCAAAAACTACCTCCGCAGCAAGGACTACGATTTTGTTACCCTGTTTGATCCGGAA
>CAZCRD010000016.1:0-6353 GCA_964501025.1 uncultured Candidatus Cloacimonadota bacterium | reverse complement strand
ATTCAGTTCAGTTTCAGAAAAACCTGAATGACTGATGTAAAGCGTCGAGGGCTGCAGCTAAGCCGCTGCTTAGGAGTGTTACGATGTGGAAACGCAGCTTTGGAAGCTACGATACAAAAAAACACAGCTGCACAAAAATATCTCTTGACCTGCAGACAAACTTCGGATTTTGTGTTGATGTAATAAGTTTTCATGGTGTGAACATAGCAAGCCTGGCAGATCTTCACTCTGCCTGATATCCTGTGTGCAGACCGGACTCTGCTCAACTAACAAAAAAACTCAAGGGAGAAGATATGGCTCCGAAATTCGCTAATGTCTATCAGTTCAAGATCACTCTCAAAGACAGTAAACCTCCGATCTGGAGAAGGATCCAGGTTCCGGAAAACTACAGCTTTTGGGATCTCCATGTAGCCATTCAAGATGCAATGGGTTGGATGGACTATCATCTGCACGTCTTCGAGATCGGTACTTATGGCGGTTTTGGCAGTATCGAAATCGGCATTCCGGAAGCAAATGAACATCTGAAAAGCGTGAAAGAGAAGATCAGCAAATACTTTAACCTGGATCATCCCAAAGTTATGTATGTATATGATTTTGGTGATGATTGGGAACACACGATCTTGCTGGAAAAGATTGTTCCTGCGGATCCTGCGCAAAGCTATCCCCTCTGCCTTGCCGGAAAAAGAGCCTGCCCTCCCGAAGATTGCGGCGGCTTGTATGGCTATTACAACATGCTGGAGATCCTCTCACATCCCAAACACCCCCAATATCAGGACTATCTATCCTGGCTGGACGGGGATTTTGATCCGGATGCTTTTGATCCCAAAGAGGTGGTTTTTGATGATCCCAAAAAACGGCAGAGACTATCCGGCTTGTAATCTCTGCCGTGATTCAAGATACTCTTCGGATCCAGCTGAGGCTTATCCTTTGTAGATCAGCACCACTCTCCAGATTCTGTCGTGCAGGCTGATGGTATCCCAGCTGGCCTGTTTGTCTACCACCTCATCGGTGCCGGTGGCCATAAATCTGGATTCTTCTTCCCCGGCAGAATTTTGCTCAGATCAACATCGCAGTAATGGGCATTACCATCTGGAACTGCATGTATGTCCAATCAGATAATGCCAAAACCTGTATCGGAATTATTACTTTGTTCTACGCTTTATTTTAGCAATACAATACGGCGCGTTGCCGAGTGCTTGCTCCCTTTTATCCTGAACAGATATATGCCTGAGGCCACTTTATTGCCTTTATCATCCCGTGAATCCCAATACCAGGTTCTCTCATCTGCCGCTTTGGCATCGACTATCGTGCCATATACTTTTTGGCCTTTGAGGTTGTAAATACTCAAATCATAGCTATCACTCACTGGACTTTTAAACTTCAGGGTGGTACCTTCTTTGAATGGATTGGGATAGTTTGAGAGCTGGATGCCAAAGCTTAAAGGAGCCTGGGGATCATCGTTTGAAACGATCTCCCCGTCAAAAGAGACAATGCAGCCGGGGTATACATGTATCCATTTGCTGCCGTCATTTGCTGCGAGGATCATGGAATAATAACTATTGGTAAGCGCATACCCGGGAGTATCAGCACGCACAAGTTCCCCCTCCGCATAGCGATAGAGCGGACCGTATTGCCTTGTGATCCAGAGCTGATGCTCATTATCAATTGCCATATCCATCACTTGCTGAGGCGGAAAAGTAAAAGTCGAGAAATCCTGCATTTCAAATTGTCCCGTATACTTTGCTACCTCACCTTCGTAAGTTGCCATGTATACATCCTCGCCATCCACACACAGAGCACGAAAATCGTGGGTGCTGAAGTCCGTATTATCCACAGTGAACTGCGTTATGTTGTTGCCCCTGGCGCGTACTAAGCCGGAGAGAGTGGCAACCTAAAGATAGTTATCTGCATCCACCACGATGTCACGAATCCAGTTACTGGGCAAAGTCCCCTCATCCGTGCTAAGAAAGATCTCTCCGCTCTCTGCTGAGATATCGAAGATGAAAATACTGGAATTATCAATTACGTAAAGCTGATCATATGAGTTTCGCACTATCTGTTTGGGATGCCACAAGCCCATATCTTCGCAGTCATAGACGGTCCAGTTATCATTGATAAAAGAAGTCAGATGACCTATGGTTCCCACCCAGATCCCGCCTGTGGGGTCAGCATAAAGACTATTGATGTAGTTAGAACTAATGGGGCTATTAGACATGTCATAATGAGTCCAGCCAGATGAATTCCATCTGAATAAACCATGATTCTGTTCCGCTGCAATCCACAGATTACCCGCATTATCAACCGTATAAGCTCCAAAATCCCAAGTTTCATTGATTGGAGAAATCATGGTGCTATACTCAGTGAATTCATTGCCGTCAAAGCATATATAACCATTGGTATTTTCGTAACCATATCCGTTTTCTGATGCTGAGATCAGGATATGTTCATCATCACTATGCAGAATGAATCGGCCATAGTTATCCAGTTCGGACATAGGATAAACAGTGGCCGCACTCAGATCCGCCGGGATAGATGCCAGAGCAGAGCTGGATGAAACCCACAGATTTTCCTCGCTACTGAGTTTGATGGAATATGGAGTCGCAGGAACCCCAAAAATATCGGCAGCTGCGAAAAAAGTCAACTGAGCATCTTGATACTTTGACACACCGTTGTTATAATATGGATTCCTGGATAAAAACCAGAAACTGCCATCAGAAACGGGTTCAAATTCCACAATATGATTCCCTGTCACATCTAACTGTAATTCCTGAGTCAGGTCACGCACTTCCAATTCACCATCTATCAAGCAGCAGAGGTAGTTTGACAATTCATATCCACCGGTGCCTCCCGGTCCCTCCCACTCATAGAATTCATAAGATAGGGTCCACACACCTCCGCCGGGGATCGGAGCTATGTCCACCACACTCACACAAGGAAACCCAGAATTATATGTATTGTACACAATCCAGTCATTCCCGTCATAGCTTACCAGCCTGTCAATACTGTTTACCACTCCGCAGATATACACTATCCCGGTATCATCCACACAGATCTCTGAGACACAGTCCAGCGGCATCTCATACTGATAATCCTGCCAGCCATTGGCATCCCAAGTGCTGATTCCACGATCCGTGCCAATCCACAGAGTATGTTCATGATCAAAGACCAGCGCATTAATCTTATTTGATGGAAGAGTGGAATTTGCAATGTGATACAGATCCCGCAGCTTTGTAAGCTTATGCTGCCGGATCAATCCGCCGTTGGTGCCCAGATACAGATAATCCTCATCCTCAATCGCACAATTCACAGCGGCTGTGCAAGTAATAGCCTCACTACCAAAATCCCTAAGCTGTGCCTTAAGCTGGCCTAAGCAACTTGCAAGTATAATGGACAGAGCAATGGTAAAGCTTCTCATGATATCTCCCAGGAGAATGTTTTCTCTATTCATGATATTACGCAATTTTTGTACCATATCTGGAATATTGTTAGCCACTTATGGTGTCTCCTGCAAGAGTTTCTATTATGCGTCAATCCAGCTTTTATCAAGTTTTAGTAATCAGATCTGTTCAAGAAAAGATTAAGAAATAATACAGAGTTATGAGGTGGCAAGCGATCTTATCCCCAAAACTTACCCCAAAAAAAGAGTGATTTTGGCATATCACCCCATTACTATTCACGGAGTCCCTGAGGGGAGCCATCTCAGATAGCCTGTTGTGTAGATACTACAATAATGGATCTCAATTCTAACTCGCCCTGTTGCCTGGATATTTTGGAGCTCAAAATCCCTTGGCAAAGAAGATATCCAGCACCAGCAGCTTGAGTCCGGAAAAGGAATCCAGATCCCCAAAGATATCTTCCAAACCGGTGATAATGGCATTGATATGGTCTTTCACAATCTTGGCCAATACAATTTTTGTACCTGGATTTTTGTCTCCGGTGAAATTGAAAAAGCCCATAAAAAGCGGCACCCTGGAGATGAGGTTTTCCATCTGGGAACCATCCACAATAATGGATTGCTGGATGCCATATTCGATGAAGACTTCGGTGATATCCTGCAAGATGCCTTCGTCCTGGACGATCAATAGCAGCAATTTATCCTTGCCTTTGTAAGATATCTTGCCGGAGCCATTGTCAGCATGGGTCAGAAATTCTTCATAGAGATTGATGCGTGAGCTGGCCTGCAACAATTCGGCAGTTACCCCGGGTTGCTTGATGATGCGCGAACAGGCTGCCAAAAGCTGCAGGTGCTCGTTCCGTTGATCCTTCGGACCTACAATCGACACGAAAATGCGTGACTTTTTGCGGTCAATAGAATCAAAATACACCCCTTTGCGGCAGATGGCGAGGCTGATGTAAAACCGGTCCAGACCCTCAATCTGGCAATGGGGCATGGCGACCCCATGCGCAAAGCCTGTACTTCCAATGTCTTCCCGGAGCTTTAACTGCCCATAGATCTCTTCCTCTTTGATCTCGGCAAAGCCATGTACACGCTTAAAAAGCGCCGCGATGTGATGCAAAGCTTCGTCTTTGTCTTTGGCATCAAAATCTATGCTGCAGGATTCCAGTTTTATCACTTCTGCCAGATTCATGCTTTTCTCCCCGTGAGATTTTTTATGATTGCGAGTTTGGATAGGGGCGGACCCACTATTTCATTGAAAAATACGGACATTAGCACTATGTTTATCATTTTGGCAATATCCACCTGAATCGCTGAGGATGCGTTTTGCACCACAGGAGATGCCTGCACAAAAAGAACCAGACCAATGGCCACTCCTGCCTGAGGAAAAAGACTTAGACCCAAGTAGTTACGGATAGTCTTGGGCAAGCCCAATAAGATCGACCCCAGATATACTCCCCCATACTTTCCGAGCATACGTAATCCAATGAAGACCATCCCCGCCAGCAGAATGGAGAAATCACTAAATACACTCAAACGCAATTCTGCCCCGGCTATGGCAAAAAATATGGCGTACAGCACAGAGGTGAGAGGCTCAAAAGAAAACAAGATTCGCACATGTCTGCTATTTAGATTCACCAGTAGCATGCCCAGGGTCATATTCGCAATCAACGGTGAAAGCTTCAAGCTGATGGCAATGGAAGTGCTCAAGAAAATGAAGCCCAGGGCCAATATCTTGATCTCATTCAGATTGCGCTTTTTCACTGTGCTAAAGTGAATCGCTGCCCCGGCCAAAGCACCGATGACTACAGATAAAATGATCTCGCTCACCGCATGCCACAAGGCATTTGAGAGCACCAATTCCGCTGGACCCATCAGAGCAGCTGAAATGGCAAATGCCACCGAAAAGAGGATGACAGTGCCGGCATCGTCAAGCGCCACAATGCCATATAGATAATCTACAAACCTGCCCTTCGCTCTGAGCTTTTCCACGATCACCACCGTGGCGGCAGGTGCAGTAGCCGCAGAAATTGCCCCCAATACAAAGGCTATGTAATTTGGCAGACCAATGAGATACAAACCAAATGATACTAACAGAAAAGTGAGCAGCATCTGCGCCAGAGTCAGAATCAAAATGCTCTTGCCATACATCTTCAGCTTGTGAAAAGAAAATTCACCCCCAATGATAACCGCAATAAAGGATAAGGTCAGCTCAGATATCACATAGAGCATCTCCATGTTTGCTGGACGAATCAGCTTTAAGCCACTGGTCCCGATTGCCACACCGGCAAGAATGTATCCGGTAATGGCAGGAAGTTTGATGCGTTCTGCAATCTGCCCAAAGAGATAGCCCACCAAAAGCATCAGTGCTACACTGAAGATCACGTGATGCGCAAAGTAAAACTCAATTAGTTCGATTACCTTCACGATCATACCGTGTTTATTGTATTCTGGATTTGCAAGTTACTACGAAATTCATCTCAAGTCTTACTATCTGCGAGAGTGATCCCGCATCATTGTATAATCTTATCCCTAAATATATGATGTAATGCATGATAGCTCCTCTTACGCATATCTATGGAGCAGAATCTTGCCCACAGGCTTATTGTCAAGATGAAATCACTACAAGCATTCTCCCCTATGAGATTTGTGTTAAACTTGGGGGAAAAAGTTCTTGACCGATTCAGCATACTGCCCATATTTGGCACGTATAGCATAAGTATATATTAAAAAGGAGGCTAAGATTATGAAACTGGATGCACTTAGCATAATCTATCGAGCTACAAAGCTATTTGTTGACTCAAACAATGAGAAAACAGCAGGGGAAATTGGTCTTATGAATGATCTTTGTGCCAGACTATATGGCAAAGAGAGAATACCCTTTGTGTTTGATGATCAACATCCAATTCCCTTACATTTGTTAAGTCCTAGGCTGCGAAATTTGCTGGAAAGTGAT
>CAZCRD010000015.1:0-13320 GCA_964501025.1 uncultured Candidatus Cloacimonadota bacterium | reverse complement strand
AACGGAGTCTTTCCACAGCTCCGTGAAAAGAATTGTTCATTCGTAGCATCGGAATGCTACCTTACGTAACGGAGTCTTTCCAAAGCTCCGATTTTTCTGTAACACAAAAGCGAGCTCTGAGCAGGCAAGGTAGCCTATGCCGGTTACGGAATCCTTAGTGTCTATTTGCCAATCGCTTGGGATAACGCCAGCAGTTTGAGGAAAATCCCTATCATGCATCAAGAAAAAGCTTGACATGGTTTATATCTTTGATAATAATGGCTTTACGTATTGGTTGTTACGAATCTGTATCAACAATAAATGCAAAAAGGAGCTTATTATGTTGAAGATTGAACACTTTTTTGGACAAACAGATTTTGAAAAACGAATGAATAAGAATGACTTGATAGAATTTCTACACACTCATCTGGACCGGTTTCGGGATACCAAATCAGCGATAGAAAAGGCCATTGATTATGCTTTCAGCAAAGATCCGGGCCGAGGTGGTTACATCATTGCAGCCTTTGATGATGATAAACTGGTGGGAGCTGTGGTGATGAACGAGACCGGTATGAAAGAATTTATCCCGGAATACTATCTGATCTACATCGCGGTGGATGCCTCACAGCGAGGTAAGGGTATCGGCGGCAAGCTCTTGCAAAAAGCCTTTGATACAGCCGATGGGGATATTGCCTTGCATGTGGAGTATGACAATCCAGCCAAGCGTCTTTATGAGCGTATGGGCTTCACGACAAAGTACGCTGAAATGCGTTGGGTAAGGAGCTAAGATGGCACGCTTAAAAGTTCATATCGATCGTTTGATCGAGAACATTGAGACCATCTCAGCTTTTATGCGCAAGCATGAGAAAGAGTGGTCTCTGGTGGTAAAAGTATTAGGCACAGATAAGGCGGTGCTATCCAAACTCCTGCAGCATCCGGTGATATTGGGAACTCACTCGATCGCAGTTTCGCAATGCAAATCCTTGCGTATGGTCAAAGAACTCAATCCCAGCCTTAGGACCATGTATATTAAACCCCCGGCAATCAAGAACGTACCCCAAATCGTGAAATATGCTGACATCTCGCTCAATAGTACTCTCTCCACCATCAAAGCGCTGAGTGCAGAAGCCGTGAAGCAGGATAAGATGCATCAGGTGATCGTGATGGTAGAAATGGGTGAATTGCGCGAAGGGATCAAACGCGAGGGGCTGATTCCGTTTTACAAGAGCGTATTCAGATTACCCAAAATCCAGGTGATCGGGATCGGGACTAATCTGGGCTGTATGTATGGCATCCAACCGACTTACGACAAATTGATCCAGCTCGTACTCTATGAACAGATTATTGAAGCGAAGTTTAAGCGCAGCATGGAGCTGGTTTCTGGGGCCAGCAGCATCACGATGCCGATCTTGGAGCGGGGTAAAGTACCGCAGGGGATCAATCATTTCCGCATCGGTGAAGCTGCGTTTTTGGGTACATCACCTTTGGAAAATAAACCCTTATTGGGGCTAAATACTGGTGCTTTTACTTTCGAAGCAAACATCGTGGAGCTTTACAAAAAAGAGAATCAACCCGATGGCATTGTCTCTGATGCTGCTATTGGCAACACTGCAGATGAAACTGAGCTGGACGATGAAAGCCTCAGTTACAAAGCGATTATGGATTTTGGTGTGCTGGACGTAGATGCTGATCACCTGATTCCGGAAGATCCGGAGTTACATTTCTTTGGCAACAGTAGCGATCTCACTGTTTATGATCTGGGGGATAATCCTCGAGGCTACAAGACCGGTGATACGATTCGCTTCCGGCTGAAATACATGGGAGTAGCAAAGCTGATGTATTCTCGTTTTGTGGAGAAAGTCCTGATCGAGAGAGAAAGCTAATATAGTGCCAAGCCCTACTTGACGCCTTGCGACTGGGCTGCCAAACTCAGATTTGGTTGAAGCAGCGAACTTGCTTTCAGGGAAAGGTTAGGGCGTTTGTGGCAAACACAATTTGCCACCTCAAGGCATCAAAGCCTGGGCTGTCAATCTGGAGATGGGCAGCCCTGAAGCTGCACAAACCAAACCCTTCACTTCCCCAAAGCCTTTACGACCAGGGATATGAGCCATGATACATCTGGGCAATATCAGCCTTTGTTCTTCTCTTTTTTGAGCTTATCCAATTGCGGTTTGACGTGCTCTTCATAGCAATCTGGACAGATGGAATGTGAGAACATAGTGTCGGTGTGTTCGGAGATGTATCCCTCTACTTCCTGCCAATAGTCCTTGTCGGCTCGGATCTTTTTGCAATAGGAGCAAATTGGGATCAGCTTTTCCAGAGAGCGGATCTGCTTGGCGGCGTTTTCCAATTCCTGACGTTGCTTTTCCATCCTGAGGGCACTCTTAACTCTTTGCACCAGTTCCAGATTTGAAAATGGTTTGCTGATGTAGTCCATTGCTCCCAGTTCAAAGCTGCGCTCCAGGGGTTCCATGTTTTCATCCAGGGCAGCAGCGGTAATCATGATGATGGGGATATCTTCCATAGTGGGATCTTGTTTGATCCATTCCAGGACATCATAGCCACTAAAGCCGGGCATCATGATATCCAGCAGCAGCAGATCAGGGCGGTTGTGGGTCAGCTCATTCATCATGGATTTACCATCAAAATATAGCTTCAGGTTATGATATCCCGCCTGATTGAGCACGGTTTTGATCAAGCGGAGATTGATCTCATCATCATCTGCCACATAGATCAGCATATCTTTGAGTTCTTCGAATTTGTACATTTTAGCCTACCTTGGTGTGTTGAATTCTTTTGCGTATAAAAACATGTCGTCAAGAGTCTTGAAACGGTCAAAGAGCGAGACCGCTTTCTGCAATTGTTTGTCCTGTGATATTGAGATTTTGTATGCTTCCAGATCCCCATATACCTTGCGCACGAGTTCGCTTTTGATGCTGGTTTCGATGAAGGTTCTGGTGCTGTCCAGATCCGCTGCAGTATAGCTGATATCCTGTTCTCTGGCGTAGTTCAAAAAGTCGTTCATGATCTCTGCCGTAATCTCCGGGTCCGGAGAGAGCTGGTGATCGTGATCGACCAGATAATCCACAGCATAATTGAAGAAGACATTCTTGCGTCTGAGGTCAATCCCAAAACGGGTAAGGGTGTCGTTTCCCACTTCGATATCAGGAGTGATGCCACCTCCACCATATACTTCGCGACCTTTTTCGGTAAAATACACCTGACTGTGGTTTTCTTCGTCCTCTTGCTTGAGTTCGTCTTCTGAAACCTGTTGCCCGGTGAGCAACTTATCGTTGCTCATCTTGTGTATGCAGCGTCCGCTTTTGATATAATAATATGAGGTTGTGATCTTGATCCCGTTGCCATTTGACAGCGGAACCAATTGTTGCACACTGCCTTTGCCAAAGGTAGTTTTTCCTACTACCAGACCTTTGTCCCAATCTTGCAAACTGCCGGCAAAGATCTCGGAAGCAGAGGCCGAAGCTTCGTTTACGAGCAACACGATGGGGTATTCTGGTGGGGTGGTATTGTATCTGGTGTAGATGGATTCCTGACGGGTGCGGCCCTTGGTCTCGACCACCAATTTATTGTGTCCGATAAACTGGTTGACGGTATCAACTGCTTGATCCAGAAGCCCACCGGGATTGAATCTCAAGTCGATAATCAAGCCGATAATACCTTCAGATTCCAGATCATTCAAGGCTGTGCGAAGATCGGTGCTGGTGTTTTGGTTGAACTGACTAATCCTGATATAGCCCACATCATTGCTCATCTTGAAGCTATAGGGTACGCTTTTGATCTTGATATTGTCCCGGATGATGGTAAAATCTATGGGTTCAGCAATGCCGGGACGTGCAATAGTAATCACTACTTCGCTTCCCACGTCGCCTCGCATTTTTTTTATGGATTCGTCGGTGGTTACGCCAACTATGCTTTCGCCATCCACCTTGATTATGCGATCTCCGGCAGTAATCCCCATTCTATAGGCAGGAGTACCTTCGATGGGGGAGACCACAGTGATGTAATCTCCGATCTTGTCGATCTGAATGCCGAGTCCCCCAAAGGAGCCTTTGGTGCTCGAGGTAAAATCCGTGAATTCATCTGCCGTAAAGTAATTTGTATGAGGATCCGTGGAGCTCAGCATGCCATCAATTGCAGCTTCGATCAATTCTTCATCCGAGAGTTCGGTTACATAGTTTTGCTTGAGTTTTTGCAATACTTCACTAAAAATCTGGATTTGGCTGTATATGTTTCCCGAATTGGGACGTGACTGGGCAAACGCATTGGTGGCTATCAACAGCAAAGTGGCGGTCAAAAACCACATTCCTGCGATCGTGATTAGGGCAGTGCGTTGTTTTGGCTTCATGCTGTAGTCTCCTGTCAGAATTTAAGTGCCCGAATGATCTGTCTGTGTATCTCATCCGGCTCTTTTAGTGCATCCAATACAAGATATCTGGAGGCGTGTTTTTTGGCAATAAATAAAAACTGTTGGCGCACTTTTCTGTGAAAAGAGATGTCCTCCTGCTCCAGTCTATCCAGATCGCGGCTTTTGATGCGGCTGAGCCCGGCTTCCACCGGAAGATCCAGCAGCACAGTGAGATCTGGTATTGTGTTAAAGGTGGCAAAAGCAGTGAGTTGATCGATTACAGCATAATCCAGGGCTCGAGCTGCGCCTTGATAGGCATAGGTGCTGTCATAATATCTATCTGAGATCACCACCTTGCCTGCCCGCAAGGCTGGCAGGATGAGCTCTCCGGTGTGTTGAGCCCGGGAGGCACAATAAAGCAAGAGCTCGGTTTCGGGCAGCATCTCGGAGCAAAGCGGATCGAGCAGGATCTTACGGATCGCTTCGGCGATGGCAGTGCCACCGGGTTCTCGGGTGGTAAGATAAGGCTGCTTGTGCTTGCTCAAATAATCCACCAGCAACTTTACCTGAGTACTTTTTCCGCTACCCTCTATGCCCTCAAAAGTGACAAAATATCCGCTCATAGTTTTTCCTTAGATGATGGTATCATGCTGATAGTGCAGATCGTCCCGCTGCGGTTTGTCGATCAGGAAATGCGCTCCCCTGCTCTCTTTTCGGGATAGCGCACTGCGGATCACAGCGATGGCTATCACCGCCATATTTCTGGTTTCCACCACTTCCCGACGCACCGAGTTGTGTTGGTAAAAGTTATTGATCTCGTTGTAGATATTTTCCATGCGCGACAGGGCATATTTGAGCAAGCGGCGGGAGCGGCGGATGCCCACATAGCCTTGCATGATGGTGCCGATAATTTCACGATTGTGGCTGATCACGACCCATTCATTTTCATTAAAATCTCCCATCAGACGCCACTGTGGGATATTGGGGAAGCTCACTTTTTCTTCGATGGAGGGATGATTCGCTGCATTGTAAGCCGTCACCAGAGCTTCCAAAAGCGAATTTGAGGCCAGGCGATTGGCGCCATGCAAGCCTGTGCAGGCTACTTCTCCTGCAGCAAAGAGATTGCGGATATCGGTGAGTCCATCGATGGTGGAGATCACACCTCCGCAAAAATAATGGGCTGCTGGGGCCACTGGTAAGGGTTCGCGGGTAAAGTCTATACCTCGTTCCTGCAGGCGGCTATTGATGTAAGGAAAGTGTTTACGCAGCTGTTGTGTAGGGATTCCGGTGGCATCCAGCCAGCAGAATTTCTCCCCCCGGCGTTTCAGCTCGCTGTCGATGGCTCTGGAAACCACATCACGGGGAGCCAGATTGCGTTTGGGGTGGTATTTTTCCATGAAGCTGCTGCCATCGGTCAATCTCAAAATCGCCCCCTCGCCACGTACAGCTTCCGAGATCAGGAAAGTATCGCCTTCAGGGCTCCAGAATGCGGTGGGATGAAACTGGACAAATTCCATATTTGCCAGCCTTCCCCCAGCCAGACGCGCCATAGCCATGCCATCGCCAGTGGCTACATCGGGATTGGTGTTATGGCCAAAAATCTGGGCAGCTCCACCAGTGGCGAGCATGGTCTTATGGGCTTTGAAAATATCAACTTCATGGGTCACGGAATCGAGGATATAAGCTCCCCAGCAGGAGATTCGGGGTATGAATCCATCGTCATTGGTCACATGATGCTGGGTGATGAGGTCGATGGCGATGCGGTTTTCATAGATATCAATGGCCGGGTTTTCATCGCAGCGCTTGATCAGCGCTTCCATGATCTGATGTCCGGTGCTATCTGCAGCATAAGCCACACGGCGATGAGTGTGTCCGCCTTCCAGAGTAAGGGAAAGGTTTTCCAGACGACGGTCGTAGCTATTATCCCGGCGGGTAAAATCTGTGCCTAGATCGATCAGATATTGGATCAAGCGCGGGCCCTGCTCGATAATCTGCCTGATCACCTGTTTTTTGCCCAGGTCAGCTCCGGCACTATAGGTATCTTCGATGTGTTTGTCAAATGAATCGGTGGCATCCAAAACTGCAGCAATGCCACCCTGAGCGTAGTCTGTATTGCAGTCATAGAGTCCGCTCTTGCTGATCACAGCTACCTTCCCCCGCGGCGCCACTTGCAAGGCGAAGATCAGCCCGGCGATGCCACTGCCCAATACCAGATAGTCATATTCATAGGTCATGAGTATCTCCTTGAGAGTGGATAATGAGTCCCATTACGAGAGCATCTTCATCCGGATTTGAATAATACAGCTTGCGTTTTCCCAGCGGAACAAAACCATGCTTTGCATAGAGCTTGATGGCACCGATGTTGCTTTCCCGCACATCCAGGTAAAAATGGGTACAGCCCTGCCTGCTTAGTTCCTTCAGGCTTTCCAGCAGCAAATACTCGCCATGCCCCTGTCGCTGCAATTGCGGGTCTATGGCAAAGTTCAGGATTACTGCTTCATCCATGATCACATGGTAAAAGATATAGCCACAGAGCCTGCCATCCACTTCCAACCCTCGGGAGTGCTGCAGGATGGACTCACTGAAAGCGTCAGCCGGCCAGGGATGGGAGAAGGCTTGATTCTCAATATTGATCACCTGGCTCAAGTCACTTTGGCTCAGCTTACGCATCAAGCGTTGCATCTTCTTACATCTTTTCCGGCGCTGAGATTCCCATCAGATCAAACACTATCGTCATCACACTCTTTACTGAATTCAGCAGCATGAGTCTGGCTTGAGACAAAGCTTTGCTCTTGGAGCTCACAATCTGATAGCGAGCATAGTATTTATGAACCATGGAAGATAGCTCTTCCAGGTATGTGGTGAGGCGGTGAGGCTCCCGGTGAATGGAGATTAGGGTCAGTAGCTCCGGTAGGTCGGAGAGTTTCTGAATGATAGCGAGCTCTTCAGCTTTGTTGAGTTTGCCCAGCAATTCTTTTTTGAATGCTTTGGGCCATACTTTATCTTTCCTGGCCTTTTTGATGATGCTGCAGATTCTGGCATGAGCGTATTGGCAGTAATAGACCGGGTTTTCGTTGTTCTGCTGCATTGCCAGTTCCAGATCAAAATTCAGATGCGCATTGGCTTTTCTGGCAATGAAGAAATAGCGGGCAGAGTCTTTGCCCACCACATTGATCAGGTCGTCCATTGTCACGATCTTGCCGGCCCGTTTGCTCATCTTGACCCGTTCACCACTCTCAAAGAGATTCACCTGTTGCAAGAAGATGATTTCCAGCATCTTGTCGTCGTAGCCCAAAGCTCTGAACGCAGCTTTGATTCTGGGCACATAGCCATGGTGATCGGGACCAAAGATATCGATCAGGGTGTGGAACCCCCGCTGGATCTTGGTGAGGTGATAGGCCAGATCGGGCACAAAATATGTGATGGAGCCATCGGATTTCATCAATACCCGATCTTTGTCATCTCCATACTTGGTAGAGGCAAACCAGATGGCGTCGTCCTTTTCGAAGGTACAATCCGCTTCGGTGAGATAGGAGAGCACTTCTTCCACCACTCCTTCTGCCCTTAGTGTTTTTTCCGAAACCCAGCCATCGAAGACCACGCCAAAGCGTTCCAGAGAGAATCTCTGCATCTCCAGGAGTTCAGCCAGGGCAAATTCTTTGAGGTGCTCCATCCGGTCTTTTTCGGTCATCATAAAGACTCTTACGCCTTCGGTGGCATTCAGCTTTTGGGCCAGGTGCTTCACATAGTCACCATGATATGCTTCATAAGGAAATTCACCGATCTTCTCGCCATGCAGCTCACGTAGCCGTAGCTCAAGGGATTCTGCCAGGATATCCACCTGATTTCCGGCGTCGTTGATATAAAACTCCCGCGATGGCTCAAAGCCCACCTTCTTCATCACCCGATACAGAGTGTCTCCAAAGGCAGCAGCTCTGGCATTCACGATGTTTAGCGGACCGGTAGGATTGGCGGAGATAAACTCAATCAGGATCTTTTCAGCCTGGCCAAAATCCGAAGTGGCAAAATCAGCTCCGGCCTTGTGTATCTCCCAAAAGATTCTCTGAAAAAACGCTGAAGACAGCTTGAAGTTGATAAAGCCAGGTCCGGCGATCGTTATCTTCTTGTAATCCTTATTCTTTTTCAGATCTTTGATGATAGCCTCTGCCAAAGCCTTTGGCGCTTTCTTGTTTTCCTTGGCCAGGATCATGGCGCAATTGGTGGAATAGTCTCCATGTTCAGTATTATTAGGTATTTCTACGCTAAAGTCCTTAACATGGGGAATTCCCAATTTTTCCAGGCTTTCCAGCAGATGCGCGTGGATAATCTCTTTGATCATTGAATTTCCTCATTCAGATCACGGTTTTTCACTTTTTCAAAGAGTTCATCTATTTTATAGAAATCACGGGTCTGAGGCAAAAAGATATGCACGATGATATCCACGATGTCGATCAGGATCCATTGCCCGGATTCCACACCTTCTTTGCTCAATACTCTCAAGTGATGTTCTTTGGCCATATCGACCAAATGGCTGGCAATGGCTTTGTTGTGTAGATCAGCACTGCCTTCGCAGACCACTATTACATCTGTATAATCGGTCTTGCCTTCCACTTCATAAACGCGGATGTTCTCGGCTTTCTTATCGTTGAGCCATTCCAGGATGGCTTCAAGTTTGATATTGTCCTGCAATATCTCCTCCATTTTTTAGTTCGTAAACTGCTGGTAATCACGTCCGACGATGATATCAAAATCTGCGCTGTGATATTCGTTTAGCGCGCTTGTCCACCGTTGGATCCCCGTCATCTTTTGCAGACGGGCAAGGTCATGCTTATCACCCTTTCGCATCACGATAATGGACTTATCGTAGATCGGACGGGGAGTATTCCCCAAGCTGATAACATCGATATTCTTTTGCGATATAGACTTGGCAAAATCAGCTGCCAATTGATCAAAACCGCAACCATTTAACACGATCACTTTAATGGCTGGTAACTGGTCTTCGCCATAGGCATAACTTCCATCTTCAGCGTTTTTGCCTCCAGAAATCACCCAAAACAGGATTACGGCCAAAACGACAGCTATTGCTGCATAGATGAACCATGCTTTTGAAGACCACTTTTTAAAAGTAGGCTTTGTTGTCAAATCCAACCGTTCATTCATAGCAATTTAGTTGTCTTAAAACTGCTTGTCTGAGCCGCTCATAGCTGGTTTCAAATGCTTCCGGAATCACTCTTTCTCCTGCCACCACACTCATAAAATTGCTATCTCCACACCATCTGGGTACCATGTGAATATGCAGATGCTCTGCTATCCCGGCACCAGCCGCCGTCCCCAGATTGATCCCGATATTGATGCCATCGCAGTGATACATCTCGTGGAAAGCACGCTCGCAGGTTTTGATCAGGTCACAGGATTCCTGCCAGGCTTCAGGCGGCAGGTCGTTGATGCTGCTCACATGCGCATAGGGGACGATCATCAGGTGACCGTTGTTGTAAGGATATCGGTTTAGCATGATGTAGCAAGCTTTTCCCCGATACACGATGAGATTGTCTTCATCATGTTCATGATCCCGGGCTCGGCACATCACGCAGTCTTCTGGTTTTTCCCCGAGGATGTAATCAATGCGCCAGGGAGAATACAGATATTTCTTATTCATAATCTTCTTCTTCGATCACTCGGGAGCCAAATTCCAGGATTTCATGCTCTTTGATGAAGCTGTCAATGATGATATTATGGCCGGGAAGTATGCTGTCATTGGAGATTACGGCGTTTTCCAGATAGCAATTTGGTCCCAGGACTACTCCGCTATCTACCGTGCAATGCCCTTTGAGCACACAGCCCTGACCGATTTCCACATCGGAGTCCAAAACCACGTCATCCCCGATGAATACGGTAGCCGGATTGTGCATCATCACTCCACTATTTAGCCACTTTTTGCGCACTTGATTGAGATAGATATCTTCCAATTCTGCCAATTGCTCTTGAGAATTCACTCCTGATGCTTCCATCAGATCATCCAGGATTACGCTTTCCACCTTGTCACCACCCTGGTAGAGAATGGATAGGGTATCGGTGAGATAATACTCCTGTTGCTCGTTTTGATTGCTGATCTGGCTCAAGGCAGCAAAGAGTTTGTCCGCCTGGTAGCAATAGATCCCGGTATTGAATTCCTGGATCTTACGCTGCGCCTCAGTGGCGTCTTTGTATTCTACGATGCCACAGATTTGCCCATCTGGATCTCGCAGCATTCTGCCATACTTTCCGGCATCTTCCAAAGTAGCGGTCAATACGGTGGCTGCAGCGCCGGAGCTTAGATGCTTATCATGCAGTTTTTGCACGGTATCAGCAGATAGCAGGGGCACATCTCCACACAGGATGAGCACATCTCCCTCAAAATCTGCCAGGCTGGGGGCAGCCATTTGCACCGCATGTCCGGTGCCCAGCTGTTCACTCTGAGTCACAAAGATCAATCTCTCATCATCTTCCAAAGCGCTGATCACGGTTTCTTTTTTCCATCCCACTACCACGCTTACTCTCTTACAATCAAGCTTGAGAGCTGTATCTACCACGCGTTGTATCATAGGTTTATCGGCCAGCGGGAAAGTTACTTTGGCCCGCTCAGACTTCATGCGCGTACCTTTTCCGGCAGCAAGCACTATTGCAGCAAGTGGCTTCATGTATTTCCTCCGGGTGAGCTGAGGGCTTGCCGTAGCTCACACATAGTTTTTTGTAGTTTTGGATGCAGAGCATCGGGAGCGATTTCGCAGAGCAGATTCAGGGCAAAGGCTCGGTTGTGCAGGTCGTAATGTGGCACCTGCAGATCGGGTGTGGCAATGATCTGATCCTGGATCAAGAGGATGTCGATATCAATGATGCGCGGACCCCATTTACTGCTCCGGATGCGTCCCATCTTGGTTTCCAGCTCCTGCATGGCTTTCAACAGAGCTTGAGGTGCCAGCGAGCTTTCCAGCTCCAGTGCCTGATTGTAAAAATCTGGCTGATCCAGCTTGCCATAAGGCAAGCTGCGTCTGAGGCTGGATCGTTTGAGCACGGTGATCTCTGGCAGCTGCTCGATGTTTTGAACAGCAAGCTCTATTTGTAGCTCAGGATTGTGCATGTTTGAGCCCAATAACAGGTGATAGATCATACGCGACTCCGGGATAGCTCCACCTCCACACTTTTCAGGCTGCCCTGAATGGGTACAGAAGGCTTCTGGATACAGATTTTCACCCTGGAGATCAAGGGGAAATCCTCGATCAATTTGTCGGCGATGGTATTGGCACAGCATTCCAGCAGATGAAACTGCTGACTCTCCATGATGGTCCTGATCTCGGCATAGACCTTGGTATAATCCACCGTATCTTCCAGATTTCGGATTCCGGCATCCAAAGCTGAATCTGTATACAAGCTTACCGATACCACAAAGCGTTGTCCCAAGCGCCGCTCTTCGTCGTGTACCCCATGATAGCCATAAAACACCATCTCATTCAAACGTAATTTCACAGTTTCCTCGCTATCTCAATCTTGAGCTTTTCTCCCCATTTCCGATCACACAACCGGATGATAAAAAAGCTAAGCGCCATTGCCCCAAAAGCAAAGATAATACTATATAATTCGGATAAAAACTGATTTGCCAGCACAAAGCCCAGCATCAGACAGATCACTGGCAAGACAAAGATCAGCAAACTCGCCAGCACTCTGTCCTGAGCCGATATCTCCAGCTCCACTTCGTCTCCCACCTGAAGCTTAAGCTCTGTGTGGAGCCGAAAGACCGCAGGTGTGTTTTTTGAGAAACAAAAGCCTCGCATGGCACAGTCCCTACAGCCGCCACCACGTTGCAATTCCACCGTGGCTATGCCGTGTTCAAAAGCTGTTACAAGACCTTTGTCCTGGATATCTTCGTTATGCATTTTGTTCCTTTAACCTGCGGATGATGTTTGTGCTAGAAAGCCCTTCTACAAAGCTCAGGGATTTCACCAATCCCCCATTGGCCAGCACCAGATCCGAGCCAACGATCTCGGAGACCTGCCAATCTCCACCCTTGACCAGGACATCCGGCTGCACTTTTTTGATCAGCTCATAAGGGGTATCTTCAGCAAAAATGCAGATATAATCCACCGCACTGAGTCCGGCAAGCACAAGGGCACGCTGCATTTCTGCATTCACAGGACGATTGTCACCCTTGAGGCGCTTTACCGAGAGATCGCTGTTCAAGCCCAAAATCAGGACATCACCCAGAGCTCTGGCTTGGGTAAGGTAAGTCACGTGACCGGCATGCAGGATGTCAAAACAGCCATTGGTAAATACGAGCTTTTTGCCCTCAGACTGCAGTTTTTGGCTGAGCTCTGTAATCCTGGCGGAGGGGATGATTTTATCGGTGAGCAGCATAGCTTTTGAGGATCTCCTCGCTCTGGGCATGGGCGGTACCCAATTTTCCGCAAACGACAGCAGCCGCGTGATTTGCGAAGGCAGCAGCAGTGAGGATATCACTTCCTGTGCTATATGCCAGACCCAAGGCGCTGATCACGGTATCGCCGGCTCCGGATACATCAAAGACTTCCCGGGCAAAGCTGGGCAAATGCTGCATGGGCTGATCCGCAGCAAAGATGTACATTCCCTTTGCCCCTCGGGTCACCACCAGATATTTGCAATTAAGTCTCTGTTGCAGAGCAGAAGCAGAATCAAAAAAAGCCGCGTCATTGGCAAACTTCTGTCCCAGATTGCTCTGCAATTCAAGATAATTTGGCTTGAATATGTCTACTTCATTGTAACAAAAGAAATTCACCTGCTTCGGGTCTACTGCTACGGGGACCTGATAAGTTTTGCAAAGTTTTAAGGTCTCTCTGATCAGTTTCTCGCTGAGCAGACCCTTGTTATAGTCCTCGATGATCAGCAGATCTGCAATCTTGAGTCGGGGCGCAATCCTGCTCAGGATCTCATTTTCACTGGCTTCGGAGATCCAGCCGGTATCTTCG
>CAZCRD010000014.1:0-28154 GCA_964501025.1 uncultured Candidatus Cloacimonadota bacterium | reverse complement strand
GATTCCGGCTCAAGGCCGGAATGACGTGGAGATATGCTGTCACCCCTGGCGGGGTTTGTGAGTGTGTGCTGCTGGCAAAAACCGACTGTCGCAGATCTTATCATTAAGCGGATTGGGAGGGATTCAAACACCCTGAGCAATCATTTTTATTGACAGAAATCCCGAGATTAAAAACAAGGTTAGAGATACGATACACAGAAGAACATAGAGTGAGCCAGAAAAAAAGGTATTGACAAAAAGTGGTATGTCAAATTTATTGGCAAAACCTAACGCCGATGTAGCTCAATGGCAGAGCAATTGATTTGTAATCAATAGGTTGGGGGTTCAACTCCCTTCATCGGCTCCATAGCTGTGGAGAGGTTCCCGAGCGGCCAAAGGGAACAGACTGTAAATCTGTCGTCAGACGACTTCGGAGGTTCGAATCCTCCCCTCTCCACCATTTTTGCTCTTAGCGGGAGTAGCTCAGTTGGCTAGAGCATCAGCCTTCCAAGCTGAGGGTCGCGGGTTCGAACCCCGTTTCCCGCTCCATTTTGTTGTCAGCCTTTTTTAGGTGGCGGATCAATAAGCTCAAGTAGCTCAGTCGGTAGAGCACATCCTTGGTAAGGATGAGGTCACCGGTTCAAATCCGGTCTTGAGCTCCATTTTAGAAGGTTGAGCTTAGGGTAGTGATACCCGTCAAGCTCGCCCTAATTATATAGCGAATAAACAAGGACATGGAAGAAATTCCAGGAGGAACAATGGCAAAAGAAAAATTCGTACGTACCAAGCCACACGTAAACATTGGTACGATCGGTCACATTGACCATGGTAAGACCACGCTCACCGCGGCGATTACCCTTTATCTTAGTAAGAAGGGCGGAGCCAAATTCCGTTCCTTCGATAGTATCGACAACGCCCCCGAAGAGAAAGCACGTGGAATTACCATCGCTACTGCTCACGTGGAATATGAAACTGAAAACCGCCACTATGCACACGTTGACTGCCCCGGTCATGCTGACTACATCAAAAACATGATCACCGGTGCTGCTCAGATGGATGGAGCTATCCTGGTGGTAAGCGCTTATGATGGTCCCATGCCGCAGACTCGCGAGCACATTCTGCTTGCCCGTCAGGTGGGTGTACCTGCTGTAGTGGTATTCATGAACAAATGCGACCTGGTCGAAGACGAAGAGCTGCTTGACTTAGTCGAGATGGAAGTTCGTGAATTGCTGGAAAAATATGAATTCCCCGGCGACGAGATTCCCGTGATTCGCGGTTCAGCTTTGAAGAGCTTGAATGGTGATCCTGAAGGTGAAGCTCAGATTCAGACTTTGATGGATGCTGTGGATTCTTATATTCCCATGCCGGATCGTGCAGTGGATCAGCCTTTCTTGATGCCGGTGGAAGATGTATTTTCCATCCCCGGTCGTGGCACAGTAGCCACCGGTCGTGTGGAACGCGGCGTGATCAAGGTTGGCGACAAGGTCCAGCGCGTGGGTATCCGCGAGACCGTGGAAACCACTTGTACTGGTGTGGAGATGTTCCGCAAGCTTTTGGATCAAGCCCAGGCTGGAGACAATATCGGTATCCTGCTGCGCGGCTTTGCCAAGACCGACGTGGAGCGCGGAATGGTATTGGCCAAACCAAAATCCATCACCCCGCACACCAAGTTCGTGGGACAGACCTATATCCTGACCAAAGAAGAAGGCGGACGTCACAAACCGTTCCAAACCGGTTACCGTCCTCAGTTCTATTTCCGTACCACCGACGTTACCGGTTCTCTGGAACTGCCCGAAGGCGTAAAAATGGTTATGCCCGGTGACAATGTGGAAATCACCGCTGAACTCATCACTCCGATTGCCATGGAGCAGGGTCTGCGCTTCGCTATCCGTGAAGGTGGACACACCATCGGTAGTGGCGTGGTCTCCAGCATCAAAGAATAAGCATCCGGTAAGATAAGATGAGAGATATTGTCATCCTTGCTTGCGAAGAATGCAAAAATCGTAACTATACGACTACGCGTAACAAACGTAAGCATCCGAACAGAATGGAACTGAAAAAATTCTGTCCCAACTGCCGGAAACACACAAATCACAAACAGCGCTAAACAGCTGTGGAATATATGTTGCAGGACAGTAGTTCAACTGGTAGAGCACCGGTCTCCAAAACCGGGGGTTGCGGGTTCGATTCCTGCCTGTCCTGCCACATGCACATCTGCGGCGAGAGCCCAAACAAGTATTTGGTGAGAACATGAAATTAGCTAATGTAAGTCGCTTTTTCCGCGATGTACGTTCCGAGATGAAATCCGTAAGCTGGCCCAACCGGGATGATCTGAAAGAAGGCACTTTGGTAGTCATAGTGATGTCTGCCATCGTGGCGGTCTTTTTGTCCATGGTAGATTTTGGCTTTTCGAAGATCTTGGAATTACTCTTTTAAGAGGTATACTCAGTGGCAAAAAAATGGTATGTACTCCATACCTACTCCAGTTTTGAGAACAAGGTAAAGACCGCGATCGAGAAGGGTCTGAAAGGAACCGACTTAGAAGAATCCGTAGGTCAGATCTTAGTTCCCGTCCGCAAGACTTTTATCATTCGGGACGGCAAGAAGATCGAGCGGGAACGTAAAGTTTTTACAAGTTATGTGATCCTGGAAGCTGAGATGAGTCCGGAGCTCAAGACATACATCTTGGGTTTGGCCGGTGTGACCAGTTTTTTGGGGATGAGCAAGGAGCACAAAGAGCCCATCGCTCTGCCTCAGGATGAGGTTGATCGCCTCCTGGGCATTGCTGATCCGGATCGTGATTTCAAGACTTTCTCTTATATGCCGGGCGATATGGTAAGAGTGATCTCGGGTCCCTTTTCAGATTTTGAGGGTATAGTACAAAAGACCGCCGATGAAGGCAACAAACTCGTGATCGATGTCACCGTCTTTGGACGCAGAACCCCGGTCGAACTGAGCGGGAACCAAGTAGAAATCATTAAAAAATAGAATAGATAGATTAAGAGGAACATACAATGGCAAAACCAAAAGATGCCGTAACTACTTTGAAATTGCAGCTCCCTGCAGGAAAAGCAACTCCTGCTCCCCCCGTTGGCCCGGCTTTGGGTCAAGTGGGTGTGAATATTCCCGAATTCTGCCGACAGTTTAATGAAAAGACCCAGGATCAGCCCGGAATGGTATTTCCGGTGGTGATCTATGTGGCCAAGAATAAATCATTCACTTTTGAGATCAAGACTCCTCCTGCCAGTGTTCTGATAAAAAAAGAAGCTGGACTGGCCAAGGGTTCTTCTACTCCGAATACAGCCAAGGTCGGAAAGTTGAATCAAGCCCAGTTAAAGACGATCGCTGAACTCAAAATCAAAGACATGAATTGCCATTCCCTTGAATCCGCTATGAGTATGATCGCCGGTACTGCACGTAGCATGGGCGTCACCATCGACGGCTAATGCTATGATGCAGGAGATAGTATTCATAAAGGAGATTCAATGAAACATAGTAAAAGGTACAAAGTCGCCTATGCGATGTATGACCGCCAAAAGAGATTTGAACTCGATGAAGGACTCAAACTTTTGAAGAGCCTGCCGGCTCCGAAGTTTGACGAAACGGTTGAGCTGCATTTCAATCTTGGTGTGGATCCTCGCAAAGCCGAACAGCAGATCAGAAACTCGCTGGTTTTACCACACGGAACCGGAAAAACCGTGCGAGTGCTTGTGTTTGCTGAAGGTGACAAAGCAGAAGAAGCCAGCAACGCTGGCGCCGATTACGTCGGTGTGGACGATCTCATCGAAAAAATCACCGGTGGGTGGTTTGATTTTGATGTAGTGATCGCCACTCCAAACCTTATGGGACGGATCGGAAAATTAGGCCGTGTCCTCGGACCACGCGGATTGATGCCAAACCCCAAAGTGGGAACTGTAACAATGGATGTTGCCAAAGCCGTGGAAGAATCCAAAGGTGGAAAGGTTACTTATCGTGTCGATAAATTTGCCAATCTGCATATCCCGGCTGGAAAGATCAGCTTTTCTGAACAGCAGCTGAAAGAAAACCTCAAAGCCATCCTTGCCGCAATTCTCAAAGAACGCCCCGCAACCCTGAAAGGCGTTTTTATCAAGAGCATCACTCTGTGTACCACCATGGGACCCGGAATCAAACTACAGGTCGCAAGCGCAACCTTGGCAGCGAAAAGCTAAAGGGAGGCACAGTAAATGGTTCAACAATATAAAGTAGACACCGTCAGGAACCTGGTCGAAAGACTACGTGGCGCAAAAGCGATCATACTAGTGGATTACAAGGGAATAAACATCGAACAGGTGAATGAGCTGCGCAACCGCTTCCGTAATGATGGCGTGGATTATCTGGTGCAGAAAAATACCCTGCTCAAGATTGCATTAAACGAATTGGAGATCACAGAACTGGACGACTATCTGATTGGCCCCACTGCGGTGGCAATCTGCCTTGAAGAAGAAGTCGCCCCGGCTCGCGTGCTTGCCCAATTTACCAAAGAAGTAATGGAAGATGCCGGCTTCCCCAGTTTCAAAGTCGGATACGTGGCAGGACACGTGTTAGGCCAGGAAGAGCTCAAAGCTCTGGCTTCCCTTCCTACCCGCGACGAACTCCTGGGCAGAGTATTGGGCAGTATGACTGCTCCGCTCACAGGATTCATGGCGGTCAACCATGGTATCATCCGCAAATTCTTGTATGCGGTAGATGCCATTATCGACAAACAAGCTGATGCCAGCTAAGAAAAAATTATTCATATATCCGATGGAGGAAAGATGTCCGATAAAAAACAACAAGTAATTGACCTGATTAAAGAAATGACCGTTCTTGAGCTTTCTGAACTGGTCAAAGAAATGGAAGAAATATTTGGCGTATCCGCTGCTGCTCCTGTGGCTGCCTTTGCCGCTCCTGCCGGTGCTGCTGAAGCTGTAGAAGAACAGAGCGAATTTGACGTGATCCTTACCAGTCCTGGTGAGAAGAAGATCAATGTGATCAAAGTAGTGCGCGAAATCACCAGTCTCGGCCTCAAAGAAGCCAAAGATGTGGTAGATAGTGCACCGAAAGCGATCGTTGAAAAAGTAAGCAAAGAAGAAGCCGAAACCACAAAGAAAAAACTTGAAGACGCTGGCGCAACTGTCGAACTCAAGTAATCGGCTTTATTGCCAAGTTATATGTCCAAAAAAAGTCCATCAGGACTTTTTTTGGACTAATTGGCTTGTCAAATCGATAAGCTATGACCATGTCTCAGATGCTGATATTTCAGGCAATACTATGAGCCGCTGGCAAGAAGTGTGTAAAAATGCAAAGTACTAACCCCTACCGAATGTGTCGCAAAGACACAAAGGAGTGAGCTTTTGAGAAAGATCAAAAGTTATTCCCGTATCTCCGGAAGATTTGCCGAACTGGGCATCCCTGAAGTAGAGATTCCGAATCTGCTGGCTATGCAGGTGGATTCCTTCAATGAATTTCTGCAAAAGGATGTTCATCCCCAGCGCAGAGCGAAAAGAGGACTGCAGGCTGTCTTCGAATCCATCTTTCCCATCGAAGACAACAAAGGAAATTTCCTGCTCGAATTCATCGAATACAATGTATTGCAGGAAAAATACTCTATAGACGAATGTCGGGAGCGGAATCTGTCTTATCAGGCTCCCCTAAAAGCAAAATTGCGCCTGTCCGTCTTTGAAAATACCGAAACTGGTCGTGAACACAAAGACACTCTGGAACAGGATGTTTTTTTGGGCGAAATACCATTGGTTACTGAGCAGGGCACTTTCATTGTCAATGGCGCTGAGCGCGTGATCATATCTCAGCTGCAGCGCTCTCCCGGAGTGTTTTTCTCTGAAGAAAAGCATCCTTCTGGTAAAACTCTGTATTCGGCAAAGGTGATACCCTACAATGGCTCCTGGCTGGAATTTGATATCGATATCCACGACGTGATGTTTGTGCATATCGATAAACGGCGTAAGCTCCCTGTGACTACTTTGTTACGCGCCATCGGAATATCCACCAATCACGACTTGCGAAAGACTTTTTATCAAAGTGAAGTAAAGACTTTAGCAGATGCCAAAAACCGCCACTTGTTCAAAGATATCAAGGTAGATGGAATCGATGAGCCCATCGCTTTTGCCAATGAACAGGTGAATGACACCCTGATCAAAATCCTGGGCGAACATAAGATCAAAAAAGTGGAAGTAATAGATTACGATTATGAGATCGCCCGGAAGGTCCTGGAAAACACCGTCGCCAAAGATCCTACCAATAACCAGGAAGAAGCGCTGAAGAAGATCTATTCTTTGATCCGTCCTGGCGAAGATGCTCCTGTGGAAGCAGCTCGAATGCTGGTTGACCGAATGTTTTTTAATGAAAAACGTTACAATCTGGGTGAGGTAGGACGACACAAGATCAATACCCGGCTGGGCATCGAAGTGGATATGTCCACCATGACCCTTACCGTGGAAGATTTTGTGCATATCTTCAAGACCCTGATCAACATCTATCACGATTATGACCAGATCGATGATATCGACAATCTCGCCAATCGGCGCGTGCGCACGGTTGGTGAACTAATCCAGGAACAGTATAATTCGGGTCTTTCTATGGTATCCCGCATTATCCAGGAACGCATGGCGATCTCCAATATCGATGAAATCACTGTGCATGATCTGGTAAATAGCAATGCGCTGATCAACGTGGTGCAGGGATTTTTCCTCACCGGACAGCTCTCACAATTTATGGAGCAGACCAATCCCCTGGCTGGACTCAGGCACAAACGTGCGCTCTCTGCCCTGGGCCCCGGTGGCCTGGCTCGTGACCGCGCCGGCTTTGAAGTGCGCGACGTGCACTCATCCCACTATGGCCGTGTGTGCCCGATTGAGACTCCAGAAGGTCCCAATATCGGTCTCATCGTATCGCCGGCCATCTACAGCCGGATCAATCCCCTGGGCTTTATGGAAACCCCATACCGCAAGGTGATTGATGGAGTCGTGAGCAATGAATACGTATATATGGATGCTGCTGAAGAAGAAAAATACATCATAGCTCAATCCGATGTGCATCTGGATGACAATCGCAGAATCATCGACGAGACTGTCTTTGCCCGTGAAAAGGGTGAATACCTTCAGATGAAGCCCAAAGAAATTCAATACATGGATGTGGCCCCGCAACAGATGGTTTCGGTATCCGCAGCCATGATTCCCTTCCTCGAGCATGACGACGCAAATCGTGCCTTGATGGGCTCAAACATGCAGCGTCAGGCAGTTCCGCTGATCAATCCTCAGGCTCCTGTAGTGGGTACTGGCATGGAAAAGATCGCTACCATGGATACTTCAGATATCGCTGTGGCCCCTTTTGATGCCACCGTGGTGAATGTAACCTCTGCCCATATAGATCTGAAAGCGCTCAATGAAAAGGACGAAGCCCTTTATCTGGGGGGTGGAAGCCGGATTCATCTCAAGAAATTTGTCCGCACGAATCAAGATACTTGTGCCAATCAGCGTCCTACAGTACGGATCGGAGATACCGTGAGAAAGGGCCAGCCCTTATCCGACGGAGCTTGTGTGGAAGACAATCGTCTGGCTTTGGGCACCAATATGATGGTTGCATTTATGCCATGGTATGGATACAACTATGAGGATGCAATCATCATCAGCGAGAAAGTAGCCCGGGAAGATACCCTTACTTCTGTCTATATCGAAGAAATGGAAGTGCTGGTACGCAATGTAAAAAACGGACGTGAAGAACTGGCTTATGACATCCCTAATGTGCCTTCCCATGCTCTGAGAAATCTGGATAAAACAGGTATCATCAGAGTGGGTAGCGTGATTCACGCCGGCGATGTCATCGTGGGTAAAGTCACACCCAAAAGCATTGAGATTGATCCTTCTCCGGAAGAGAACTTGATGCGGGCTCTGTTTGGTGATCGGGCTGGTGATTTTACCAATAGCTCGCTGAAAGCCAAACCCGGCATGGAAGGCGTGGTGATCGACGTCAAAGTATTCTCTCGCCTCGAAGATGGTACGGATATGGAAGACGAGAACGATGAAAAGATCAAGAAATTGAAAGACGAATTGACTCTCCGCCGCAAAAAAGTGGAAGAATTTAAGGAAGAGAAGCTCTCCGCCATCCTCCTGGGACAAAAAGCTAAGACAATATGGGATGAAAAGACCAATGCCACTTTCATAGCCCCAGGCAAAAAGATCAGCAAAGAAGATCTCAAACGGATAAACTTCAAGAAGCTGGATCTGGATGTGGAGATGGTGGAAGATAACTCCATCAACAACATTATCTATCAGGATATCGCACTGAAGATCAAGCAATCTTTGGAACAAAGCGAAAATATCTACAAGAAATCCCGCGAACGCATCAAGCACGGCGATGAATTGCAATATGGCGTGCGCAAGATGGTGAAGGTCTATGTGGCCAAAAAGCGCAAGATCGAAGTGGGTGACAAGATTGCAGGTCGTCACGGTAACAAAGGTGTGATCTCCATCGTGGCCCCGATCGAGGATGTACCCTTCATGGAAGATGGCACCCCGGTGGATATCGTGCTGAACCCGCTGGGTGTACCTTCTCGTATGAATATAGGACAGATCATGGAAACTCACCTTGGTCTGGCCGCCAAAGCCCTCGGTTTTGACGTGGAAACCCCTATCTTTGACGGCGCCACCAATGAAGACATCCGTAGCGAGCTGAAAACAGCCGGCTATGCTGAAGATGGCAAGATGGTGCTATACGACGGTAAAACTGGATCCCCCTTCAAAGAACGGGTAACCGTGGGCATCATTTATATGATGAAGCTCAATCACCTCGTGGCAGACAAGATGCATGCCCGCTCTACAGGTCCCTATTCCCTGATCACGCAGCAGCCCTTGGGTGGCAAAGCCCAACATGGCGGTCAGCGTCTGGGAGAAATGGAAGTCTGGGCTCTGGAAGCATACGGGGCTGCACATCTTCTGGAAGAAATGCTCACTATCAAGAGCGATGATGTTGACGGTAGAAACAACGCCTTCAAAGCCATTACCCGCGGAGAAAATCCGCCTCCTCCCGGAGTGCCGGAATCCTTCAATGTATTGGTTAGTGAACTCAAATCTCTCGGTTTTGACATTGAATTTGTCAAAGACGCAGAAGGTAAATAGGGAAGGACAGGATGAAAGATACAAGACGCGAAGTAAGACCCGGTGAGTATGACGCCGTACGCATCAAAATAGCAGCTCCGGAGACCATCATGAATGAGTGGTCTCACGGGGAGGTTACAAAACCTGATACTCTGAACTATCGTACCTTAAAACCCGAAAAAGATGGACTCTTTTGCGAACGCATCTTTGGTCCCGAACGGGATTATGAGTGCGCTTGCGGAAAATATAAAAAGAAACGCTTTCAAGGCACAGTGTGTGACCGCTGTAATGTATTGGTCACCACCAGCAGGGTGCGCCGTACCCGGATGGGACACATCCATCTGGCGGTGCCCATCGCTCACATCTGGTTTGTAAAATCCGCTCCGTCCAAAATCGGCACTTTGCTGGATATGACCATCAAAGATCTGGAACGCGTGCTATATTACGAATCCTTCATCGTGATCGATCCCGGAGACAGCCCTTACGAAAAGATGGAGCTGCTGGAAGTGGATGAATATTATGAGATCAAAGATAAGGTCGGAGACAACTTCAGTGCCATGATGGGTGCCGAAGCGGTAAAAGAACTCCTGGAAAGAATCAATCTCAAAAACGAAGCTCTGGATCTCAGAACCCGCCTCAAATTTGAAGAATCTGCCCTCAGAAAGCAGAAGCTGATCAACAAGCTCAAGATCGTGGATGCCTTTATCAAAAGCGGAAATCTGCCCTCACACATGATCCTGGAAGCCTTGCCGGTCTTACCTCCGACACTGCGTCCTTTGGTTCCGTTGGAAGGTGGCAGATTTGCCACAGCAGATTTCAATGATCTTTACCGCCGTGTGATTACCAGAAACAATCGCCTCAAAGGGCTGCTGGAAATCCGTGCCCCTGAGGTCATTCTGCGCAACGAAAAACGCATGCTGCAAGAAGCGGTGGATGCCCTGATCGACAACAGCCGTAAAGCCCGCCCGGTGCGAGGACGCGGCAATCGTCCGCTCAAATCCCTCACTGATCAGTTGAAGGGAAAACAAGGACGTTTTCGTCAAAACTTGCTGGGTAAGCGCGTCGACTATTCGGGGCGTTCCGTGATCACAGTGGGTCCCGAACTCAAGCTGTATCAATGCGGATTACCCAAAGATATGGCTGTAGAACTATTTAAGCCATATCTGATCGAACGTCTGCAAAAGATGGGCGAAGTGGACAAGGTAAAGAATGCCAAGAAACTCATCGAGAAAAAGCAACCAGAGATCTGGAGCATTCTGGAAGATGTAGTAAAAGATTACCCCATTTTGATGAACCGTGCGCCCACTCTGCACCGCCTCGGTATTCAAGGCTTCATGCCGGTATTGACCGACAACAAAGCGATTCAGCTGCATCCGATGGTCTGCGTGCCATTTAATGCAGACTTTGACGGTGACCAGATGGGTGTCTATGTGCCGCTTTCTTTGGAAGCGCAGATCGAAGCCAGAGTATTGATGCTCTCTACCCGCAATCTCTTGCTGCCGGCAAATGGCAGACTGGCCATGGCGGCAAACCAGGATATTGTCTTGGGTTGTTACTACCTCACCATGACCGAAAGTGATCCTCCAGAAGACATCAAGAGTATGCGCCATTTCTATGGTGCTGAAGAAGTAATATCTGCCTATGAATCCGAAGAACAGCTATGCGCAGTAAAAGGCGAGGCTGTGATCGAACGCAGCCTGGATCTGCATACCTGGATCAGGGTCAAGATCAATGGCAGCTACATTGTCTCCACTGTGGGACGTGTGATCTTCAATCAGATCATCCCCTCCGAAGTGGGTTATCAGAATATCACCTATGATAAAGGAAAGATCAACGACCTGGCTATGCTTTGTTACGAAGCTGTGGGTCAATGGCGCACCGCGATTTTCCTGGATGAGCTCAAAGCTGTCGGCTTTAGCTATGCCACCCGCGCCGGCGTGACCTTTAGTTTTGGAGACATCGTGATCCCCAAGCGCAAAGGTGAGATCATTGCAGAATCCGAAAAAGAGGTGATGAAGATCTGGGATCTGCATCAGAAAGGTGGTATCACCGAAAACGAACGTATGGGTCGTGTAGTGGATACCTGGAAAAAGACTACCGTGCGCGTTACCGACGAGATGATGGAAGAGCTTTCTCACACTCGCCGTGGCTTGAATGCGATTTACATGATGTTCAAATCCGGTGCTCGTGGATCCAAAGACCAGATCAAACAGCTGGGAGCCATGCGCGGTTTGATGGACAAACCCTCCAAGATCGGCTCTACCGGTGGTGCAGATGTGATCGAAACTCCGATCAAATCAAACTTCAAAGAAGGCCTCACCGTGTTGGAATACTTCGTATCTACTCATGGAGCACGTAAAGGCTTGGCTGACACAGCACTCAAAACTGCTGATGCCGGATACCTGACCCGCCGCCTGGTAGATGTAGCTCAAAATGCCATCATTACTATGGATGATTGCGGCACCAATCGTGGTGTACACATGACTGTGCTCAAAGAAGGCAATGAAGTGGTGCAAACCCTGGCCGAAAGGATCCAGGGACGATATGCCGCTGAAGACATTGTAGATCCGGTTACCGGAAAAATCCTGGTCAATGCTGGTGAAGAAATCAGCAACAAAATGGCGCGCACCCTGCAAAACCATGGTCTGATCAGCGTGTTTGTCCGCAGTACTCTGACCTGTGAAGCAGAACGAGGATTGTGCTCCAAATGTTATGGACGCAATCTCAGCACCCTAAAACCCGTCCAAATGGGCGATCCGGTTGGCGTGATTGCTGCTCAGAGCATTGGTGAACCAGGAACTCAGCTCACCTTGCGTACTTTCCATATTGGTGGTGCTGCCTCTACAGCCACTGATCTGGCAGAAGTAGTATCGGGCAATGACGGTATCGTAAAATTTGACCGCATGAATACAGTTACCAATACTGAAGGATTGCTGATATCGGTATCTCACTTGGGCAAATTGCTGATTGTGGATGAAAAGGATGAAGACAAGGTAATCGAAGAATACAAGGTGGAATATGCTGCGACCGTTCACGTCCGTGATGGTCAGAAGATTGCCACCAATACCAAGCTGCTTTCCTGGGATCAGTTTAACAACCCTCTGATCTCCACCGCTCAAGGTGTGTTGCACTACGAAAACTTCATCAAAGACATCACTTACAAAGAAGAATACAACGATATCACCTTTAGTCGCGATATCACTCTCATCGAATCCAAAGACCGCAAGAAACAACCTCAGTTCAAGATTGTGGACGATGATGGCAGTGTACGCCTGATTCCTCTGCCCAGTGGACTGGTGGTTCGCGTGGAAGACGGCAGCTTTGTCCACTATGGTGACATCCTGGGTCAGACTTCCAGAATGACTATCAAACAGCGCGATATCACTGGTGGTCTGCCTCGTGTACAGGATCTTTTTGAAGCTCGTGTACCCAAAGAAAAAGCACAGATATCGGATATTGACGGCGTGGTAACCATCGGCGGCCTCAAGAAAACGGGTCGTGACATCTTTGTGACTCCCCCCAATGGCCTGTTTGCCTCCCATGATGGACAGGTGGAAGTAGCCACAGATGACGAAAAACGCCAGCATATCTATCTGCTGACCAAAAAAACTGTGTATGCTGAAAATGATGGAAAATGCTCCATTGTAAAAGACGGCAGAAAGATTACAGTAGAGATTGCCAAACGTAAACAAAAACCTACTATTTACGCAATTCCAAGAAGCATGGATGTGATCGTTTCCGAAGGTGCCTCGGTAAAAAAAGGAGCTCCTCTTTGCGGGCTTGCTTTCATCGTCCCTCCAGAACAGGAGAGCATTGTAGAAGCTGGAGATATGGCAACCTCCGGACAGCCTCTGGCCGGCAGAAAATACTCCATCCCCAGCGGAAAACGGATCATCGTACACCAGGGAGATATGGTGGAAAGTGGTGATGCTCTGTCCGATGGACCTCTGGATCCTCATGATATGCTGGTCAAAGGCGTGATCGAAGCTCAGATGCTGATTCTCAATGAGATTCAAGAGATTTATCGCAAACAGGGCGTGAAGATCGATGACAAACACGTAAGCGTTATCATCCGTCAGATGTTCAAGAAAGTCCGCATTACCGATAGCGGAAGCACCAGCTTCCTCCAGGGAGATGTGGTGGACAAGATCCGCGTGGAACGTGAAAATCGGGAAACGATTTCCTTTGGCAAACAGCCTGCGCAGTTTGAACAGCTGCTTTTGGGCATTACCAAGATTTCTCTCTTGACGGATAGCTGGCTCTCTTCAGCATCGTTTCAGGAGACCACAAAAGTACTCACAAAGGCCGCTATTGAAGGCAGCGTAGACCGTCTGGAAGGGCTCAAAGAGAGCATCATCCTCGGTCATCGCATCCCTGTGGGTACCGGTACCAAAACCTATAATACCATGATCAAGGAAGCTGTGGCCAATGGTGATACCGTGGCGCAGATCATCAGCAAATTTGCTCATCCGGATGTGGAAGAGGAAGCTGAAGATATCCTGGATTTCTAAAGTTTATCCAAATACACTGTAATAAAGATAAGGAGAAAATCAGTGCCAACCATCAACCAACTGATCCGAAAAGGAAGAGCCACTGTTGAGACCAAAAAGAAAAACAGGGCGCTATTGGGATGTCCGCAAAGGCGCGGAGTATGCACTCGTGTTTACACGACTACGCCCAAAAAACCCAACTCAGCTCTTCGCAAAGTCGCACGTGTCCGTCTTGTAAACGGATTTGAAGTTACAGCTTATATTCCCGGAGAAGGACACAACCTGCAAGAACACTCCATTGTGCTCGTGCGTGGTGGTCGTGTCAAAGACCTTCCCGGTGTTCGCTATCATATTGTTCGCGGTGCTCTGGATGCCGCAGGTGTCGAAAAACGTACCAATTCCCGTTCCAAATACGGAACCAGACGTCCTAAACAGAAGTAGGGGGAATCAATGCCAAGAAAACGCAAAGCTGTTGTACGTGAAGTACTGCCGGATCCCGTATACAATGACGTCGTATTGACAAAGTTTATGAATTGCCTGATGGTCAAAGGCAAAAAATCCCTGGCCGAGAAAATCGTCTACGGTGCCTTTGATATCATCAAAGAAAAGACCAAACAGGAACCTCTGGAAGTCTTTAAAACTGCTCTGGAAAATGTGCGTCCCCTCGTAAAAGTGGTTTCCCGCCGCGTAGGTGGCTCAAACTACCAGATTCCCAAAGAAGTGAACGACAAAAATGGCCGCGCACTCGCTTTCCGCTGGATCATCAGCTATGCCCGCGCCCGCAGCGAAAAGACTATGGTCGAAAAGCTGGCCGCCGAATTGATGGCAGCATACAAAAAAGAAGGCGCTTCCATCAAAAAACGTGAGGATACTCATAAGATGGCAGAATCCAATAAGGCTTTTGCCCATCTCAGATGGTAGTCTTACTCTCACAACAATATACTTAGCTTATGCAGGCTGTCAGATCTCTGGCAGCCTGTTTGCTATTGTGCTGATTACTGCCAGGATCACAACCATTTAGCCAGAGTAAGGTGGCAGCTTCCAGCCCAGATCCAAGACTACCTGCCAGCCTAATCCTCCTTGACAGATTAGCTTTGATCATTACAATGGGTTTTTATGGAATTACCTATACACCTTCGCAACCTGCGATCATGGAGAAAAAATGCTGAAAAGAATGATGATAATACTTTGCCTGACGATGCTGACAGGCTTGATTTGGGCACAGGGCTTTGAGAGCTTCGATAACTTCCCGGTTTCTGATCTCCCATATTACTATACCAGCTCGTTCACCGGAGAAGATGGATCCACCTGGAACTATGTAAGAGCACGCGGAGACTATCAGATAAGCGGAAACGCACCAATGCTGGGCAAAGACCAAAATCCACGATCGCAATTGTATTCGGGGATCATCGATGGTGGAATTGGCTCTCTTTCGTTTGATTACATGCAGGCTTTCAGCACTGATGTGAATCTGAGTGTAATGGTAAATGATGTCCTGGTAGCCAATGTCAGCTCATCAGATCAGCAAGGGGTGATCCTGCAAAGCGGAAATTTGTCCGTAAATGTCGCTGGAGATTTTGTACTGAAATTCATCAATGCCGACAGTGGAGATGGGCAGGTAGTGATAGACAACATCAGCTGGACCGGGTATAGTGGCACCCCCACTCCGGCTATCATCTTACAGCAGACCAGTCTCAGTGATTTTAGCTATACCGAAGGTCAGGGACCCTCCGCTGCACAGGATTTCTACGTGATGGCGGTAAATCTGAGCGAGAACTTGCATTTGGCTGCTCCCGCAGATTTTGAGCTGAGCCTATCCCCAGACAGTGGCTATAGTAATACTCTGGAAATCTCTGAAGTGGGAAGCGCTGTGCAGCATACTGCTATCTTCGTCCGGCTCAAAAGCGATTTGATTGCCGGACTGTATCAAGATCAGCTGGTGCAGCTTAGCTCCGCCGGAGCACAAAGCCGTCAGCTCAGTCTTTGTGCCGAAGTGTACCCTCAAATGACTGGAGATGGCTACTTTGTAGATTTGGAAGGCCCGGGTGAAACCAAGGGTGCCTATGCCAGCGGAGATGTTACACTCAGTGGCAAGAACTGGAATTTTACCGAAGCCTTGATCGGCACCGATGCTGCAGATTTTAAGAATGGTCTGCGTTCGATTCGTTTGCGTGGATACGGTATTTCGGCAATCACCATGCTGGAAGACAAAGAGGATGGTCTGGGTAATCTCAGTTTCCTGTATCGCAGATACGGCAGCGATTCTCAGGTGGAGTGGATAGTGGAATACAGCAGTGATGCCGGTCAAAGCTGGAATCAGATCGACTCTGCCTTCACTGCTCCGGCTTCCGGTGACGTAATCAGGTTTTCTCAGGATGTAAATGTACCCGGAGCTGTGAGGATCAGGATCCGCCAAGCCAGTGCAACCGGAACTTCCAACCGCCGCTTAAATATCGACGACATCCTGCTTACAGATTATACTGCCCCGCTGGACCCGCAGCTGAGCCTTGATCCTGCCAGTCTATCAGGATTTGAGTATAACTTTGGCGAAGGTCCCTCCCCTTCCCAGAGTTTTACCCTCAGCGCCTGGTATCTTAGCTCCACTCTTGTCTTAAGCGCCGGATCTGCTTATGAAATATCCCTGAGTACTGCCTCAGGATATACTGGAGAGCTAAGCTTGACTCCAGTATCAGGAACTATCGGCCCCACCCAAATCTGGGTTCGGCTCATAGCGGATCTACCGGTAGGAAACTACAATCAGGTAGTTGCTGCAGAATCATCAGGACTGGAGACCCAGCACCTGGATCTATCCGGGAGTGTAGCAGCAATGCAGATTCCTGATGCGCCCAATGCCTTACCCGCCACTGATCTGACCCCGCATAGCTTTGTGGCAAATTGGCAAGCTTCGGCAAATGCTCAAGACTATTATCTGGATGTGTATACTTACAGCTCAGCTCCAAATGAGACGGAAGATCTCTTTATCTCGGAATACATCGAGGGCTCCAGCTACAACAAAGCGATCGAGATCTTCAATGGCACTGGAAGCCAGGTGGACCTTAGTGACTATCAGCTTCAGCTGTATAGCAATGGCGCTGCTTCAGCCTCTTCTTCAATGGATCTTCAGGGTTTGCTTGAACATCAGAATGTATTCACTCTTGCACATGGCTCTGCTGATGGTGATATCCTGGCTGTGGCAGATGCTACTAATAGTAATGTGATCAATTTTAACGGGGACGATGCTGTAGCCCTGTACAAGGTATCTACACAATCCTATGTGGATATCTTTGGCGTGATCGGTGATGATCCCGGTTCTGCCTGGACTGCCGATAGTGGTTTCAGTACACAAGATAAGACTCTGGTTCGCAATCAGTCGGTGAGCTCAGGAGTAAGCCAAAACCCCACTGGCACCGGAGCCGAAGCCTTCACCACTTTGGCAACTGAGTGGGATCTGTACCCGCAAGATAACTTTTCCTTCTTAGGCTATCACAATATCTCCCGGCAAGATATCTACTACGTTTCGGGCTATCAAAATCTGCCGGTGGGAAATGTGACCAGCTACCCGGTAAGTGGCTTGGAGGCCGATACTCAGTATTTTTACGTGGTCAGAGCCGCAAATATCTATGGCAGCAGTGAAGATTCCAATGAGATCTCGGTCGATACCTCAGCTCTGGCGGCTCCGAGCATTCAAGCCCGTGATCTTGATGGGTCAGTAGCGCAGAATTCTATTCAGCTGGAATGGATCCCCGGCAATGGAGCCCAACGCCTGGTCAAGATAAATACTGCAAATTTCTTCAGCGATCCCATCGATGGCAATTCCTACCCAGCAAATTCAGTATATTCCGGCAGCGGACAGCAAGTGATCTACAACGACGCCACCCAGTATCCCGAAGGCATCGCCTACAATGGCGTCCTGGTGGAAAACCTCCAACCCAATACCACATACTATTTCAGGATTTATGAGTACAACGGCAGTGGCAGTCAAACCCTCTATCTCACCACCACGGCAACCGATAATCCCAGCGCTTTTACCACCTTGGAAGCGAACTTCACCGGTTACTATGCCGACATTGATGGATTTGGCACGGTGCTGCAAGACCAATTGCACAACCTGCTGCGCACTACACATAGCACTGAATACAGCTACGATGCTCTGTGGGATCAGCTCCGCTATACTGATGAAGACCCCAATAATACCAACAACATCATCGAAATCTACACCGGCTGGAGTGTGCCCAAATATCACTCGGGTGGCTCTACCACAGAATGGAATAGAGAACATACCTGGAGCAAATCCCATGGCGACTTTGGCGACATCAGACCTGCTGGCACAGACTTACATCATCTCCGACCTTGTGATGCCACGGTAAATTCCTCCAAAGGCAACAAGGATTTTGACAATGGCGGCAATGAATACGTGGATTCCAGTCCCTACCCTGGTTATTCTGGAAACACTGCTTGCTATACCACCAGCACCACCTGGGAACCGCGACCCGAAGAAAAAGGTGACGTAGCCAGAATGATGATGTATATGGCTATGCGCTACGAAGGTACAGACACTTTTTATGATCTGGAATTGGTGGACTATTCTGATAGTTCCCCCAGTGGACAACCATATTACGGCAAGCTCTCCACTCTGCTGGCCTGGCATGAACAAGATCCTCCGGACGATTGGGAAGATCGCAGGAATGAGCGTATCTGGGAGCGTCAGGGCAACCGCAATCCCTTTATCGATCATCCGGAATTTGCCCAAATGCTCTGGACCCCATATCCTCAAGGTAGCACTACTATCAGTACTACAGGATTCACCGCCACCTGGTCGCAGCCTATATCAGGACAGGGTTACTACCTGCAAGTGGCCACAGATAGTCTGTTCTCCAGTTTTGTATCCGGATATGCAAACTACAATGCCGGAACCAGCACCCAAGCCCAACTCAGCGGATTGGAAGAAGGAACCACCTATTACTACCGTCTGCGAACTTTCTTTGGCAGCGGATACTCGATGTATTCTCCCTTTGCCAGCGTTACCACGGATTTTCCCGATCCCGTGGCTACCACTTTGACACTTGAGATCATCGACTCTGCTGTCGTCCTGAATCTCACTCCGGTGGCTGGAGCTACAGCATATCAGATTTTGGCAGCAGAAAATCCCGATGGCACTTTCAGTGAGGTGACTAACGAAGGTAATTTTACCGGGACCACCATCTGGACATCGCCAGTGGCAGATATCCCCAGGCGATTTTACAAAGCATTTGCGCTCTGGGATTGATGTCAAGATCTGTAGCTCGTATCGGCTTGATCCTTCGAGATCTACACTGCATCCAAACCATCTCCTCAAGGCCTCCCAGGCGTGGCTCAGGAGAACTTGGGGAGTCACCTTACTGGCGCAGAAGCTAAAAAAGCGGCAAGGCTTACGCTGGACAACACCTCGCTTTGCCAGCATCCGATCTTGCTATAAAGCCGGTATCATCCCGTAATAATCCCGTGATTAGGGCTTGATTGCGGCTTGATATTGAGTCGTATCTGACTCAGATGCCAGGGCAAGAGCCAGGCGGTTAAGCCAGATTCCCTTGACAAGAAAACCGAGCTTTATTCCCTGACTTTATCATAAGACAAACATACAGGAAGAGATAAATGACCTTTGAACAAGAATTAAAGACAATCAGTAAAAGTGTGGAAGAAATCATTCCACTGGACGAATTGAAAGCCAAACTGGCAAAAAGTGCCAGGAGCGGGAAGCCCCTGCGCATCAAGTATGGCATTGACCCCACCGGATACGACATCCATATCGGGCACCTGGTGCCCATCCGCAAAATGCGTGATTTTCAGGATCTGGGGCATACCGGCGTGATCATCATCGGAGACTTCACGGCTCAGATCGGAGATCCCACCGGACGTGATGACTCGCGTCCTCCGCTCACTCACGAACAGATCAAGCTCAATAGTGAAAAATATATGGAACAGCTTTTCAGCATCCTGAACCCGGAGCAAACCGAGATCCGCTATCAAAGCGAATGGTTTGGCGGGATGGGCATGGCAGATCTGCTGAAGCTTCTGGGAAAATTCACTCTGGCCCAGTTTATGGCCCATGATACTTTCCGCAATCGCTATGAACAAGGTTTATCTCTGGGCATGCACGAGCTGATGTATCCCCTCCTGCAGGGCTATGACTCGGTGGCTATAGCCAGTGATGTCGAGCTGGGGGCTACAGAACAGAAGTTTAACATACTCTGCGGACGCGATATGCAGCGCTACTATGGCATGGAACAGCAGATTGCCGTGCTCTCTCCCATTCTTTTGGGAACGGATGGAGTAAACAAAATGGGCAAATCCCTGAATAACTACATCGCCGTATTTGACACTCCGGCAGATAAGTACGGCAAAGTAATGTCTATTCCGGATAGCTTGATCATGAACTATTATACCTATGCCACTACCTACGATTCGGATCAATTGGCTGCAGTGAAACAAGAACTGGAGAGCGGTGTGAATCCCATGATCCTCAAAAAAAATCTGGCGCATGAGATCGTGAAGCTCTATCATGGTGCCAAAGAAGCTGACCTGGCTCAAGCGGGCTTTGAAAAGCTTTTCTCCAAAAAAGAGATACCGGATCAAATGCCTTTGTACGAGCTTGGTGACGAAGAACTCTCGGTGGTGCAGATCCTGGTCAATAGCGGACTTTGCACCAGCAATGGTGAAGCCAAACGCCTGATCAAAGGCGGTGGTGTGAGCATCGATGGCGAGAAAGTCATGACTTTTGACAGTGTGATTGATCTCTCCGGCGAAGCCGTGCTGCGCGCTGGCAAACGTAAATTTCTCAGGTTGAAGAAAGTATGAACGCCAATCCGGAATTTGCCAAACTCATCAGTACCATGGCCATCATCGGGATGGTCTTTTACAGCATCATTATCCACGAAGTGAGCCACGCCTTTGCAGCTTTTGCTCTGGGCGACGATTCCGCCCAAAGAGCTGGACGGCTGAGCTTTAATCCCAAAAAACACATCGATATCTTTGGCACGGTGATCTTGCCTTTGCTGCTATACTTCACAGCTGGATTCATCTATGGCTATGCCAAACCTGTGCCCTTCAATCCCTACAATTTTCGCAATTACAAGCGGGATTCCGGACTCACAGCCCTGGCAGGACCGGTATCTAACATCCTGATTGCGGTAGTGCTCAGCGTTCTCTTCCATTTGCTCAGTGCTTTCCCGCAATTGCAGTACATCCTGATGTATGTGATCTTTCTGAATCTGCTCCTGGCCTTTTTCAACCTGATCCCAGTGCCGCCACTGGATGGCTCCAAAGTACTGGGCATGTTTCTCACCGATCAGGCTTATTGGAAATGGACGGCACAAGAACGCAAAGGCATGCTCTACCTTTTTGCCATCATCATCGGTTCCAATCTCTTGGGACTAAATCTCATCGGCAAGGTCGTCCTGCCTCCGGTAGCTTTCGTTATGAGGCTGCTGGGCTTGCCCTTTTAAGCCCGTAAGGATCCCTGCCACAATTAGTTGTATATTACAAATAAAACATAAATGGAGAACACAATGGATTTACAGACCTTAAAACAGCTCATCATCGAACACGAAGTAAAAGCTATCGATCTGAAATACTGTGGGCTTGACGGTAAATGGTATCATATCACATTCCCGGCTCGCAGAATCGAGACTGTGCTGAAACGAGGCGTTCCCTTCGATGGCTCATCCATCCCCGGGATGCGGAGTGTGGAAAGTGGGGACATGGTGCTCATGCCGGATATTGAGACCGCAGTTCTGGACACCTTTTATGAAGTGCCCACCCTGCGCATGATCTGCTCGATCTGCGATGCTGAAACCAGAATCGGGATTCCAAAAGATCCCCGAAGCGTTGCCCTCAGAGCGCACAAATATATGTTGGAAACCGGTATTGCTGACCAATCCACCTGGATCCCAGAGCTGGAATTTCATCTCTTTGATACTGCTCAGTTTTATTCAGATAGCTATTCCAGCGGGTTTAACCTCAGCTCCAGCGAAAGTAAAGATTGCCTCCCGGAAGATTTTGATGATCTTGATGGGATCAGTCGTCAGGACGTCAAAGGCTACCATGCTGATACTCCCTTTGACCGCTTTTATGAAATCCGCCAGGAAATGGTGGACCACATGGAAGAGCTGGGCATCAAAGTGCGCTATCACCATCATGAAGTGGGGCTTTCCTCTCAGCAGGAAATCGAAACCGAACTGCTCGAATTTCCCAAGATCTGTGATGACGCCATGGTGATGAAAGATATCATTCGCAGAAGCGCGCTGGAATATGGCCTCACCGCAACCTTTATGCCCAAGCCCATTCACAATCAAGCCGGCAATGGTATGCATTTTCACATGCTGCTGCACAAAGACGGCAAAAACGTGTTTTACCAAAAGGGTGGCTATGCAGATCTCTCGGATGAAGCGATCTGGTTCATCGGCGGCATCTTGTATCATGGACGTGCTCTGGTGGCCTTCACCAATCCTTCTACAAACAGCTTCAAGCGCTTGTTGCCCGGCTTTGAAGCACCCGTGAAGCTGTTTTACGGTTTGGCCAACCGCTCCGCTGCGATTCGCATACCCAAATATGCCAATAGCCCCGAAGATAAACGCTTTGAATTCCGTACCGGCGACGCCACCTGCAATCCCTATCTGGCCATGAGTGCCCTTCTGCTGGCCGGTCTCGATGGCATCAAACGCAAGATTGATCCTGCCGACCACAATCTGGGACCCTTTGATGACAATATCTTTGCCTGGAGCGAAGAGAAGAAGGCTACTCTGCTCTCCATTCCGACCAGCCTGGAAGAAGCTATGCAAGCATTAAAAGAAGACCATGAGTTTCTCTTGGCCGGAGGAGTATTCAATGAAGATCTCATTGAAAGCCACATCAAGCTGAAACTGGCTGAATCCAACGCCGTAAACACCCGGCCCCATCCCCATGAAATGATGCTCTACTACAATATATGATTGTATTCGGAATAATACTTGCATCAGGTTTATGAAAACAAACCCAGTTGAGGATAAACAATGAAGAAAATTGCACTGCTAATGCTCGTGAGCCTGATTGGTGGGCTTGCGTTTGCCGTGGGAGCTGGAAACGCCCTCACTTCCTACAAATCTGCTTTTGAGATCCAGCATCAAGATCAGAGCAGGATGGATATCAGCTTTTCCCTGCCGGCTTTTGAGATCACTGAAGAGTACTCAAACGGACAAATCTTCCACAGAATAGATCTGCCCAACGCCAGTACTTTGATGCAGGATGGAATGCCAGAACTACCAGTTCTTACTACCACCATAGCTATCCCCCATCAAGGTAGTGTAAGCATTGAGGTTCTAAGCTCCCAGAACAGCATTCTAACCCAATACAATGCCTATCCCCTGCAACAAGGCATCGAGCTGGAAAGCCCTAAAGCTTTTGTGCAAAATGCGGATTATTACAACAGCGGTGAAACTTTCCCCACTGCCCTGATCAAGCATAGCGATCCCATGATTCTGCGTGATTTCAGGATTGTAACCATTCAGGTGAATCCCTTTAGTTACAACCCCAGCACCCAGGAACTTACCATGTATGAAGACATCCAGCTGCGTATGAACTTCAGCAATCAACCCGGGATCAATGAGTTACCTGAACCTGTTCAATATATCTCCCCGAGTTTTGACAAGATCTACGAAGCGGCAATTCAGAACTATCACGACTACCGTGACGTAATGATTGCGAATACTCCTCCCCGCTACTTGATAATTCACGGCAATACCACAGACACCACTTTCCATACTGCGCTGGATAACTATGTGCTGTGGAAACGCCAAAAAGGCGCCGACGTAGATGTGGCTAGCACTGCCTCCAGTGAAGCGGGTAATTCCACCAGCACAATTCAGACTTATATCCGCAATCGCTATAGCAATCCTGCCACCAGGCCGGATCATGTGATCCTGATTGGGGACACCACTGGCAGCTTCTCTGTTCCCGGTTTTACCTATAGTAATGGAGGCACCGATTACCAATATTCTCACATGAATACCGGCGACATCCTCGGGGACGTCTTTATCGGGCGGATCTCGGCTGAGAACATCAACCAATTCCTTGTGCTTTTGGCAAAGATTTACCTCTATGAAAGGGACATCAATCTCGATACTGCAGATTGGCTGGACCGCTTGCTTCTGATTGGCGACACTGCCCCTTCTGGAATCTCCACCATGTACATGAATAAGTACATCAAAGATATGGCCATGGAAGTGAATCCCAACTATACTGCCACCGAAATGTATGATGGAAACTTCAGCAGCATGGTATCCACCATCAACGGAGCCATCAATCAAGGAGTGGGCTTTTACAGTTTTCGTGGTTACATTGATTATAGTCCCCCCTCCGAATCAGCCCTTTTTAACGGCTTCAAGCTTCTTCATGCCGTAAACATCACTTGTGCTACGAACAACTACACCAGTGGCACCTCAGAGATGGAAGCCTTCGTCCGCTACGGCTCTACCGCTGCTCCCAAGGGCGCGGTCACTGGCATCGGCATGAGCACTTCCAGTACGCATACTACGTTTAACAATGTATTGCATGGGGGCATCTTCAACGGGATCTTTGCCTACCATATGCGCACCATGGGAGAAGCCTTACTGCATGGCAGATTGTACATGAACGATATCTTCGGAGTCTCTTCTCCCACCAACGTGGCAAAATTCACACACTGGTGCAATCTGATCGGAGATCCCACCATGGAAGTATATACTGGCATCCCCAATAGCTTCCAGATCGACACCGATGATGATATCCCACTGGGTTTGACCCTTCTCGATGTAGCGGTGGCGGATTCTGCCGGCTTGGCTATGGAAGGTGCCTCTGTGGTACTGTCTTTGGGTAGCGAGATTCTCTCCCGTGGATACACCGACACCGAAGGCAATGTGATCCTGGTGCTGCCAGAAACCATGACGGCCGGAGAAGCGATGCTTACCATCAGCGCACATAACTTCAAGCCTCTGCAAAGCCAAATCGACATCGTTGATATACCTGCCCTGGTACCTGCTGCAATAGTAATCGATGATGATGATCAGGGAGCTTCTGACGGCAATGGTAATGGCATCATCACTGCCGGAGAAACTGTCGAGATCTACTTCGGTCTCAAAAACACCGGCACTGATACTATGAATGGAGTTTCCGGCACTGTATATTCCGACAATCCCTGGATTACCATCCTCAACGGTGATATAGATTATCCAGCCATCCTCGGAGGATCTACCGGAAACAACCTAACCCCGATCGTGATCGAAGTGGATCCTGCCACTCCACATGAAACCACTCTGCGCCTATATCTTGAGCTTACGGATTCCAATTCCGAAGCCTACGAAGTATCAGAATTTATCCCGGTGGAAGCCGCCCGGGCAGAGTTTATCGAACTCAGCATTCTCGATGATGCTGATGGCATTTTGGATCCCGGCGAGACTTCAAACCTCAGCATCACCATCAAAAATACAGGTGAAGTTGTGCTCCAAAACGTCTATGCCCGTCTTTATGCTGAAAATGACTTGATCTCAGTGATTGACAACACTTCCTTCATCGGAGACCTGCCCATAAACCAAGAGGTCAGCAGCTCCACAACCGAGAGCTTCAACGTCTGGCAACGCCCCGAGACCCTACCCGGTATGGTGATGCCAATGCATGTAAGGCTCTACAACGACGCCGGATTTGAGCAGATCCTTCCCTTCTCGCTCACCGTTGGTGAAGTAGGAGAAAACGATCCTCTGGGTCCGGATAGCTATGGCTATGTGATCTATGACTGGACCGACACTGATTATCCTGAAGTAGCAGAATACAACTGGTTGAGCATTGCCCCCCAGCAAGGTGGATTAGGCACGGCTCTGCCGATTTCTGATATCTACAACAGCTATGATGAAGGTGACCAGGTAGGCGCAGAATCGCTTGCCGTGGTAAACCTTCCCTTCCCTTTCCAGTTTTATGGCCGCATGTATGATCAGATCACAGTCTGCTCCAATGGCTTTATCGCTATGGGGGTGACAGAAAATGGTGTATTCAGAAACTTCCGTCTGCCTGGTGCCATGGGACCCAGCCCCATGATCGCTCCCTTCTGGGATGATCTGGCTACTCACTCCGGCAGTGGCATCTATACTATGTTTGATCGCAGCAACCATTCCTTCATCATCGAATGGTACAATATGTACAACGGGAAAAACGGCTCTTCACCGGAGACATTCCAGGTGATCCTGTATGACCAGGCTACCTATAATACCAGCCTTGGTGATGGTCCGATCAAATTTCAATATCATACCTTTAACAATGTAAACTCCCAATCCGGCAATGAACATGGAAACTACGCTACCATCGGTATCGAAGATCACACCGGAACCAGGGGTCTGGAATATTCCTTCAATAACACCTATCCCACCGCTGCCGCTACTCTCTCCGATGGCAAAGCTCTGTATATCACCAATGTGCCCACTTACTATGAAGCGGCAAATTTGTTGATCACCGAGACCTATCTGGATGATCCCAACAACGTGGTCGAACCCGGTGAAAGCGTGAGCCTGGGTGTGCTGTTGGAAAACTCAGGAAATCTGGCTGCCAATGACATAGTGGCCACCATCAGCACCGCTGATGAATATGTAAACATCGAAAATGCCGAATCCGAGTATTTCTCCTTAGAGGCTGGCGAAAGCGGTGTAAACAAAACTCCGTTTACTTTCACTGTGGCTGACGATTGTCCTTCTGGACGAGTGATCAGCTTCTCTATGCTGGTCGAAGCTGGTGAGACTACGTGGAATCGTCAGTTTAGCATCCGTATAGATGCATCTCAATTGCAGTACCATTCCTTTATGGTTTCGGATTATGATGCTAATTTCAACGGTATCATCGACACCGATGAAGAGGTGAAGTTGATTGTAAACCTGCGCAATGGCAGCGATGTGGAAGCCCGTGAGGTTCTCGCCACGCTGGATAGCAGTGTCCCCAATCTCACTATAGCAAATCCGCAGATCACCATTCCTAATATAGCGGGAAATCAGATCATGCAAGTGATCTTTGATCTGGATTTTACCAACGTAAGTGGGGAAGGAAGCTATCTGCCACTGCATTTTACCGCCACTCCCATGAGCGGAGAAATGGTGGATGTCAGCCTGCAGGTTCCCTACAGCTTACCCAATGTAGAACATGATTTTGAGCTCAACAACGGCGGCTTTATCTCCGAAACCGGTTGGACCTGGGGTGAGCCGGTCAGTGTGGAAGCATATAGCGGAGACAAGGTGTGGGCTACAAACCTCAGTGGTGAATATCCCATCAATATCCAGTACCACCTCTATACACCAAACTACTATCTGCAGCAAAACAGCCAGCTCAGCTTTATGCATTTCTATGCTGTGGAGCAGGATTATGATGGCGTAAATGTCTCCATTTCAGAAAACTCCGGCAATAGCTGGACCGTGATTACTCCCACTGGTGGATACAACGGCAGCGCTATTGCTGGCCTGAATTCTCAAAATGGCTGGACCGGAAATAGCGGCTCCTGGCAAAACGCCAGCTTTGATCTCTCGCAATACGCCGATCAGGAAGTGATGTTCCGCTTCCGCTTGGGCTCCAATGGCTCTGTGAATGGACCGGGATGGTTTATTGACGACTTTGAACTCAGCGATGTCAATCTCAAGACCGGCTTTGTCCAGGGCTTGGTCTATCCCAGCTCGGCCACCAATCCCAGCCTGGCCACGGTGATGTCCTCTCAACGCTATGCCACAAATCCTGATGACGAGGGTAACTTCAGATTGTATCTGCCCAATGGCAACCACTCAGTGACCGCCAGCCTTCGTAATCACCAAAATTCTACCCAGAACAACATCCATATTGATATCGATACTCCCGTGGCAAATGCAGAATTTACCCTCATCGATCTGCCGGCTGTTCAGAGCCCCACCTTCTTTGTGGACAACTCCACCGGAGACTTGAATATCATGTGGTTGGAACCGCTGGAACCCGTATTCCCGGCTTCTGGATACCGGGTCTATCGCAGATTTAATACCGGTCCCTTTGAAATGGTTTTGGAAACTGAAGATACCTCATATTATGAGGTGCTTGATCTGCAAGGAGAATACGCTTATTACATCACTGCGATCTATATGGGAAGCGAAGGTGCAACCACAGAAGTATTGGATATTCCTTTCCCTTATGTGAACAATGCAGATGAACAAACACCAGAGCTGCAGACCGCATTGGGCAGAAATTATCCCAATCCCTTCAATCCCACCACCACCATTTCCTTTACCCTGGCAGAGGCGGGGCCTGCAAGCCTGCGCATCTACAACTCCAGAGGTCAGCTGGTGAAACAACTTGCCAATGCAGATTATGCTGTCGGTCAGCACAATCTGATCTGGGATGGACGCGACCAACAGGGGCGTCCGGTCTCATCCGGCCTGTATTTCTACCGTCTGAACACCAAACACTATCAACAATCCAGGAAAATGATCCTGATGAAATAGTATCAAATGACTATAGGATGTCTTAAAGCCTTGTATAATATGGGTTTTCTTAGGCATCTGCCAAAATGAGAATGTGGGCACGGTCGAAA
>CAZCRD010000013.1:0-22761 GCA_964501025.1 uncultured Candidatus Cloacimonadota bacterium | reverse complement strand
TGCCGGAACCAATCTGGATGATTCTGAATGGTTGGTGGAAGCTCAAAACTACTTTGACAATCTCGGGATGCACGAGTTTAATCCCAGTGGTGGGGATATTACTGCTTCGCCTACCTTTGATCCTCCTGCTGGCGTATATACTTCAGCGATAAACGTTACTCTTGCTTCTGAGACTCCTGATGCTACGATTCGTTATACCACAAATGGATCCGAGCCTACTGAGAGCTCCACTGAATACACTGCCCCGATTGCCGTAAGCACTACCACAACTATCAAAGCCAAAGCCTGGGCTGATGGACTTGATCCTTCCTATACCGCTACGGCAGTATATACCTTCCCAGCGGTAGTAAGCAATCTGGCTCAACTCAGACAGCAACCTGCGGATAATACGACCGTTTATATCGTTACCGGACCGGTTGTGCTCACCTTCAAACAGAGTATGCGCAATCAGAAATTCTTCCAGGATGGCGGAGCTGCTATTCTGATTGATGACAATTCTGGTGTGATCAGCACGAATTATGAGATTGGTGATGCCGTCGAAGGTCTTACCGGAAAACTCAATCTGTATTATGAAACCTTGCAGTTTATTCCCACAGAGGATCCCGGTGCTCCCATCTCCAGCGGTAATCAGATCCAGGTGCCCACTGTTACCATTTCTGATCTGAATGGTGATATCGGAGTGGGAGATTACCAGAGCCGTCTGGTTCTAATCAATGATGTCAGTTTTGACAATCCCAGCGGTAACTATGCTACCAATCCTGCACAGAACTATGCTATTTCGGATGCCACCGGAGCCATGACTTTCCGTACATCTTTTTATGATGTGGATTATATAGACACACCGATGCATACTGGAAGCTTCAACGTGGCGGGTATCATCGCTCATTTCCAGGAAACTGCTCAGATCACTCCGCGGATGCTGGCAGACTTTAATCCTGTCTCAAATGATGATCCCACTTTGGCACCCGCACAAGTAAGCTTGCTCGGAAACTACCCCAATCCTTTCAATCCGAATACCACCATCCAATTCCAGATGGAAAAAGCTGCTCCTGCCAAGCTCACGATCTTCAATCAAAAGGGACAGATCGTAAAGAGTTATGATGTGAATGCTACCCAGGGAATCAACAATCTGCATTGGAATGGTTTGGACAACAGCGGAAAAGCTGTATCCAGCGGAGTATATTTCTTCCGTCTCAAATCCGGAAGCTACAGCTCCACCAAGAAAATGGTCTTGATGAAGTAGCTTGAAACTGAAGAGTCACATATACTGTCTGATCACGATAGCTATATGGTCTTCTCTGGAACTCGCCGGAAAGCTTTTGGGAGAAGGGATTTCCCCTTTTGCCATCACAGCCTGGCGCTTTCTGATCGGAGGAGCCTGCATTATGCCATTTGCGATCAGCAGGTTGACTCTTACTAAAGCAAAATTAGATATCGGCAGCATACTGAAACTCGGCGTATTGGGAATTCTCAACGTCGTGATCAGTATGCTGCTGTTACAATTAGCCATTTATTACGGCAAAGCCTCGCTTACGGCGATGATTGTAAGCATGAATCCCTTGTTTGTAAGCCTGTTTGCGATCCTCATCCTCAAAGAGAGATTGAACAAGATCCAGGTGTATAGTTTGATCGTGGGCATGGTGGGTTTGATCGTTATCATCGTTGGAGAAAAGGAATTACTTCAGCATCACTACCTCAATCTACCCCTGGGCATAGTCTTTGCCATCCTGGCAGGGATTACCTTTGCGCTATATACGGTACTCACCAAATGGGCTGTAGCCCAGTTTGGAAACTTAGTCACAAATTCCATAGCCTTTCTCTGGGGTGGCATCATTTTGACCGGGATCAACCTTATCAGTGGTGAAAGCATGAGCTTTGCGCCCACCCTCAAGAATGTGGGGCTGATCCTGTATCTTGGGGTGATGATATCCGGGGTTGCCTACATTTTGTATTTTGAGGCGATGAAACAGCTGACGGCTTCCCGAGCATCTTTTTATTTCTTTTTGAAGCCAGCCCTGGCCTCAATTTTGGCCTATCTCTTCTTGGGCGAGCATCTGGGTCACTGGCAGATAGCGGGCATGGTATTGATCATGCTGGCGCTGAGCAGAAACTACTGGGTCAAACTCTATGAGCGAAATAAATCTCAAGCGTAACATAGCTTTTACCACCAGCTCACAGGCCATCACCATGCTGGCATCATTCGTGGCAAATTGGTATCTGGCACGCTTTTTAGGACCGGAACTCCGGGGTCAATACGTCTATCTGTTCACAGTAAATTCAGTAGCCTGGCTGCTGCTGGATCTGGGAGTATCCAAATCCCTGATGTATTCCCTGCAGCGAGATAAAGCGGATCCTTCGGCTTTGTATAGTCTTTCGCTGGTTTTCTTTGGGATTAGTCTGCTACTCTCGGTGCTGGTGTTTCACTTCTTTTCCGCTCAGATACTGGGTGCAAATCAGTATCCCACCCTGATCGTCTTAGCTTTGAGCATCTACATCGCCATGTTTCAGCTTCACAATCGTCAAAAGGTGATCTCTATCGGCTTGAACAACATCAAAGACTATTCGCTCTTGCTCACAATGCCCACTGTAATCTTCATGCTCTTGATCCTGCCTCTATTTTGGCTGTTTCCGGCTCACTATCGCATGCAGGGAAGCTATTTGCTGTATGTGACGGTCATGACATCCATTAGCATATTTTTCCATCGGCGCATCACCAAGAAGATAAACTTCCATTTCCACTGGGATTATCCTCTGGTAAAGCGCTCCTATGCCTTGGGGTTCAAAGCTTTTCTGAGTGAATATATGGCGATCATGATGACTCGCGTAGATATCCTGATCCTGAAACGACTGGGCACCTTTGCCGAATTGGGAGTTTACACCCTGGCCATCAATTTTATCGACATCATCAACGTCACCAGTAATATGATCGGCGTGGTGCTGCTAAACAAGTTCTCGGCATTGAATGACGATGCTGCCTCACTGGCTATTCTGCGCAAGATCTTTGTCTTGATGATTGCCTTCAATCTGGCTTGCATCACCGGAATGCTGCTCTTTGGACACTTCATCATCAGCTTCATGTATACCACAGATTACATTGGAGCCTACAAGGCGTTTATCTATCTGATCCCCGCCATCTTTGGCTTAACTCTGGGTTCGCTTTTCAATACTTTTCTTTGGAGCAAAGGATTCCCTGTCTTTACCATCATCGCTCCTGCGACAGCTACTTTGATCAAAGTATTGCTCAGCAGCTTACTGATACCCAAAATGGGATATCTGGGAGCAGCAGTGGCATCTTCGATAGTGTATCCCACCTGGTTGATCATGCTGCTTATCTGGTATTTCAGCACCCACAGAGATCAAAAGCTCTCCAGTCTGATCTTCCGGAAAAGCGATATCATGGATATGGGGATCATGCTGAATGCCCTGTATGCCAAGATTCGAGGTTGAGATGAAAGTTCTGTTTATCAACAAAGTGTTTCCCAATCCGGTAGAACCCACCAAGGGTAACTTCGTGCTCAAAAACCTGATGCACTATCCCCAAAAGATTGAGCTGGAAGTGATCGCCCCTGTGCCGTTTTTTCTCAGTCTGCGCAGACAAAGAAAGGCAAGGGTGCCGCTTAGTTATCAGATAGAGCTTGGCGGCCGCAGAGTCAGGATCTGGCATCCTCGCTTTGCTCTGTTTCCCCGAAACTTTTTGCAAGCATGGATACCCAGTTTTGAATATTGGAGTCTATTGCCTCTGGTGTGGTATCTGCACAAACGCCAGCGCATAGATTGTCTGCATGCCAATTTTTGCCTGCCGGATGGTATTGCTACCTCAAAACTGGCCAGAAAGCTACACATACCATATCTGATCACCGAGCATCAGGCAGCCCTGGCCGAGCTATTGAGCAAGCCTGAGCTCAAACGCATGATGCTGGCTGCATATTTTCGGGCACACAAAGTGATTGCGGTATCAGAATATACTGCACAACTCCTGTTAAATGCTGGACTATCCAAAGCTAAAGTGGCAGTCGTTCCAAACGGAATCGACACTGATTTGTTTGTGCACTCAGAGCACTTTGCGAGCATCCGCAAGCTGATTTATGTGGGCTATCTGGTGGAGCGTAAAGGTCTGCAGTATCTGCTCAAGGCCTTATCCATACTCAAGGATAGCAGTGTGAGCCTCAGCATTGTAGGCGATGGGGATTATCGGGATGAACTGGAACAGCTATGCAGCAAATACGATTTAAAGGACTCCGTAGTGTTTCTGGGCGAGAAAAATGCTCAGCAGGTTGCCCACCTTCTTTCCGAACATGATGCTTTGGTTCACCCCAGTCTCATCGAAAGCTTTGGTATAGTGGTGGTAGAGGCTATGGCTTCAGGATTACCGGTTCTTGCCACTCAAAATGGAGGCAGTGAATACATAGTCACTCCTCAGAGTGGTATTATCGTGCCTGCCCGGGATGCCCAAGCCCTGGCTGATGGTATTCGAGCTTTGATCAAGACCGAGTGGGACACAAGCTTGATCAGCGAGTATGCACAGAATAAGTATGATATCAGGCAGGTAGTCTCTGAGACCATTAAACTGTATCCGGTCAAAAAGCCATCCCACACTGTATGCCACTTGACTTCGGTACATATCAGGACGGATGTCAGGGTGTATTACAAACAGTGCCTCAGTTTGGTCCGGGCAGGATACAAGGTGCATCTGGTGGTAGCAGATGGCAAGGGAAATCAGCACAAAGACGGCGTCATAATCCATGATACCGGGCATTATTCAAAGCGGTTTCAACGCTTTATACTTGGTCCCCTAAAAGTATTTTTTAAGGCGATGAGCATTCCCGCAGATGCCTATCAAATTCACGATCCGGAACTTTTGCCGATGGCGTTGCTGCTCAGATACCTCAAAGGCAAACCGGTGATTTATGACATTCACGAATGCTATGCTGAGGCTTTCTTACACAAGGATTATCTTTCACCAATGCTGGGACGATTCCTCTCAAGCGCAATCAAGTATCTGGAACGGAGCTCTCTTTGCTTGATCGACGGGGGCATATCGGCTACCGAGCACATAGCAGAGCAATTTAAAGGAGTCCCCATCGTCCACAACTATCCAATTTTGGCTGAATGGGGTAAAGTCGAGAGCAATATTGAACGTTACCAGAGCCGCAATATCTGTTACATAGGAAATATCACCCGGGAGCGGGGGATAGGGCAGATCGTAAAGGCAATCGCAGACGTGGACTGTCAGTTTCATCTGGCGGGAAGATATGAACCTGCACAGTATCGCGACGAATTGCTGGCCTTACCCGGATTTGCCAAAGTGATTGAATACGGCTATGTGAATCGGGGAAAAGCGGCTGATATCTTTGCCAAATGTGCTTTGGGAGTAGTGCTGTTTGACCGCAGTCCCAATCATCTCTACTCGCTTTCGACCAAGATGTTTGAGTATATGGCTGCCGGTCTGCCGGTTCTGGTTTCTGATCTGCCCACGAATGTGGATCTTATCGATCAATCAGGATCGGGAAAGTATCTTGATCCCACCAGGATTGATCTGATAGCCAAAATGCTCGATCAACTTTTGAATGATCCGGATTCTCTTTCTGAAATGGGGCACAAAGGTAAAAGCCTGGTTACAGAACAGCTTTCCTGGGAAAACGAACAGGATCTGTATCTCAATATCTATGCAGATCTGTTATCTTGATAACCTTCCAATGGAGACAACAGTATGATTATCGCTGAAGTGGTGTTTTGGGTATCCTGGCTGATGCTGCTTTACCATTTACTTGGTTACGGAGCTTTGCTCTACATCCTAAATCTCTTCAAACAGCCTACCAAGTCTGCGCCAGGTCTTTCTGATGACGAATTGCCGGAGGTCACAATTCTCTGCGCTGCATATAATGAAGAAAAGGTGATTGGAGCCAAGATCGAGTCTTTCCTCGCTCTGGACTATCCTCAGGACAAAGTGCGGATGATCGTGATATCAGATGATTCCAGTGATAAGACCAATGCCATAGTATCTTCCTTTCCCGATCCCAATCTGGAATTGATCGTCCAAAAGCCCAGAGCCGGCAAACCGAGTGCCCTAAACCTCGCCCTGGATCACATCGTTGGCGACTATGTGCTCTCCACAGATGCCAATTCTCTCTTTGCTAAGGATGCACTGCGGATATTGGTAAACAGGATCAAGAGCGATAACAGACTGGGCCTGGTTTCTGGAGAGCTGCGCTTACAGAAAAAAGGAGATCAACAATCCGGAGAAGGTCTGTATTGGCGTTACGAAGCTTTTCTAAAGAGAATGGACAGTCAGTTTCGTACGATTATCTGCGCCAATGGCTCGTTGTTTTTGATCAAGCGAAAGTTCTTTGGCAAGGTCAATCCTGATTCCACAGATGATTTTGAGCGTACTCTGATCGTCCTGGAGCAGGGATACAATGCTGCCTATGAACCCGCTGCCTGCGTCTTTGAAGAAGAAAGCGAAAAAGCCACTGAGGAGTTGCACCGTAAAGTCCGCATCATATCCCGGGAATGGTCAGCACTCTTTCGGCATCTTAGTTTGCTGAATCCCTTGCGTTTTCCTGTGGTCAGTTTTTTACTCGTTTCGCACAAGTTGATTCGCTGGCTATTCTTTATTTTTGTGATTTTTGGATTTATGTCTTCTATGTTCCTGCTCTCAAAGCCCTTTTACCTGTTTGCTTTCCTGGCGCAAGCCCTGGTTTATATATTGGGACTGACGGGTCTGGGAGCCCAGACAAAGGGGCTGCGCATCCCACTAACTGCTGTTCCTGCATATTTGATGGCGATGATAATCGCATCGCTGCTCGCCTTTTATAGATTCCTGTCCCAGCAGCGAAACATGGGATTGTGGGAACCTATTCGTTAATCAGCATTTGAACACCCGATAATGATCATACGCCAAAGGGTTCTGCCGGTAAAGCTAAAATGAGTATGGAAGCATCACAATGATGAAAGCTCTTGACATCACATGCCCTGCTTGATAGTTGGGTCATGAAAACTGATACCAGCAGTGCAAATGCTGCATTGATGTTGTCCTGGCAAATATTGCATGACGACTTGACATCAGGTCTGAACTAAGTAAGTAATGAATCCTCAAAAGGAGATAATGTAATGGACACAGTAAAAATCGGTCTCGTCGGTTGTGGCCGGATATCCAAAAACCATCTTGATGCGATATCTCAGATACCGGAAGCGGAATTTGTGGCTGTTTGTGATACTGTTCCCGAAAAAGCTAAGGCGGTGGCAAATGAACGTGGCATCAGCAAGATCTACCACGATCATCACAAAATGCTGGCCAGCGAAAAGCTGGATTTAGTTTCTATCTGTACTCCCAGTGGCACTCACCCCAATCTTGGGATGGATGTAGCCCGAGCCAAAGTGAATGTGCTCACCGAAAAGCCAATGGCTATCAATATCGATGGGGCAGACCGTCTCATCAAAGCTTGTGATGATAACCAGGTGAAACTCTTTGTAGTAAAGCAAAACCGGCTCAACAGCACCATGCAGTTGCTCAAGAAAGCTGTAGAAAAAGAGCGTTTTGGTCGCATCTATATGGCGCAGGCAAATGTATTCTGGCAAAGGCCGCAAGCTTACTATGACGCTGAAAAATGGCGTGGAACCTGGGAATTTGATGGTGGTGCCTATATGAATCAGGCCAGCCATTATGTGGATGCCATCTATTGGCTTTTGGGCAATGTGGATAGTGTGTCTGCATACACTGCCACTATGGCGCGCAAAATCGAAGCTGAAGACACTGGTTCTGCCATTCTTCATTTTCGCAGTGGCATTATTGCTTCGATCAATGTGACCATGCTTACCTACCCCAAAAACTTTGAAGGCTCCATCACCATCATTGGTGAAAAGGGTACGGTAAAGATCGGTGGTGTAGCCGTGAATAAGATCGAGAAGTGGGAGTTTGAAGAATATGACGATGATGATCGTATCGCTCTGGACAGCAATTACATCCCGCCCAACGTCTATGGCTTTGGTCATAACCCATATTACCGCAACGTGATCGATACACTATTGGGTAAAGCAGTTCCTTCCACAGATGGTCGTGATGGACGCAAATCCGTGGAGATCATCCAGGCCATTTACCAATCTGCCAAGTCCGGAAAGAGAGTATCCTTACCGCTATAAGGTCCCGACATTTTACCCAGCTTGCATCTGAGCTATGTGGCACACTCTGTGTCAAATGGTCAGGTGATACGTCAAGATGATCTGCACACGTCAGGATGGCTCAGCTATCCTATCAGCATTGCGGCAGCACTGCGCCACCATTACGCCTCACAGGCGCAATGCCTCCGCAATGCTATTGACAAACAAGGCATTTGCGCACATTTTGTGAAATTGATTCTGGATGCCGGCTTCAGGGCACAGCCTTGATTTGAGTGTTTTGCCAAACACCCAGAGCCTGAGCCAGCTCTCACAATGCCATCAGGATTTTCTGGTATTGCTCACCAGCTCATAAAGCAGGTATCCATTCAGCATATACAGGACCTTATCAAACTCCTTGTCTCCGGGGATGATGACATCTGCGTTTTTCTTGCTGGGTTCGATAAAAGCGGCATGAGAGGGCTTTACGGTCTGCATATATTGATCCAATACCCCTTCCATATCTCGTCCGCGATCGATGATATCTCTGGCGATTCTCCGGGCAAGCCGGGTATCAGCATCTGTATCCACATAGATTTTGAGATCCGAGAGTTCAATCAATTCGGGATAGTATAGCGCAAAGATGCCTTCCAAAATGATGACTTCAGCCTCGGCGATGCAGAGCTTGCCTTCTTTGCGGCTATGAGTCACAAAATCATAATCTGGAACGTTTACGGCCTTGCCGTACATCATATCTTGTACGTCTCTCATCAGATATGGCTTGTCGATGGAATCAGGGTGGTCAAAATTTACTTTGGCACGTTCTTCCATACAGAGATGTTGGAGATTCTTGTAGTAATTGTCATGAGAGATAATCACAGTTTTTAGATCCTGCAATCTGCGATCGATAGCTCTGGCGATAGTGGTTTTTCCGGAGCATGTTCCTCCGGCTATGAGAATTAGACGGGCCGTTTCTTTCATAGTGTGAGATTCCATTAGTGCTTATAATTATCAAGGAGTTTGACGATGATACGGTGCATATCATTCATTTCCACAGGTTTTGCCAGATATTCATCCATGCCGGCAGCGAGGAATCTTTCCCTATCTCCCACCAGGGCGGCAGCAGTAAAGGCCACGATGGGAATGTGGCGGCTTATACTTACTTCCATATCCCGGATTTTTTGCGTGGCGGTAATGCCATCCATCACCGGCATTTGGATGTCCATCAGGATGAGATCATAGTGATTGTTTTGGTACATTAGCAGCGCTTCAGCGCCGGTATTGGCAATATCTACCGTGAGCCCCCAGGTTTCCAATTGACGTTTGGTAACCAGCTGATTGACAGGCTCATCCTCCACCAGAAGGATTTTTGCGTTGATGTGCTGATCGATCAAGATCTCCGGATGGATGTGTTCTGTCTCACTTTGGGGCAATTCATTATAGATGCTAAAGGGCAGGATAAAGAAGAAACAGCTTCCTTTCCCCGGCTCACTTTCCACCCAGATGAAGCCATTCATCAGCTCAACTAAGTGTTTGACAATGGCCAAACCCAGTCCGGTTCCACCATATTTTGAAGTGATATGGCTGTTTACCTGGGAATAGTTATCAAAGATGTCTGTTTGTTTGATTGGGTCTATGCCGATGCCGGTATCAGATACTTTGAAGAGGATGCGAAGGTCGGTCTCGCTGCGGGTATAGATCTCGGCACTGATCATGATCTGCCCGTGATCGGTAAACTTAAGGGCGTTTTGTAGCAGGTTCATCAGGATCTGCTTGAGTCTGAGCTGATCTCCTTTGAGCACGTCAGGAATCTGATCCTGAATCTGAGCTCGGATGATCAGGCCTTCTTTGGTGATCAAATGTTCAAATTGCTTGATCAGGTCCTCGATTAGATAGCGGGGGTTAAACTCACTGAGGATTAGCTTGAGCTTGCCGGATTCGATCTTGGAGAAATCCAGAATATCGTTGATAATCTTGAGCAGATTGCGGCTGGAAGAATACATGATGTCAAAGATCTCACGTTGTTGCTCATCAGCATCCATCTGCATCAAAACTTGGAGGAATCCGGTGATTCCATTGAGGGGGGTGCGGATCTCATGGCTCATATTGGCCAAAAAGTGGCTCTTGGCAAAGTTTGCCGCTTCTGCCTTCTCTTTGTCTTCCATTAGTTGGGCTTCGTGCATTTTCTGAGCGGTGATATCGATGAGGTAGCCCACAAAACATAAACCACTGTCATTGGGATTGATTTGAGGCCGGCAAAAATCCAATACCCAGCGCAATTCACCGCTTTTGGTGATGGTGCGGTAATTCAGGATTGTGCACTCTCCCTGCTTTAAGCTATCACTTTGCCTAATAACCCGTTCCCTGTCTTCAGAGAAGATAATCTCAGAAAAATCTCTGTATTCAGAGCACAATTGCTCCGAGGAGTAGCCCCATTTTTTGATGTTTTCCGAGATGTATAGTAGTTGCATTGGGTGATGGGTGACCCGGTATAGAATCACGGGACCTTCGATAAAGACATCCAGCCAGGGCTCAAGTTTTCCTTTGGCTGCATTTAGCTCCAAAACAGAATTTGATAGCTGAGCTTTGATCTTGGTAATCTCCCGATTTTTATTTCTGAACAACATCAGCAAGATGAAAGCGAGAAGCAATAGTGGAATGCCAGCATAAGCCATGCCGTAAACCAAGCTTTGCCGCTGGACAAGATCAGCATCCAAATGACCAAACCACTTTCTATGTAGACGAGCGAGCTCGCCGCTGCGGGAAAGCTCGATCAAAGCTGCATCGACCTTTCGAATCAACTCCGGATCTCGTGAGGCAAAGCAGTAATTTCGTTGCTGGATTCTTTGGGGAAGGGCTTTTATGTTTTTTAGCTTGAGGTTGCGGATGGTGTGCATTGCCAGCACATAGTTTGCCACACAAGCATCAAAGTTACCCTTGTCCAGGAGCTTAAGAGCGATCTCTTGAGATGGCACCTGGCTTAATTGGCCTGAAAAACCAGCCTGAATGAGGTATTCTTGGGCCACATCCCCTTGCTGTATTGCTACCGAGCCGTTCATGATATCGGCTTCACTGAGGATGTTCGAATCATTGCGGATAAAAACCGTTCGCCACGTTACTGCATGAGCACCTGAAAAGTACAACTCTTTAGCACGTTCGATGGAAAAAGACATTCCTTGCACAATATCGATGGAACCATCCTCCAGCCAGGATCTTACCAGAGCCCATTTGGCCAGGCGAAACTCCGGCTCGACTCCGATTATCCTGGCCACTTTCTGGCTAAGCTCCACGTTATAGCCGTCCGGTTGTCCATCTTCATTGATATACTCATAAGGCGGGTAATCGGAATCTCCGCCGATAACAATCCTGTTCTGAGCCGGCTCTTGAGCAATAAGGTTCCAACTGCAAAGAACAAATAAAACACTAAGCCAATACTTCATCTCTGCTCCCACTCGCTACCTTTTTCAGGTATGCTTTCATGTCAAACTTCCTCTTTAAACCATTATCGTTCATATAGCGCACCATTCCATATATCGGTCTTTCTGCCCAAGGGCGGTCGTGCTTGCCAAAACACCAGGCAACTCCGGCGTAGGCATTGGCATCACGTCCATCCATCTCGTATTTGTTGTTCAGATATAGCAAGATTGCATAGGCATCATCCACAGAGGGGCACCACATCAGTAGCCGCTTTCCCCAATACATGCGCATGTAATTGTGCATCTTAGCGGTGAATAGCATTTCTTTCTGAGCTGCATTCCAAATTGGGTCATCAGTCTCGCCTTGCTCCAATATGTCGAGCGGATAGTCCTTCTCGCGAGGGTCCATCAGGTGGTCATTCAAGCTCTTTCGTGCCCAAGCAGGTAAACAGGCAGGAGAGTCGTAATCCGGATTGTAGTGACAGAAATTCATGCTAAGCTCACGTCTAACGATCAATTCTTCAGCAAAATCCGCAATATTCAACGACATGCCATCCAGACTTTTCTTATCTGATATCAGGTGCGGCAAAGCAGCTTTGGGAACCTGCCAATAGTCAAGTATCTCATGCATGATTTGATCTGATGAGATCTGACCAAAATGCAGATAGGGGCTTAGTTCACTTTGAAAGTCTTTATCTGGGTGATTGCGGAATTGCGAGTATGATGGAAGTCTATCCTTGCAAAAAGTAGCGAGTTTTTGCCGGGCTTGGGAATAGCCGCCTATCAAGGAGTTGACGCAATCTGGGCCGTCAGTCAAGCTTAATTCGGCCACAGCCCAAGCCCAAAGCTTGTCCAGATCCCAAACATCATGAGGATAATGCGGAACGCCCTTCAGATCCAGCTCTTTATGAGAGAGTTTCTGGACATGAGCAGGTTCCTGGGATTGCCAATCCGGAAGCAGGCGGATAATCTTCCTGCGTAAAGTGGCTGCCGAATACTCCTCTTTGTCGGACACCAGGTGCACGGGAATGGTGGCTTCTGTATCAAGTTCCACAATCTCTGTATCCCTGAGTTTTTCAGCCGGGAAGATCCGATCTCGCCATGCTTTCTGCCAGTTCAGGTAACCGTGATCCAGCACCAGAAGCCGGGCTGATGAAGCTATCTCGGGGATCAATTCTACCGGATTTCCCAGCAGCAGATAGAAGGGAATATTCTGCTTAGCCAGCTCGGAGCTGATTTCCGACAAACCCTCGATCATGAAGCGGTAATGCCGGCGAAACGCATCTGGCACTTCGGGACTTAGCACAAAGCAGACCACCAGAGCCGAGTCCAGACTCTTAGCAGCGGCTGCGGCAAAATCAAAAGCCGGATTGTAATGAATGCGCTGAGCTTGTTGCATCCAATACAGCACATAGTTACCACTGTCCTGGCGGGCTTCCTGGTGACGGAATATTCTTTGATTCATTGCAAGAAAAGCATCCTGCTTAAGTGTTTACCATTGTCTTGATCAGTAATCCGCAACAGATACACTCCATTGCTTGAAAATACGCTGCTGTCCGGAAGCTGGTCTGAGCTATGTATGATTTGTCCTTTAAGATTGTATACATCCACTTGTTTGATGGCGATACTTTCTTTGATGTACAGGCTCTGATTCCTGCGGATGGGATTGGGATAGAGGCTGAGGTTTTGCACTTGGGGAATCTGGTGCAGATCGGCAGTGGAAGTGGGGAGCGTGAAGAGCTCCTGGGTATCAAAAATCATAGGTTCCAATAGATAAGCTGCATGCCAGGGGCTGGCATTAGCCCAGTGTATTCTGCTCTGTGAAGGTAAGTATTGGATCATCATCAGATTGCTCTGCGTGCCTCCTGCTCCCTGCATGATCTGCCATTGGCGATCAATATCCACTTCTGGGCTCACCGCCAGAGAATCCACAATGCGCGTATAGCGATAGCAATATACCGCATCGCTGAGCTGGCGAAAGTGATTTGTGGCAGCAAGGTTTGATCCAGCCACACCACTATTTTGCCCCACCATCCTCCGCACAGTTCCGGTATTATTGGTCTCGATGATCACTGCTTGAGCAGAATCCGGCCACTCTTGTACGTTGTGAATGATAGTGCCAGATAAGTGATTGGCAGAAGATAGTGACGAGAAAAGATCCTCAGGATCGTGGCTCCCATCATCATTAAAATCTATGCGTTCCAAGCCGCTACGAATGTTCAACAGCACAGTACTGAGCTCGCTGGTGCTGGTATTGGTGTGCACGTTTCCTACGTTCAAAAAAGCTGCAGATTTGCTCTCTGTGATGGCGGAGAGTGCGCCGATCAATCCGGGATAGGTAAAACTGATCCACTTCTGCTCATCGGGTTCCGAAGGATGATGCACCACCATCGTGGAGTTTCTGATCAGAGCCGTGTTGCGGTTCCAATCCAGCAGCCGGGTGATTTGCAAATTACCATTCAGCTCTGGATCAAGGAGTGTGGCATCACCCCAACTGGAAAGCGAAGAACAGCCCAATTCCAAATCCCTGATTTGTCCTGTGCTCAAATCCACGATTGCGTTTATAAACAAGATGTCGTCCAATCCCAATTCTCGCTGTAGAGATTGATGATAGATGTCCACCTCTGAATCCTGTAATCCGGCGATCATGCCGGAGGCTTCATCCAGATAACGGGAATCAGTTACAAAGTGGTCCAGATAATACTGCAATCCGTAGTTATAGACAGATACATTGTTTGCGGCTGCGGTGGGGAAGAAGTAATTGCAAAATACATCCATGATGTTTTCAGCCATTAAAAATCCCATGGCATAACCGCGTTCATAGTGGTTTCCCCACACGTGCAATATATAGCGGTCTTCCAGCTCGGTTAGCTGACCATTGATATCAGCGGACAAAGCATTGCCTAACAAGGCAAACAACAGAACAAAAATCACTTTAGTTTTCATATCCTACCTCTGATATGGAAATAAAACTAAATGCCGCAAATTGTCAAGCTAAAGCGTAGCTTGCAGGAAAATTTGTTTTGAAAGCTTGTCGAAGAATATCCACAGGTCAGTGCTTTGCTTATGATTCAGGCTAATCTGCATGAAAAATCGATGAGAAATTATCACTTCCTTCCGCATAGCACTGCAGTATCTTTGCGCTATCAATACAGATCTGACCCGTATTGATCCCGTAATGGTAAGGGGGGAGAGGGGGGTGTGATGGCATAGACCAATTCCCGAAAAAAGCACTTTCTTGATCCGAGATAAGGTCATCACAAAGTGTGCTTTTGTTTGCAAATCAAGAATACATGATATTCTTACTTGACAGAATACGCAGTGTTGATTAGTTTGTAATTAGCCTACAGACCCTACATAGAATGCCCTCCAAGACGTGGGGACACCGCCCGGTGCTCCCCACGATTTTTTTGTGTGGATGCCGTTCTGAGCTTTCAAGCTCACTTTTTGGGAAAGGAAATGAGGCTTTTTGGGGAAGCGAGAGTAAGCTCTTCGAAATTTGTTCAAAATATGTAAAACTATTAGAGAATTTGCTTGACAAAACTTCGGAATTATCTACAGTAGATAGCGTCAGGTGGAATACATACATTTTCCTTTCTGACAAGGGAGAAAGACTTTGCTGTTACAAAAGTATTTTGAGACACGAATGAAGATGATTGATGAGGGGCTGAAGGAAGCGTTGGATCTGGATAGACGCCATGCCGGCCCTCTCAAAGAAGCGATGATCAAAGCTGTCATTCCTGGTGGAAAAAGATGGCGTCCCCTGCTTTTAGTTTCGATCTTTGAAATGCTGACAGGCATGAAGAGAAGCAACAAGCTGCTGCCGGATGCAGTTCATGCAGCCTGCGCCGTGGAAATGATTCACAATGCTGCTTTGATCCATGATGATCTGCCCAGTGTGATGAACAAAAAAGAACGCAGAGGGCAAGCCTCTATCCATCAGGAGTATGGCAATGCCATCGCCATATTGGCAGCAGATGCGCTTTATACACTCGCTTTTGAGCAGGTCAGCCAGATCAAAGATCCCGCCAAAGCCAATCTCGCCATTCGCTGTCTGGCCATCAATGCCAAGAGTTACGGTCTGATCGGGGGACAGGCAGTGGCTTTGATCAGCAAACGCAAGGTGATGAAGATAAATACCTTGCGTTATATCGATATGAAAAAGGTGGGTTCCTTGCTCCTGGCGAGTTCTGAGCTTGCCTGCATTCTGGCTGTAGCAGATGAAAACACCAGGCAGATCATGAACGACTATGCCGTGAATCTGGGTATGGCTTACCAGATGATCGAAGATATCGACAAAGACTATTCCCGCGGCAGCGAAGGACTGGACTTCTCGGAAGACTACACACCAGTCTCAAAGAGTGGCTATACAGGTCTTTTGGGGTTTGATAAGGCGCGCAAACAAGTGGAGAAACTGCTGGACGAATGCAGCAGATCCATTCAACCGTATCCCAATAATGCCGTGCTTGCCGAATTCATCCAGATGATCACCGAGAAATTGCCCTAAACTATGATAGATATTCATTGTCACGTATTGCCTGATATAGATGACGGCTCCCGCAGCACAGAACAAAGCATCAAACAGCTTAAGGCTATGGAGCAAGGTGGAGTATCCCGAGTATATCTTACCTCGCACTATTTTCGTGGGCATTATCATTATGCTCGTCAAGAGTATGACGACAAGTTTGCTGCCCTGAGCAAAGCAGCACAAAAGGCGGATTTGAAGATCGAGTTAAACAGCGGTTTTGAAGTCTTCGTGCAGCCGGGAATTGTGGATGATGTCAAAGAGAAATCACTTACTCTGGGAGATAGTCACTATGTGCTGATCGAGAGCGAGCTCAACGGCTTGCCATCGGATTTTTATGGCAATGTATATCCTTTGCTTCGAGCAGGTTTTAAGCCAATCCTGGCTCATGCTGAGCGCTACGTTAGCATCATGCGAAAGCCCAGCAAAGCCCGAGATCTGATGGATCGGAATGTCTATATCCAGACCAATGCCGGGGCACTGCTCGGTCATTATGGAGAAAAAGTGCGGCAGACTGCGTGGATCCTGATCGAAAACGGCTGGACTCACTTTTTGGCTTCCGATGATCATGTGCGTGGTGATTATGGCGCAATCTTTGATGCCTGTGAGCTGATTGCAAAGCGGATTGATCGCCATACTGCTGATCTGCTCTGTGAAGAGTATCCGGCAAAAATAAACAGCGAAGATAAGATTCCATATTCATACGTAAAAGTGCAGCGGCCTCGCCACCGAAAAAAAAACCTGATTCGGAGAATCTTTGGCTAAAATCCTGATTACGGGCATCACCGGGTTTATCGGAAGAACTGTGCTGCGGGAGATCATCTCGGTTGATCATGATATTACCGCTTTGGTGCGTCCGGGTACTGAGCTCTCGAGGTATCAGGAGTTCAAGGACAAGATCAGCATCAAAGAATTGAATCTCAGTGATACACTGGGCTTGAGAGATTATCTGGCTGCTGCGGATTTTGACACCATAATGCATATTGGTGCTCTCAGAGGGGGACGCAAGGCCAGTCAGGAAGAGTATTATCGCAGCAACGTCAGCAGTACAGAACAAATGGTGGACTTTTGCTTGAAGCACGATGCCAGGCTGATCTTTTGCAGCTCAGTCGGTGTCTATGGAGCAATCCCGGAAGAGCTTCCGGCAAACTATCAAAGCCGCAAGAATCCGGACAACTATTATCATTATACCAAAATCACAGCGGAGAAGATCATTGGCAAAGCCATCCTGCATGGTCTGAAATCTGCGATCATCCGCCCCAGTATTACCTATGGCAAAGGAGATAAAGGGTTCCCCTATCAATTGGTAAAGATGGTGGCTCGCTACCGCTTTCCTTTGATCAATAAACGCATCTGGATACATCTGTGCAATGTAGAAGCTCTGGTGAATGCCTTCAAATGGTGTCTGGAAACAGATTTTGACAGTGGTCTGATCTGGAATGTGGCTGACCGGGAGCCGGTACAGCTTAGTGCTTTGGTGAATTTTATCTCACGTGAGATGCATCACAAGAATTACCCGAAACTATTAACTGTGGATCGTGTCTTTTTTGCCTTCGGTGAAAGAATCTCGCGTATGTTAAAACATGAACTCTTTATCAGCCGCTTTGAACTGATCTCCAAAAGCTGGTTTTATGACGTGAGGAATTATTACAAAGCCATGGATAAGCAAGGGATCAAGCCGCATTTTACCATTCCCGAAATCCAGATTACCATTGAAGACTATTTGGGGAAGTAGTGGCTATTCCGATCATCAACACATGGCAAAACTACTATCCGGAAGCCAATGAAGGCTTGGGCTCTTCCTATGAACGCATTATTCTTAACCGCTTACTGACCAGCCTGGCTACATCCGGAGGCTATCAGACTGCTTTGGAGGCTCCCTGCTTTGGCTTTACTGGAATCTCCGGAATCAACCTTGTGCCGCTGGCTCAGATGGGCCTCCAGGTGCTGCTTGAGGATCACGATTCACAGCGTGCCACTTTGGTGCGTAAAACATGGCAGGAACTCAATCTTCCGCTACAGATCAGGCTCAACCCCGGGTATCGTAAGCTGGATTATCCGGACAAATCTGTGGATTTTGGCTTCAACTTTTCTGCACTATGGTTTGTCCAGGATTTACCTGCATTTTGTGTGGAGCTATGCCGGGTGATTAAAAAGGAGATCCTGATCTGCGTGCCGAATCGGGATGGCATCGGCTTCAAAGGACAGCTCAAGGGTTATAGCCCCGAAAGCTACCCTGATCTACATCCTCAGCATATCGACCCCAAGAGCATTATCTGGTTGATGCGTAAACAAGGCTGGAACCTGGTAAAACAAGGCTTTATCGATTGCCCACCCTGGCCCGATATCGGCATGAATAAGGAAGATTTTGTTGCCCAAAAACTGGGGATTGATGTACGCAAAGAAGCCGCTAAGCCTGCCCGAAAAGTGACCGGATCTTTGTCGATATTACCTTACTACAAGGGAGAAGATCCGAAATTTGCAAACAAGATGCTGCGTCTGTATCCCTTTGAACTTTTTGCCCCACGCTTGTTTAAGCGCTATTGGGCACATCACCACTATCTGCTGTTTCGCCCGTGACCAAGCGTAATCTGATCATTCTCATCCTGGGCAGCATCATCGGCATTACCTTGATTCTGCTATGGCTCAGTTACATCCCCATCTCTGAAGTGAAGGCCTATTTCAAAGAGCTATCGCCGCTTTATGTGGTTTTGGCTTCGCTGAGCTATCTTTCTGCCTATTTTGTGCGATCTTTGAGATGGAACATCTTACTCTCGCAAAGCATCAAGATCCCCATCAAAGATACCTGGTTATACGCAATGGCAGGGAATCTCATGAATTATATGATCCCGATCCGAGCCGGAGAATTGGTGAAATCCTGGTTTGTGAAGCACAATCACGGTCAAAGCATCACGCATACTCTTCCCTCGGTCTTCATCGATAAGACCTTTGACACTCTTGCCATTGTATCGGTGCTTATCCTTATTCCCTTTTTGGCGATCCAGATAAGTACGGGATTATTGGTGCTGCTTGTGCTTTTGGCTGCGGTGTTTGTAGTCTCAGCAGGATTGTTGCTGATGGCTGCCTGGCACAAGCAACGGGTATTGGGCTGGGTTGATCTTCCTCTTAAGCTTATCCCTCGCCGCTTTCGAGCAAAGCTAAGGGAATATCTGCAGAGCTTTATCGAGGGACTGAATATCTTTGAGCATCATCCTCAGAAGTTGCTTGCGGCAACGGCACTGACAGCCCTGGGTATCTTGCTGGATGGCACCTATTTTTACCTGATCTTTGTAGCCTTTGGCATTGAGTTTAGTTTTCTTTTGGTGCTGTTTGGATACACTCTGATCAATCTCAGTTATGCTTTGCCTCAGCCGCCGGCGCAATTGGGAAGTAATGAATGGATGATGATTATCGTCTTTAGCTTGGGATTTAGTTTGACAAAGTCCAGTGCCTCTGCGATAATGGCATTCGCACATATTCTAACTGCCATTTTGATGGGAGTAGTGGGTTATGTCGCTTTTGCCATCTCAGGTATTGAGGTGTTTCGTATGATATTTAAAGGAGAGAAAATAGATGCAAAATCTGATTGACCAAATACAGGAATTGAGTAAATCTGTCAAAGAACTGAAAAGCGAGATCGCCAAGGTCATTGTGGGTCAGGAACAGATAATCGACCATATATTAACCGCACTTTTTGCCAATGGACACGTTTTGATCGAAGGTGTACCCGGTCTAGCCAAGACATTGATGATTTCTTCGTTGGCCAAAAGCCTTTCACTGGATTTTTCCCGCATCCAATTCACTCCGGATTTGATGCCATCTGATATCACCGGATCGGACATCCTGGTATCGGATCAAAAGACTGGAGCGAGGGGATTTGAATACCTCAAGGGTCCGGTCTTTGCCAATATCATTCTGGCTGATGAAATCAATCGCACTCCGCCCAAAACCCAATCTGCACTCTTACAAGCCATGCAGGAAAACACCATCACCAGTGGTAATAAGACCTGGATTCTGGAGAAACCATTCATTGTGATGGCGACTCAAAACCCCATTGAGCAGGAAGGAACTTATCCACTTCCCGAAGCGCAATTGGACAGATTCATGTTTTACATCAATATCGACTATCCTTCTTACGAAGAGGAATTGATGATCGTGGAAAACACCACAGGTAGTTCTTTGCCAGAGATCAAAGCTCATCTGCATGCCCGGGATATTATCGCTCTGCAGGACGCGATCAGAGAGTTGCCAGCCAGTGAGCATGTGATAAAATATGCAGTAGATCTGGTGCGGGCGAGCAGACCCAATACCGCTGAAGCTGATGCAAAGATCAAGCGTTGGGTGAGCTGGGGCGCCGGGCCGCGCGCTTCACAATACTTGATATTGGGAGCTAAAGCAGTGGCAGCCTTGGATGGCAGATTGAGCCCTTCTGAGGATGATGTCCGCAAAGTCGCTCCGATCGTTTTAAAACACAGGATCCTGGTCTCTTTTGCTGCAGAGGCTGAAGGGATTACATCATCCGAGATCGTATCCCGTTTGTTAAAAGGGAAGAGTTAGAGCCGGGAGGCCTCATGAGAAGCACTGTATTGTGTATCCTGATCTTGATGCTATCACTCAGTATCTCAGCTGTGGACAATCGTTTCCTCTACGCTTTGGGTCAGATTAAGGATGCTGAAGCGCTCAGCATAGATGTGGCAGATTCTCAGGTTTTGGTACACAATCAGAATCAGCTCTGGGTCTATAGCACATTCAATGCCTGGCAACCCAGATTGGAAGCATCTTACTTTTCACAATACCGCATTGAAGATGTGAACTTTCAGGCAGGAAACCGCATCTACGTATCCAGTCACGAGCCAGCCAATGTCATCACTGCTATCGACTCCCTCAATCAGTATGGACGTATCTATTTTATCAACAATGTGATTGGAGACAAACTGACTCGGGAAGGCTCAACCTTGTATGCGGCAGACCGATATCGGGGCATAGACATCATTGATGTGGGTGGTGGCGGAACCACCGAGCTGATGGCAAATTTTGCCGAAAAATGGGGGATCAAAGACTTTGTGGCTGAGTATCCTTATATCTATGCACTCAATGATTTTGGCTTTGTAACCATAGATATCAGCAATCAGAATTTCCCCCTGAGCATTGCTACGAATTACCAATTGCCTGATGCCACTCATCTGGTGAAATACGGTGAGCATGTTTACATCGCAGCCGGGAAAGAGCTTTTGACTATCTCAATAAGAGATGTGAATGAGCCAAAACTGGTCAGCCGGATGAGCTTCTTCAACCTCATCCAGGCTCTGGCTGTAAAAGATAATCGGCTTTTTGTGGCGCTTGGAAAGGGGGGTGTGAAGATCCTTGATATCTCTGTGCCCAATCGAATCCTTGATATCAATACCTTCTATCCTCAAGCTACCGCCTTGGATCTTGCTCTGGAGAATGACTACATTTATGTGGCGATGGGAAAAGAGGGCTGGGTGATCTACGAATATCGCTAAAACCCCACTCTCCCCCCATAGCAATACGGGACCAATACGGGTCAGATCCGTATTGATTCTGTAATACTGCCCTAATGCTATGGGGCAAGGGATCTGCTTGCCAGCAAGACACTACCCGGCTGATATTGGAGCTGATCCAGGCAAGATAATGCTCAGAAGGCAGCCATTAGTTCCCAGACATGCTGCCTATTTCAGATGACTTCTGCCAGCCAATCCCGATTTTTGACACTGTCTTGCGAATGAGTAGCGGTTTTATGGTGTGTCACTCGCCGATGATCAAAACGCAGTATGCTTTTTCTGAGATATCTTTGCCAGCGCTTAGCATCCAGAGGAATCATTGTTTGATAGCTATCGATAAAGCTGATTGCCAGCCCAATGAAATCCATATACCCGAATTCTTCTGCCCAAAACAGTAAGAGATGGCTGATATCTGCTTCCGGATAGTCAATTTTGCTATCGCTAAAATCGATGAAATAATAGTCTGATCCGGACATGAGAATGTTCTGAGGCTGATTGTCATAATGACAGAGGCAGCGATCGCCCTTGCTACCAGCCTGGTGAAATTCAGCGATGGCTTTGGCAAGGTCGCCAGCAGAGAAGTTTGCCGCATCCAGGTAGGCTTTGCCCTTGATTCGTTTGGTGGTGATGTACCAGAGATCTTGCTCAAAGAAATGTGCTTTACCGGAAGAGAGCAGCTCCGGTACATGGGGCAGAGCAAAGCTATAGACCTGCAGCTCTCTTGCAAATATGGCCTCATCGGCAAAGAGTTTGGAAACTACGGTGGGATATATTACGAAGGACGGGAAAGATTCTATCAATCGAGGTTTATCCTGTCAATCCGGTTATGTTTGAGCAAAGGTACGATCAATTCATTGGTCGGCTGATGGTAGTAGATATCAGCCGCACCTTTTATATCTTTGAGGTTTGTGATAAAGCGGTTTTGTTCCTGAGGTATCTCGATGATCATTTCTGCAGACCAGGAACTAAAATAGATACGTCCCAAGTCATCGATGGCGATTCCATCCAGGTTTGAATATACGGTATCCATGAATATGCTTACATCTTTGGTCTGCACATCCAAGCTGAGAATGGGGGAGTGTTGACTGTTGTTCACGACAAACATTTGCCAGCGGGGTTTATCATAGATAATCCCATTGGGTTTATCAAACAGAGGGTTGATGATCTTTTCCTGAGTGCCGGTTTCGGGATCATAGATATAGAC
>CAZCRD010000012.1:0-11727 GCA_964501025.1 uncultured Candidatus Cloacimonadota bacterium | reverse complement strand
TCTCCCACCACAGAAAAGATAAAATCGGTGTGGTGTTCCGGCAGGAAATTCATGTTTTTCTGAGTACCCATCAACCAGCCTTTCCCGCTCAGTCCACCGCTGCCAATAGCAATCTTGGCTTGGATAATCTGGTATCCGGCACCCAAGGGATCACGGGTGGGATCCAAAAAGGTAAGAACCCGACTCTGTTGATAATCCTTGAGTCCCATCCAAAACACTGGCATGATCAACGAGATAAACACATTTATGATGCTGGCCACCGTGATCGTTACCCACGACAACCGTACCCGCATCAGCAGCAGGATCAGGATGATGATCCACACCGCAATGCCCAGCCAGTGCAAAGAAGCTACTACAGAGACGATCGGTGAGATGATCAGGAGTATATAAAAAAGCGGTACGTCTGCAGCGATAAACATGGCCATCAGACTGGCCCAAAACACCAGGGTCGTACCAAAATCTGGCTCGATCATGATCAAAAGTACCGGAACGATCATGATGCCAAAGCCATAGATCAATTGCCGGTATTCGTTGAGATTTTCTTTGGTGATATAGCGTGCCACCATCAGAATTGTTAGCAGTTTCGCACTCTCGGAGGGTTGGATATTGACACCTCCAATGCTGAACCAACGATGAGCTCCATTGACCGGTGGCGTGAAAAGCACAAAAACCAGTGCCATCAGATTCAAGATAAAAGCTGGCAGGATCACAATATCAAATATGGGCATGGGCAGTCTCAGCAAAAGAGTCACAGCCAAAAAGGCAATTCCGGCAAAGAGGATCTGTTTCCACCAGTTATTGGCAGTAGTCACGTGATCTGAAATCACGGTGGTGGAGGCAGTGTAGATCGCCATACAGCCCAAAGCCACCAGGGCAAAGAGCAGAGCCAGAAGCACAAAATCAAATTTCTTGGGGTTGATCAAGCTCGATCTCTGCATCGGGATCTATCTCCTGCATACTCTGGGGTTCATTGTCCGGGCTTTCCTGGATCGGCAATTCTTCTTCATGCCGCAGCTCTTCTGCAGTTCTGAACTGAGCAGGAAGTCTGGCCGGGCGTTTGATATCTTCGATATTGCCCATGTAAAAATCAAAAATCTGCCTTGCCACGGGTGCCGCCATGGCACCACCGCCTCCGGCGTTTTCCATAAAGACCGTGATTGCGATCTCCGGTTTGTCGGTCACGATGTAACCGCAAAACCAGGCGTGCGTTACTTTGCCCATTGCGTTTTCGGCCGATCCGGTCTTGCCGAAAGTCCTGGCGCCGGGTACCTGTACTGAACGGGCAGTACCCTTGGGCGCATTGCAGACTGCATATAGGCCATCCTGGATGATCTTGAGCTCGTCGGGAGTGAGGGGGAGCTGCTTTTCTTGCAAGGGAGCCACCTCTGCCCTGGTGAGGCGTCCGCGACCGACAGTCTGCTTCAGCAAATGGGGTTGAATCCAGGTGCCATCATTGGCTATGGCAGCATAGTAGGCATTCATCTGGATCGGAGAAGTGAGGATCTCTCCCTGGCCGATGCTGAGGTTTACCTTGTGTCCGATAATGCCGATATTGCGGCCATAAGTCTTTTGATACCATGCAGTATCAGGGAAGAATCCGCTGCGTTCATTGGGCAAGTCAATTCCAGTCTTACTGGCCAGATGGGATGCCAGAGTGTAGTTTCGAAAATCTTCCAGATCCAGCTTGAGCGAGAGATCATAAAAAAACACGTCGCATGAATGCAGCAGCGCTTCAACGATATTGGTCCTGCCATGGCCATCATGGTCCCAACAGCGGAAAAATCTGTTTCCCACCTGAAATCCGCCCACACAATTGCTAAGTTTGGTGTGACGATCCACAATACCTTTGTGCAGTCCCAACCCCCCGGTAATGGTCTTGAATACAGATCCCGGAGGATAAGTAGCATGTATCACCCGATCCAGCATGGGCTTATCCTCGCGGTTCAAATCCGCCCAGATCTCCGGCGTGATACGTTGCATAAAGAGATTGGGGTCATATTCCGGTTTGCTGATATAGGCCAAAATGCCGCCTGTATTGACATCGCTGACCACCACCGCACCGTTGATGCCGGCAGGGAAAGCGCGTCGGGCAAAATCCTGAAGCTCATTATCGATGCTTAGCACCAATGAAAGCCCGTTCAAGGGTTCAATATATCCTCCCTGTTCAAACAGACCCAGAGATCTGCCTTGAGCATCTACTTGCACCACTTCGCGGCCGTCTTTTCCGCGCAAAAGCACTTCATAATAGCGCTCCAGACCGGTCTTACCGATATAGCTGTTGATCGAATAATCTTCCTCCTGGTAGCGTTCATACTCCGCTTCGTTGATGCGACCCACGTAGCCGGTGAAATGATTCGGATACAGATAATTGCGGGTAGATCCGATGCGAAAGGTCAATTCCGGAAAGTAGTTTAGATACTCACTTACACCGAGCATCTTCTCAAAAGGGACGTTATCCACCACCAGGATTTCCTCATAAGTGCGAAAGCGCTGTTTGAGCACCAGCTCTGTCACTTCCTCGGCAGAGATATCAAATTGCAAAGAGAGGAATCTGGCCAAAGCGGGCAGATTGTGAATCTTGCCGCTGGTGAGATACAGATTGTGTGAGGGTACATTTTGCACCAGAGCACGGTATTTATGGTCGTATATCTCACCTCTGGTGGCCGAGAGTCTGCGGATGCGGACAAAATTGCTCTCCGCCACCCGTTTGTAATGCTCACCTTTGATTACTTGCAGCCAAAAAAGCGCTATAATGAGCAGCCCAAAGAGGACAATGCTGACGATCATGAAGACGCGGCTTGCTTTATTCATCGATAATCACAAGGCGCAGGCGGCTAATCAGCTGCATGAAGGCAAATACGAGCAGGCTAAAGCACAAGTTGTACACAAAGCCTCCCAGGGAGAGCCAGTATAGCTCGCTGTCAAAACCGCGGGAAAGACCATTTCCCAAAAGAACAAGCAGGGCAAAGACCAGGTTGCAGCTTCCGATGGCAATCAGTTTTGCTACGATGCTATCCTGCTCAAAGGGGATCCTCAGAATATTGATTAGCACTGCCAGCAGACAAAAAAACAGAGTGTGCATGCCAAAAGTACCAGGGAGCAGGGTATCATACATCAGCCCGATCAAAAACACCACCGGCAGCGCAATCTCTGAAGGCTGTTTCCACACTGTATAGATCAACCAAGGCAGCAAGATCAAAGGAAGCACATTGCCGATCGCCAGAGCAGGCATAAACAGGATTTGCAGATACAGAAACAGCAATCCCGTGAGATAGGCGTAGATCCCTTTGAGCCACATGGCAGGCTAAGCGTCCATCCGCCGCACTATGCACAGCGGAGTAAGTTCATCTGCCTGTCCTTGAGGATTGTCCTTCATGGCCAGCTCGATGAAGTGTTTGTTCACTCCCCCGGCACCACCGATCATCCAGCTGCCACCGATGTCGTTGATATCCATGATCGCGATGGGAAATCCCAGGGCAGAGCTGAGTTTGCCGGCTTCCAAAGCAGGGTCTTTGGGACCTTTGATCACGGTTTCGGAATATGGTGGCACAGGTGAAGTGGTAGCTGCATCGATCAAGGCAGCCTGCATTCCGGCTACACGGTAAAAATCCCCCTTCCGTCCGATAATCTTGCCAAATGCGCCAATGGCAGCTGCGAATACAATGCGGATTGCTCCGGTTTCATCGATCGCACACTGCATACTGGAAGGAGCCCTTAGCCCGATCCCGTATGGCACTTTGGCTACGAAGCGGGAGAGTATTCTGGCCAAAAGCCCGATCTTGATCTCGCAGACCGGAATTGCTCGTCCCTGGGTGATAGCCATGGGACTTTCACTGATGGTGATGATATCCCCGTCTTTTAGCATGGGTAGTGCATATTTGCGGATGATATCTTCCATCCTGTCATCAGCACTGAGGATATGAGTCTTGACCGGGATCCGCTCAAAAGCATGGCCATAGATCCTGATTATGGGATTCTTTTCTTTATTCTTCATATTGCTTCCTTTCTTTGAGGATATAGACGTGTTCCAGATTTTCCACCAGGGTAAAGGGAGTGATCTCAGCACTGATAAACAGGTTGTCGGTAGATTCCCGCATTCTGCGGATGACGCCTACCGGATAGCCTTTGGGGAATAGCTTGGAAAGATTGGAGGTTACGATGGTATCACCACTGGCAATCTCGGAGCCCAGCTTGATCAGGTTCATTGATACTGTGCCGGCAATATCGGATTGCAAGATGCCTTGCACACTGGTTCTGATGTCCATCACCGGAACCTGAAAGCGGGGATTGGAAAAGGGCAGGATGATGCTATAAGTATCTGTCACACTTACAATCTTGCCCACAATGCCATTTCCTGAAATCACCGCTGAACCTGCTGCTATCTGGTGCATCTTCCCTTTGTTTACGATTAGATTTCGCTCTTGAAATTGCCCCGAAAAACCAATCACCTCAGCCAGTTCAAACTCCACCTCAGGCGTATTGAACGAGATCTCTGCCCCGCCTCTATACTCTTTGAGTTGGTTCTGAAGGGCGAGGTTTTGCAAGGTGCTTTCCGTCAGCCGGGAGCGCAGGGTAAAATTCTCTTCCCGCAAGCTTCGATTGCTTTCAATGGTTTTTAAGGAATGCACAAAGGGAAAAAAGATAGTTCTCCCAAAAAAAGCTGCTTTGCTGGCCCGGGTATCTTCATTACCGATCATCATCGCGATTGAGATGACGATGAGGATAGCGGGTAAGAAGTACTTTTTGTACATCTGATCTGTTATGACCACCGTGCTGGCAGTCTGGGCAAACTCATTGGTGGGGAAGCTTGTTGCTTAGTCTTCAATCTTCTTGATCAAGACCTGGCGATAGCGGTCGATATCATCCAACACCATTCCCGCACCTTTGACCACGCATTCCAGAGGGTCAGGTACCACATGCACCGGCAGATCCACAGTCTTGCGGATCTTCTCATCCAGGCCCTTGAGTAAGGCTCCTCCTCCAGTGAGGAAGATACCCCGTTCGGCGATATCGGCAGAAAGTTCGGGTGCTGTGCGTTCAAACAGCCGCTTGATGGCATCGATCATGGTGGATACGGTCTCTGCTATGGCTTCCCTGATCTCGTCTGAAGAGATCTTGATGGTCACCGGATAACCGGAGACGATATCCCGGCCGCGCACATCCATCGTGATTTCCTGTTTCAAAGGATAGGCGGAACCAATCGTCATTTTTATCTTCTCAGCAGTCTGGATACCCACGTGCAAGTTGTTCTTTTTGCGCAGATAGGAGATCACATCGGTATCTATCTTGTCTCCACCCACGCGGATGCTATTGTGCACCACGATGTGTGAGAGGGAGATCACGGCAATCTCCGAGGTGCCCCCGCCGATATCCATCACCATGTTTCCACAGGCTTCATCGATCGGCAAATCTGCTCCGATTGCTGCTGCTACAGGTTCTGAGATCAAATACACTTCGCGGGCACCGGCATGCAGAGCGCTATCCCGCACCGCACGTTTCTCCACTTCTGTGATGCCCGAAGGTACGCACACAATCACTCGGGGACGCACCAAAAGACGCTTCTTTTGAGCCCGCATGATCAGATTACGCAACATCAGCTCGGTTACCTGAAAATCTGCAATCACACCATCCTTGAGGGGTTTGATCACCCGAACTTCATCGGGATTCTTGCCCAGCATCACTTTTGCTTGCTGACCGATGGCGATGATCTTTTTGCTATCTGTAGATACTGCCACTACCGAGGGTTCGTCGATCACGACACCACTGTTTTTTTTGTACACCAAAGTATTGGCTGTACCCAAATCTATTGCTATGTCATTTGTCATCATGCCAAAAAAATCAAATATGGACATTCATTACCTCTTTTGATATCTGATAAATTGCGCTGCAAACAAAGCGCTCAAACCTAAAATTATCCTACGCTCACTCTTTCTGTAAGGCATTTGGCTGTCAAGCAAAATTGGAGATTCTTACTTAGCGGTGCAAGGGTGCAGAATTCCGGAAAGACGGATGTGGGGTTGCGGGCTTTTGGTAGCAGCGGAATGCTACCCTACGAAGCGCCTTTTGGTAGCAGCGGAATGCTACCCTACGTAGCGGGCTTTTGGTAGCAGCGGAATGCTACCCTACGTAGCGGAGTCTTTCCAAAGCTCCGAGGGTTTTGTAGCGGAGTCTTTCCAAAGCTCCGTGAAACCACTGAGCAGGCCAAAGTGCATTTTGATGCGACTCAGTCTCTGCTGGGAGATCGATAATCAGCACTAAGCAGCAAATTCAGGAATCTGCTATGCTTCCGCCACAGCCTGATTGTATTCTTGCAAAAGGTTGTGGATCAATTCTTTTACTGAGGTGATTTGTTTTACCATGAAGGCATTTGCTCCGGCAAAGGCAAATCCTTCTTTGAGCTTGCCATGTTGAGCATTGACCAAAGCCCGAGCAATGCAATAGGGAGAATGGTGGTAATCACAAGTTTTAAGGCATTTCCAGGGGCAGGAGTATGGTATCTTGGCTCCTTGGGCAACTGCTTTCAAGAAAGAGTTTTGGATCGCTCTGCCAGGGAGGCCGACCGGGCTGTTGATGATCACAATATCTTCTTGGGTGCAATCCACATAGCTTTGTTTGAAAGCAGCATCAGCGTCACATTCATGGGTAGCTACAAACCGTGTGCCCATTTGCACTCCGCTCACTCCCATATTCATAAATCTATGGATGTCTTTACCGTTGAAAATCCCTCCTGCAGCCACTATCGGAATGCTCGTATCATACAGAGTTTCGAGCTCAGAAACGGTTTCTATCACCTGGGGTATGATCTTTTCCAAAGCAAAATCCGGATTGAAGATCTGTTCGGGTTTAAACCCCAAATGGCCACCTGCTTTGGGGCCTTCCACCACCACCAGATCCGGGATCCGGTCAAAATGCTTTGCCCAGTGTGTGATGATCAGCTTCGCCGCACGGGCAGAAGATACAATGACTCCAATCTTGGTCTTGGTCTGTTGCAGGTAGGCCAAAGTCATGGTGCTGGGCACTTTTAGCAGCAAACCCGCCCCCAAAAACACTATATCAATGTTTTCATCAAAGGCAACCTTGATCAGATTATCAAAATCCGTTAACGCCAGCATGATGTTTACTCCCAGAATTCCGCTGGATTTTTGCCTGGCTTTATGAATCTCTGCTTTCAGGGCTATGATGTTTTCCTCTTGATAGTTGGTATCGGCATGAGCATAAAGTGCTCCAATGCCCACAGAGGATATCACGCCGATAGCCCCTTCATTGGCTACTGCTGCGGCTAAACCGGATAGGGATATGCCTACTCCCATTCCGCCCTGTATGATTGGCAACCTGGCTATCAGATCGCCTATTTTCAAGCTTGGCAATGCGACTTTCATCACAATACCTCCTTACATCCACCCCGCCTGGGGATAGGCTTTATGTCCAAAACGTCTGAAAACAGGCATTTTAGTCTGGGTTGTTTACTTAATTGCTGTGCCACATTGAAAATAAATATCGAATACCAAATTCAGTGGGTTGGCGAATATGTAATTTTTCATTAGAACAAGTGTCAATAAGCTCTCATAGATCGACATAGCTCTATTACGTAAAATATCAAGAGAGAGCATATTGTCAAGCAAAATTCCCTTCGGGACAAAATCCCCATTTGTGCCTTATCCCATAGATGCAGAATTACTGGCGGTTTCTTGCCTTTATCCAGAAAATAATAGCGGTAAACCGGGCAGCATATCTTGATCAGGAAAAGGACTTTTGTTCGTTTTTTGATGTATATATTCAGTCCTGCTCTGAAGCGGTGCTGCCTTGCTCTTCCCCCTTAGCAATACGGGGTCAATACGGGTCGGATCCCTAATGATAGCGTAGAGATTCCCTAATGTGAGGCAGCAAGCTAATAGTACTGTCAGCTTGCAGTTATCGGGCTTGGCTTCAGATTCGGAGGCACTTACCATTTTTTTGCTGGACAAATCTCAGCAAAATATCATCTTTGTGATTATCCTGATCCAGACCAGTTTATGAGTATTGGCATAATAAATAAGGAAAAAGAGCTTATGAGAGATAAACTATTTTTGATTGATGGCACTGCGCTGCTGTATCGCGCTCACTTCGCCTTTATCCGCAATCCGCTGATCAATAGCCGACAGGAAAACACTTCAGCGATCTTTGGGGTGCTAAATTCCTTCATCGCTTTGATCGACAAGCTGGATGCGCGCTATATCGCGATTGCCTTTGATCGCAAAGCACCCACCTTCAGACACCGGGACTACGAGGCTTACAAGGCAAACCGTCCCCAAATGCCGGATGATCTGGCGGCTCAGATCGCTCCTGTGATAGAGTTTTTTTCCTTGGTGGAAGTGCCGCAAATAGGAGCTGACGGCTATGAGGCGGATGACGCCCTGGGCACGATGGGTGAGCGGTTTAAGGCTCAATACGACATCATCTATGTGACCAGTGACAAGGACTATTGTCAGCTCGTGGACGAGAGTAGCATCCTGTATGATCCGATGAAAGACCACCTGATCGATACCGGGGCAGTGATTAAGAAATATGGAGTGAAGCCGGAGCAATTTGTGGATTACCTGGCTTTGGTGGGAGATAGTTCGGACAATATCCCCGGAGTGCGGGGCATCGGTCCGGTGGCGGCAAACAAACTGCTCAATTCTTTTCCCAGCCTGGAAGAGATTTACGAGCACATTGATGAAGTCGATACTAAATACCAAAAAAAGCTGCAAGAGAACAAGGAAAACGCCTTTTTATCTCAGCATCTGGCCCGCATTGTCAGAGACGCTGATCTCAAGATTCCGGATTTGGACGAACTTTTCTTTGAGGCAAAACGCTTGACCAGGGCCTTGCCGCTCTTACAGCGCTACGAGATCACCAGCCTGCAGCGCAAGATCGAAGCCCGTTTCCCCGGTCCCGATACAGAGCCGGAATTGCTGGAACAGCAAGCGGATATATTTGCCAGTGACGATGTCAAAACACAGGAAAATCCGCCCCAAGTCGAGAGCGATTTTGAAGCAATCCTGGTGGATGCTGAGCGCTTTGAAGCTCTTCTTTCTGAGCTTAAGCAGGTGGATGTGATCAGTCTGGATACGGAAACTGATTCTCTGGATTCACGTGTCGCGGCTCTGGTGGGCATCTCCTTGTGTTTTTCTGCCTCCACAGCATACTATCTGCCTTTGGGACATCAAATGGCTGAAAATCTGCCGCTCAAAGAAAGCGTGGCAGCTCTGGCCAGAGCCTGTAAAGGCAAAAGCATCGTGGGTCACAATCTCAAGTATGACATGATGGTGCTGAGGCGATATGGCTGGGAAATCACGGCGCCGTTTTTTGATACGATGATCGCGGCATATATCCTGGACGCCGGAGCTTTTACTTTTTCTCTGGCAGATTGTGCCTTGCGGGAATTGGGCTATCGCATGATGCCCATCACCCAGCTCATCGGCAAAGGGAAAAAGCAAATCACATTTGATCTCATCAGTCCTCAGGAGGCCTGCTTCTATGCTGCAGAAGATGCCTGGGCAGCCTTTACTCTTTATCGCATCTACACTCCCAGGCTGGAAGCCAGCCCGGCCCGGGCAGTCTTCTATGAGCTGGATCTGCCGCTCTTGCCAGTACTCATGCAGATGGAGGAACATGGCATCAGCATCGATGAAAAAATGCTATCCGAGATCTCACATCGTCTCAATCTCGAGATCAAGCGGCTTACTGAAGAGATCTATGAGATAGCGGGGTATGACTTTAACCTCAATAGCACCCAACAGCTGGCAAAGCTGCTTTTTCAAGAGCTTCAGCTTCCGGCAAAAAAGAAAACCAAGAGCGGATATTCAACGGATAACAGTGTATTGGAAACGCTCTCTGAGGATTATGAGATTGCCCGCAAGATCATCGATTACCGGCAATTGGTCAAGCTCGAAAATACCTATGTGAGCGCTCTGCCCAAGCTGGTCAATCCCCAGACTGAGCGCATTCATTCGTCTTTCAATCAATGTGTGGCTTCCACCGGCAGGCTTTCTTCCACCAATCCCAATCTGCAAAACATTCCCATCCGCACCAAACTGGGGCGCGAGATTCGTAAAGCCTTTGTGGCAGGCAGTGAAGACTACTTGATCCTGGCTGCGGATTATTCTCAGATCGAGCTGCGTCTTCTGGCTCTGATGTCTGGCGATGAAGTACTACTAAAAGCCTTCAAAGAGGGCATCGACATTCACAAACAGACTGCAGCTCAGATCAATGATGTGCAGCTGAGCGAGGTAACCGGAGATATGCGCAGGGCTGCCAAGACCATCAATTTTGGGCTCATGTACGGTATGGGGCAGCGCAAACTGGCTCGGGAATTGAGCATCTCTCAAAGTGAAGCCAAGGCCATGATCGAGAGCTATTTTGCCCAATTCCCTGCGATCAGCACCTTCAAGGCAGAGTGCATAGCCAAAGCCCGCAGTGAAGGCAGGGCGCAAACCATCTTTGGCCGGACATTGGAGCTCCCCGGCATCCACAGCAAAAATAAAGGTACCAGTAGTGAAGCCGAACGGGTAGCGGTCAATATGCCCATTCAGGGTAGTGCTGCTGATCTGATCAAGCGTGCTATGATCAGCATCCATGCCCAGATTGGCGCCGACCCCAAAATCCGCATGATCATGCAAGTGCATGATGAATTGGTCTTTGAGGTGCATCGGGATTTCGCCACAGAAGCGGAAAAACTGGTTCGCAGCGAAATGGAAAAGGCCTTACCCGAAAAGTACCGGGATCAGATTCGCCTTGCTGTAGAGGTAGGGATTGGGAAAAACTGGTATGAAGCGCATTAATATAGTACAGGCGGTCGCTGTACCGCCTATCTTTTTCTTTCACAAAGGGCGCTTCGGCGAGCGCCCGTACCAGCAATGATCAGCAGCTAAGAGCTTTTTGATGCGGTGGTCACGCAGGAGGGCTTTGATAAGATCTTGTTGGCCGCCAGTTTGCCCGTGAGGATAGACATTGGAACCCCGGCTGGGCTATATGCCCATTGCCCTGCCTGATAGATCGATGGAAACGGAGTAAGCACCGCGCGGTTGGCGTGTTGGATTTTGTTGATCACGGGCATGTCTTTGCCAAATTCCCAGCCCACAATTGCCCCTTCGGAGCTGGCTATCCGGTTTTTGATATTGATGGGGCTGAAGGAAAAGTGAGCGATCACCTTATCTTTCAGCATGGGATACACTGTGTCAGCCAGGACCCGGAGCACCCGCTCTTCGATCTCATGGGTAAATTCTTCGAGCCAGCCGGCATCCTGCACTTTTTTGAAAAGCTCATACTCTGCCAAAAAGCTAATGATCAGTCCAGTTTTGCCCGGGGGCACAGTACTCTCATCCTTAAGCCCGGGAATAGATATCTCAAAAGTATTTTGGGAGATGAATTGATCCAGCCAAAAGCAGAGCTCCGGCTTTGTAATCTCATCAAAATTGGCTAAAAGTTTTTTGAGTTTGCGTCGGTGAATCTCTCCCAAGCCTTGCCGGGACGGAGTGTAGAAAAAGTGACCGTGTGCAATGCTGGCAAAGCTGGCAAGTTCTTCCTGAACTTGCACAAAGATGGTAAAGACGGATTGTCCGCCCCGGGCTTTGAGCACTTTGGCTTTTGTGAGCTCATATCTGGCATTTTGAGCCGGGGGGAGCATGGGCAGATCTGCAATCTTGTATAGAGTTTTCAGATCAGCCGCCCAAACGAGGTTTTTGTATCTGTAGTGGGTCTTTGCCT
>CAZCRD010000011.1:0-20251 GCA_964501025.1 uncultured Candidatus Cloacimonadota bacterium | reverse complement strand
GCTACGCTACGTAGTGGAGTCTTTCCAAAGCTCCACGAAAGCAAAGTGCAAGCCGCAGCAACGGAATGCTGCGCTACGTGGCGGAGTCTTGCCCAAGCTCCGAGCCTCTCTTTTCACACCGACACCCGGACCTGTCGAATCCTGCCATCCTGGACATTGGAGACTGTTCACCGGACATTGAGCCCTCGAGCCTTCCACAAAATTCTCTTGACTCAAACGCATACCATGAATTATTTTGCATTTGTGGAGGTACTTATGAAAGATGAAGTATTTGAACCTCGTGAAATCCCTGTGGAAGAGCAGGAAAGCATTAACGACCGGATCGTGGATGTGGATCCGGCAAAGCTGAAATTTTACGAAGATTTGCGTAGCAAGGCTACGGGTTGGACTCAGGAAAAAACCGGGAAACTGGGCGGCAAGGTGGGTGAATACCTGTTTTTGTTGCCGGATTTCTTCATTTTGGTTTGCCGTCTGGCTGTGGATAAACGGGTAAGCGCCAAGCACAAACTAATGGTTTCTGGCATTATCGCTTATGTGATCATGCCGCTGGATATCATCCCGGATTTTATTCCCGTGATTGGCATGGTTGATGATTTGGTGCTGGTAGTTTTGGGCTTGAATCTGATCCTCAATGAGATCGATGAAAAGATCCTCAGAGACAATTGGAGCGGCGAGGGCGATGTCTTGCACCAGATGCAGCGGGTTACAGCCATGGCCGAAAGATTCCTCAATCGCAATCTGCTGAGCAGAATCCGTAAGTGGGTGCATAAGCTATAGATGAATGCACCGCTACTGATATCCACCCACAATCCTGACAAAGTACGGGAATTCAGGGAAATTCTTGCCCCTTTGGGTATTGCCGTGCATAGCATGCTGGATTTTCCCGGCAGCCCGGAAACCGTGGAGGATCGGGATACAATACACGGCAATGCCATCAAAAAAGCCATTGAGGGCGCCAGATACACCGGAATGCTGTGTCTGGCAGATGATACGGGGCTTTTTGTAGCTGCTCTGGATGGAGCTCCGGGAGTATATTCGGCCCGCTGGGCTGGTGAAGATTGCCGTTATGAGGACAACCGCCGTAAGGTTTTGCAGCAGATGCAAGGCAAAGATGAACGCAGTGCCTATTTTGAAACTGCCATGGCTCTGGCCGATCATCAAGGCTTGATCAGTGTGGTATCCGGCAAAGTAAAGGGCAAGATCACGGAGAGTGAGCGTGGAGATAGTGGCTTTGGCTACGACAGCATCTTTGAGGTGGAAGGCCGGAACAAGACCTATGCCGAAATGAGGGATGACGAAAAAAACCTGATCTCGCACCGCTCTCTGGCCATAGGCGAGATTTTGCCACTGTTAAAAACATATCTGGAGCATTGAGCACACACAACAATATAGAATAAAGAGGATGTATATATGATCAAATCTGAAGTATTTCGCCAATACGATGTGCGTGGCATCGTGGGAGAGCAACTTAACTCAGATAGCTATTACCTGATCGGCAAAGGCTTTGGCACCATGCTGCAAGATAAAGGACTCAAAAGCATCGTGATCGGTGGTGATGCCAGACACAGCACCCGGGAATTTATGGATGCTTTCATCCAGGGCGCTTTGGAAACCGGATGCGATGTCACCGATATCGGCATGGTCGCCACTCCGATCCTGTATTTTGCGATCTGGAAACTAAAGCAGGACGGTGGCGCCATGGTCACCGCTTCGCACAATCCCTCTCAATACAACGGTTGCAAGCTGAATCTGGGCTTGGGCAGCGTCTTTGCCGAAGCTCTGCAGGAGCTGCTGAAACTGATCCAAAGCGAGAAATTCAGCTCCGGAAAAGGCAGCTTGATTACAAATGATAGCATCACTGAAGAGTATTTTGAATACATCTCCCGCGACATCCATTTTGAGCGTCCGGTAAAAGTCATCGTGGATGGCGGCAACGGCATGGGTGGACCCTATCTGCCCGAGATCCTGCGGCGCAAGGGCTGCGAAGTAATCGAGATGTATTGCGAGCCGGATGGCGATTTTCCGAATCATCATCCCGATCCCACTGTAGAAAAAAACATGGTGGATCTCTCCCGCGCTGTGGTGGAAGCCGAATATGAGCTGGGCATCGGGCTGGATGGTGATGCCGACCGCATCGGAGTGGTGGATGAGACCGGCAAGATGCTTTTTGGGGATCAGATCCTGAATATCCTGGCCCGGGACTATCTCAAACAAAACCCCGGCCAGAGCATTATCGCCGATGTAAAGTGCTCCAAAAATCTCTATGATGACATCAAAGCTCATGGCGGCAAAGCCATCATGTACAAGACCGGCCATGCCAATATCAAAATGCGCATGAAAGAGCTGGGGGTAAAATTCGCCGGCGAAATGAGCGGTCACGTCTTTTTGGCAGATCGCTTTTTGGGGTTTGACGATGCGATCTACGTGAGCTGCCGCTTTTTGGAGATCGTGGCCAAAACTCCCATGCCCGTAAGCCAGTATCTGGCTGATCAACCCAAGATGCACAACACACCGGAGCTGCATACCAAATGCGAAGACAGCCGCAAGTTTGAGGTGGTAGCCAAAGTCTGTGCCGAATTTAAAGCCGAAGGCTATGATGTAAACGACATCGACGGCGCCCGCATCACCTTTGACGATGGTTGGGGACTGATCCGCGCCTCCAATACCACCCCGGTATTGGTAACCCGCTATGAAGCCACCACCGCAGCCCGGATGCAAGAGATTCAAAACCTGGTCGAGAGTAAGATAGAGAAGTATCTGTAAGCGGAGTATTTCGTAACGGAGTCTTTCCGAAGCTCCGAGGTTCGTAGCGGAGTCTTTCCAAAGCTCCGTGTAATGGAGTGTTCCGTAGCGGAGTCTTTCCAAAGCTCCGAGGTTCGTAGCGGAGTCTTTCCAAAGCTCCGAGGTTCGTAGCGGAGTCTTTCCGAAGCTCCGAGGTTCGTAGTGGAGTCTTTCCAAAGCTCCGAGGTTCGTAGTGGAGTCTTTCCAAAGCTCCACGAACTTACGGTGTCAGGCGCAGCATCGGAATGCTACGCTACGTAACGGAGTCTTTCCGAAGCTCCGTGGCTATGGCAAAACTCAGCCATAATATCTATTGCAGTCATAAGTTCAAATGCAGACATAAGGCAAAACACGATGAGTAAACACAACACCATCTCTCAGGAAAACCTGAAGTACTCTTATAATTCCGGCAGGCTTCCGCATATCTTCGACGTTGATAAACCCATCTTCATTACTTTCCGGCTGAAGTTCACTCTGCCTCAAGCCATCATCAGGGAATATACCAAGCGAAAACGTCAATGGCAAGAGGAGCAAAAGAATAGAAGTCAAGCTGAAAAGCTGGAGAGCTACAGACTCAAAGAGGGGCTTTTTTTCGCCTGGTTTGACCAGCTTTTGGACAACAGCTCTGAGGTTCCAAAAATCCTGCACCGGGAGGACATCACCGGAATTATCGCCACTGCCTTGAAGTTTTTTGACAAACAGCGTTATCGGCTTTTAGCATATTGCATAATGCCCAATCATGTTCATGCATTGATCTTCCCTTTCAAGGACGCAGATGGGAATATATATTCTCCTGCTGGAATCACCTACAGCTGGAAAAGATATACTGCAAACCGGATCAACAAGCTGCTGGATAAGCAAGGAAGCCTGTGGCAGAGGGAAAGCTATGACCGCATGGTGCGGGATGAGGATGAGCTGTGCCGGATAATCGAGTATGTCTTGCAGAACCCGGTAAAAGCCGGTTTGGTAGATGAGTGGGATAAGTGGCGAGGTAACTATTTGTGTGAAGAATTGGGGGAATAGCAGGATGTTTCGTAGTGGAGTCTTTCCAAAGCTCCACAAATCTTACCGAATCTGTCGCAGCAGCGGAATGCTACATTACGTAGTGGAGTCTTTCCAAAGCTCCACAAATCTTACCGAATCTGTCGCAGCATCGGAATGCTACGCTACGAGGAGCATCGGAATGCTACAATACGCGTGCCGGCGCTGCTTTACCCTGCACGATCGCGATGGCGTTTTCTGCCGCCAGCTTGCCCATGGCAGCCCGGGTGGCAAGGCTGGCCGAGCCGATATGCGGCAAAAGCACCACATTGGGTAGCGCCAAAAGCGCTTCTGGTAGCTGCGGTTCATTTTCATAGACGTCGAATCCCGCGGCAAAGAGGCGTCCCTCCTGCAAAGCGGAGATCAAAGCCGATTCATCCACCACCGGTCCCCGGGCGGTATTGATCAGGATGGCATCCGGTTTCAAAAGCGCGAGTTCCGCTGCTGCGATCAGATGCCGGGTATCCGGACTCAATGGGACATGGATGCTCAGGATATCGGATTCCTTGAGCAGAGTGGCAAGATCCACCGGTTCTGCTGCGAAATCCAGCTTTTTGGCGTTTCGGCTGTGATAGATAATCCGCATTCCAAATCCGATGGCACGTCTGGCCACAGCTTCACCGATGCGTCCCATACCAAGGATGCCCAGAGTGCGCTGATGTACATCCTGCCCCAGGAGCAAAAGCGGTTCCCAGCCCCGAAATTTGCCCGCTCTGAGATAGGCTTCAGCCTCAGTAATGCGTCTGGCAGTAGCCATGATCAAGGCCCAGCAAAGATCTGCCGTGCTTTCTGTGAGCACTCCGGGGGTATTGCACACCGCAATTCCCCTGCTGGCAGCAAAATCGGTATCGATATTGTTGTATCCCACCGCATAGTTTGAGATCACTTTGAGTCGCTTCCCCGCCGTGATCACTTCTTGATCGATGGCATCGGTGAGCAGGCAAAGCAAGGCATCCATGGGGGCAATCTCCGCCATGATCTCAGCCTTTGTCAACCCTGCGTCTGCGATATTGGCATGCACTTCAAAGACTTGCTTGAGCCTGTCCACGGCATTATCCGGGATCATCCGCGTGAGCAGCAGCTTAGGTTTGCTTTGATCTGGATTTAGCACCACGATGCCTTCTTCTGCCTGCTGCTGCTCTTCGGGCTGGACAAAGCACTGAAATTCCAGGCTGCGGTGCTCGGGATCGCTTGCCCAAAAATGGTAAATCTTGAAAAAGCTGTTCAATTCGGGCTTGGTGCTGGCAATGTCCAGATGGCAGCGGTAAGCTGCATCCACCTCAGCCTTCTTGGCAAAGACAAACGTGATGGTGCCAGAATTTTCGGCAGTGTCTCCCTCACAAAAGCCCAGGCGCATGTTACCATGCTCAAAGATCACACATTTGCCCTGGTCTTTGAAGATTTTGAGTCCCAGCTTGCCCTCATAAAACTCCTTGATCAGAGTCAGGTTTGTGGTCTTGAAAAATATAATGCCAGACATAAGCTTCTCCCTTGCTGAGTTTTTATAGATATAGTAAAGCAAAGCGGGGGGTCTGTCAAGCACCGGAAGCTCAGCCTGCACCCATTTCCCGCAGTCGGTTTGGACTCGGGATCAAGCCGTGATCAAGTCCTGAGCAGGGGAATATCACGGCTTGATATCGAGAGCAAATCAAGATCGGCAACAGAGCAAGAGCACTGCGATAGATTTGGCTCTGCGACTGGTTTATCTGCAAGACAAAGGCTGCGAGCGGACAATTCGCAACAAGATAGAGCTCCTGCAGAAGCTGTAATTGCTTAGTAGATCCGAATCCCGCAACGCTTAATATGCTCTATTAATGATTGCTCTGTGATGCTATCGAAAATAAGCAGATCAATCTGCCAGGGTAAATCCAAATCGTCCAAAGCCTTTGATATGCTGATGATGTCTTTTGTGGTAAGCTCTTTCCCCATAAGGGCAAAGTCTATATCAGAACCGTTTTTATGGCTACCCTTTGCCCGTGAACCAAAGAGGGTGATTCCCGTTACCTTTTCACTGCTTTGAATGGTGGAGATTATGCTGTTCCAAAGCTCATGCGGAATGCCGTATTTTTGCATAATCCTTGCTTACCTGGTTTCCATAGCAGTTAATACCGTCTTTAACTCTACAAATAAGGGGTAATAGACCTTTCTGATATCTGCCAAAAGCTCTTCAGCAACGGGTTCAAGATAAATATGAGAGCTGAGCTTGCGGCTTTTGAGCATATCCAACCAGGCAACTCCATCTGTAATGATACCAGCTTTGAAGGCCAACTTTATGGCATCCCGACTGCCTGCAATGTTGTTTTCTCCCTGGTATTCCAATAGATCTTTCATGGTATTCCAGGCAAGCTCGGCTGTGAACTCAAACATTTGAATAATCCCGGCTCTTTCCACTACTGAAGGTTTTGTGATAGTGAGAGCTGTCTGCAATTGCAGCAGAGCTTTTTTGTAGTTTGCAAAACGCTGCAACCATCTGATGTCTTGATCCATAAGCACCACCTTTTTATGATAAATCGATCTTTATGCAAGCTGCCATCAGGTCAAGAGTTTTCTGTGTGCTTTGGCCACTTTCCGAGCTCCTGCACCGCTTTTGGCAGGAGACGTCTCTGCCTTCACATTTGGTGACAAAGCCTGTATCTTTGAGGGCACATGAGGTAGAATGCGGATAGGAGGAATAGCCAAAGCGCTAAAGCAGTAAAAAGCATTGACAAGATTTACAGGTAACTGAACGTGGCATATCATAATTATTACATGGAGAACCAGATGGATTTTCGCATCTATGAATACCTTAGCGTATTCATAATGTCCTGGCTATTTGTATATGGGCTCACGCCTTTTATCATCAAGCTGGCCAATAAGATAAATTTTGTGGACAAACCGGAAGCCAGAAAGATGCACCTCAAGAGCGTTCCACTGATGGGCGGGCTGAGTGTGGCACTGGGCTTTATCCTGCTCTGCGTGTATGATGTGATCATCTCTCCCGGGCGCTATTTTGATCCTCCCATGTTGGGCTATCTGGCGGGCAGTGTGGTCATTGTGATCATCGGGTTAATTGACGATCGCTGGGGTATGCAGCCGATGATCAAGATGGGCGCGCAATTTCTGGTGAGCCTGCTCTTTATCCTCACAAATTTCACCATCCCGGAATTGCAGCAGATGTTTGGCAGCATCTATATCACGTTGCCACTCATGGTGCTGTGGATGGTGGGACTGATGAATGCGCTGAATTTTTTGGACAACATGGACGGCATCATCAGTGGCATGGCGGGGATTTTGGGCATTGGTTTTTTTGCCTTTGCCCTGACCAATACCACTTCTTCAAATCAAAACGCAATGGCTCTGATCGCTTTGATTTCACTCAGTTTTGCCGGCTCTACCTTTGGTTTTTTGCCCTACAACTTCAATCCGGCGCGGATCTTTTTGGGCGATGCAGGGAGCATGTTTATCGGCTATTTCCTCTCGTCTATGGGAATTTTGATGGCACAGTATGCGGGCAACAAATACAATGATAAGGCTTTTTACCTGCTACCGGTATTGCTGCTCAGCTATGCTATCTTCGATATCTCTCTGGTGAGCTATACGCGTCGGCGGGATGGACGGCATGTGATGCAAGGCGGGAAAGATCACTCCACACATCGCATCAATACCGTCTTGGGCTCGGTGCGGGTTACCGCTGCCATCATTTACACCATCAACGTCTTGATCGTGCTCACTTCCATCATCATCTTCCGCATTGGTTCTCGGGAGCTGCTGATTATGAGCACGGCGCTCTTTGCTGCGTTTTTCCTGGTCTTTGGCCGCAAGCTGGATCAGGTACCGATCATCATTCCCGCCAATCAAAAGAAGGTGAAGTAATATGGAGATCCGTACTTTAGGAACCGGATCCGGCAAGCCCAGTCCCCAGCTAAACACTTCCTGTGTGCTGGTCAAAACCGCTGGGGCTACATTCCTGCTGGATGCCGGAGAAGGCTGCTCCCGGTTGCTGCTCAAAGCTGGCATCGGTGCACAGGAATTGGATGCCGTGCTGATCACGCATCTGCATCCGGATCACGTCAGTGGAGTGTTTATGCTGATCCAGATGCTGTATCTGGCGGGTCGCACCAAAGCTTTGAACTTGTATCTACCGGAGCGGGAAGATGAGTTTTTGGCACTACTACAGATGTTTTACACTTTCCCGGTCCGCTTTGATTTTGAGCTGAAGATCCTGCCCATAAGCGAGATCAGCTCAGATTTTCCCGGTCTCAGTTGCTACAAAAACGATCATTTGATCGGATATCGGGATCTGGTGCAACAAAGGCACTTGCCCAATCAGCTTTGCAGCTATTCGCTAAAAGTGAGCTCGGCAGCAGGAGACTTTGTCTATAGCTCGGATCTCAGCAGCATCGATAGCATTGCCGATTTTATCAAAGGTGCCCATACCCTCCTGGTGGATGCCGGGCATCCTGCCACCGAGCAAATCCAGAAGCTCCAGGATTATGGGATCTCCCGGATCTTGCTCACTCATGAACCCAGATTCGAAACCAAACAGTGGCTTGCCCAAAATCCGGATCCCCGCTATCGCGAAGCCGCTGATGGTGAGATCTATCATATATGAGAATACTATCTGAGGATATTCTTTGCCTATGTCTATAAAAAAAGTGCTACCTTTGCAGATCCTGCTGCTGGCGCTGCCCTTGGGGCTATTGCTCCTGAGTGGCTGTGAGATCAATCGCTTGAATAGCGCTCGGGATCTATATGAATCCGAATTGTATGCCGGAGCCATCCAGGCGCTGGACGACCTCATCGAAGTGGGGAAAAACGGAGCCATTGTTACCCGGGCGGAGCTGATCCGCAGCGATTGTTATCTGGAATTGGGTAAGTCTGCCATAGAGCGCAACAACCGTTCTCTGGCCATTTCCTTTTTCAAGCTGGCGAATTCTGAAGCAGCAGATGTGGAGCTGACCAGGATTTATTCCAGGATGGCGGAAGAGGCCTACCGTTCCGGCGATCTGCCTTTGGCCAAGAAATATATGGATGACATCATCCGTGAGATCCCGGATTCCCCCGCCATTCCCCAAGTGATGCTGCGCCGCATCAGCATCTACATGGAGGAGTATCAGGATCGTAATTCCACTTGGGAAGACTACAAGTTTCTGTACGACAATTTCCCCAACAACCCTTATGAGATCCAGGCACGCTACTTTGTGGGGCAGTTTATCGATACCAAGATCGAATACGCGGCCGAACTGCTGGAACAGGGATATTATCAGGAATCGCTAAGCGAGCTGTTTGAGCTGTCCCGCTATCCGGTGGTCGATGCCCAGCAGATCAATCACCTGATCTCGGATGTCTATCAAGCTCAGGCCGAAGAGTATATCGATGAACAGGACTATCTGAAAGCAGACCAGCTGTTTCGGATCGCCGTGCAATACAATCCCGCCAAGCAGAGCGAGATCGATGACCGTCTGGAAGGTATCACATCACTCTATGTGCAAAAAGGGGATAGTCTCTTGGAAGATAGGGATTTTGAAGGAGCGCTGCTGCACTATAACAAGACTTTTGAGATCATCCCAAATTACGCCCCTGCCCGGGAAGCCATCCGCAGACTGCAGCAGATCCAGGAAGATATCCGCCGTGCCCGAGAGATCTTTGCCGAAGCGGAACTGCTGGAAGCCACGCAGAAACACGCTGAAGCGCTGCAGCTTTACAATCAGGCCATCGCTCTGGATCCCCATCCCGAATATCAGGCTCGGGCGAGGATCATGCAAAACCTGCTCGAAGCGGAAAAAGATCCCACTACTTTTGCCCGCCGCATTATCAATCAATATCGCGGAGGCGTGCTGCTCAGACGCATCGCGGCCAAACGCGAAGAGATCCTGCAAAGCCACGATGAGAATGACATCCGGGATAGCGGATGGAAGATCCTGCTCTCCACCGGACAGTATAAATACGAAGCCAGATACGATCTGCTTACTCCCACCGAGACCTTCCTCTATGTTTGGCAGATCAATCTCCGGGATCGCACGGTGATCCCCTTAAACAAGCTCTCCGAAGCTTTGATGCAATAGGAATGAAAGCAATGAGAAAACACGCTATCCACCATCTGGTACTTCTGCTTTTCTTGAGCAGCATCGCAATCTGCTCTGCCCAAAGCTTTGATATCCAAGCCTTTTCGGACAGCACCAGATATGGCTGGCAGGATTATCGTGACCGAGCCAGCTACCGCGAAGAACTGAGCCTGAGGCAAGATCGCCTCCAGCTCTATGAATTGGAATACCTGCCGCTAAATAGCAATGTGCTCAAGAGCGCTGTCATTCCCGGCTTTGGTCAATTTGCCACCAAGCACAACACCAAGGCTACGGTGATCTTGAGCATGGAACTGGTCTCGATCATCGGAGCGCTATATTTTTATGATCAAGCTCAAAAGAACTACGATCTGTATCTGGAAGCTACCCAGACCGAAGCCATCAACTACTATTGGGGACAAGCCGAGACCCCATATCACTATTCCCTGATGATGATGGGGCTTGCCGGCCTGATCTGGGCTTACAATCTCTACGATGTAGTGATCTCGACCAATGAGTACAATGCAAATCTCTGGGAAGATATCCTGCAGCGAGACCGAAACTCAAGCCTGCAAATCACGCCCAGTGGCATAGAATTTCGCTTTTAGGAGGAATTATGATGCGTAGATATCTCCCCATGCTCCTCGCCCTGATGCTCTTTAGCGCTTGCGGCATCAAGCGTGACAACCCTCTGGATCCATACTCCAATAGCGATATCGTCGTGCCCCGAGATGTCACCGGTTTGCAGAGCACCGTAATGGGCACAGGAACTTCCACGCCCTATGTGCTTTTGGAATGGAACAGCAACAATCCCTACAACACGGATGGCTATTTTGTGTATCGCAGCTTGGGCTATTACAGTGCTTATGCTATGGTGGATACCGTCTTGCACATCGACAATCAGACTTTGCAGAGCTATACTCACAGTTCCGCCAATGACCCCACCGTGGCTCCCGGAGATTACTGGTATCGGGTCTCGGCTTACAAGGATTTTGCCGCAGGCAGACTTGAGGGGCGTCCCAGCACTCCGCATTTTGTGCGCATCAGCGGTAAATGATCGATTACACCAGTGATCTAAACGACCGCCAGTGGGAAGTGGTAAGCGATGTAGACCACCCGATTCTGGTGCTGGCCGGAGCCGGAAGCGGCAAAACCCGCTGCATCATCTATCGTGCCGCATATCTGATCAAAGAAAGGCAGATCCCCCCGTGGAAGATCCTGATCGTCACCTTTACCAACAAAGCAGCCCGGGAGCTGCAGGACCGCCTGGAAAAGCTGCTCAGCATTCCGGTACGCTCACTGTGGGTGGGCACTTTTCACTCCATCTGTCTGCGCATGCTGCGCTATGAATCCAGCTTATTGCCCTATCATGCAAATTTCTCTATCTACGCGGATGATGAACAGAAATCCATCCTCAAAAAGATCTACAAAGCCCATGGCTTTGATCAGCAAAAATACCCGCTAAACCGGGTCTTAGGCAGGATCGGGCGTTACAAAAACCGCCTCATGCTACCTGAGGATGTGGACAAAGCCGAGTATGAACACAGTGCCTTTCTTTCCGGCTTTATGAGCATCTACCACCACTATCAGCAGGCTCTCTTGATGAATCAAGCCATGGATTTTGATGACATCCTGCTCTACGCAGCCAGGTTGCTCAGAGAAAATAGCGAGATTCGCAGCAAATATCAGGACATCTTCCAATACATCATGATCGACGAGTATCAGGATACAAACCAGGCTCAGTTTGAGATCATCCATCAATTGGCGCAGCAGCATCAACGGGTCTGTGTGGTGGGTGACGATGATCAAGCCATCTACAGTTTTCGCGGAGCCACCTTGCGCAATATCCTCGAATTTGAGCGTGATTACAAAGACGTCAGAGCCATTCGCCTGGAACAAAACTACCGCAGTACCACCGCCATCCTGGCTCTGGCAAATCAGGTGATCAGTCACAATAAAAACCGCCATAGCAAAGAGCTGTGGAGCGAACTCGGGGAAGGGATCAAGCCCATTTTGAAGGTGTATCCCGATGCTAATATCGAAGCAGAACAGATCGCCCACAGCGTCAAACAAGTCTGGAACCTGGGTGCCGAGCTGAATGACATCGCCATCCTCTATCGCACCAATGCTCAATCCCGACTCTTTGAAAATGCCTTGATGCAAAAGAAGATCCCCTATAGCATCGTGGGCAGTCTGCACTTTTATCAGCGCAAAGAGATCAAAGACCTGCTGGCATATCTGGCCATTCTCGCCAATCCGGCGGACAATGAAAGCCTGCTGCGCATCATCAATGAACCGCCCCGGGGCATAGGACATACAACGGTTACCCGCCTTTTGGCTTTTGCGATGAAGAGCAGAATCTCCCTATACCAGGCTGTGATGAATCCCGCGGCCGTCCCCGAGCTCAAGTCCACTGCCCAGCGCAGAGTGGGGGATTTTGGCAGCAAACTGGCAGACTGGAGTAAAGCTGCCCGGGTGCAGCCGGTGACAGACCTGGTCAAGGAAATCGGCGAAGATCTGGGCTTGGTGAGCTTGTATCGCAAAAGCAGTGATCCCAAGGATATCACCCGAGCGGAAAACCTGATCGAATTTGTGGCTTCGGTCAATGAATTTGCCGAACGCTATCATGAAGAATACCAAAAGGCTGCCCTGCTGGTAGATTTTTTGCCCTATATCGCACTGCAGACCGATCTGGATAAGGTCTCGGACGAGCTGCAAAGTGTGCGGCTGATGACTCTGCACAATGCCAAAGGACTGGAATTTGCTACGGTGTATATCGCCGGACTGGAAGATGAGCTGCTGCCCCACCGCATGAGTATGGATACCAGAGCAGAGATCGAGGAAGAACGCCGCCTCTTTTATGTGGGCATCACCCGCGCCAAGCGCAAATTGATCCTGAGCCTCGCTGAATCCCGCAGACTATATGATACCTACAATATCAGCAAACCCAGTATGTTTCTAAACGGTCTGAGCGCTGATTTGCTGGATAGCAACGATTTTGACCTGGATCGCCCCCGCAGCAGCTATCGCAAACCCAAACACAAAGAGCGGGATAGCCAGAATCACTTCCGCATCGGTCAAAGAGTGTGGCACAAAGAACACAAGGAAGGGGTGGTGCTCTCCGTGTATGGCCCGGACCGGGATGCCGTGATCACGGTTTCCTTCAAATCCGGCAAACTACTCAAGATCGTGGGCAGTTACCTGGATACAGAACCCCTCCCCCGTGGGGATTGAGCATACTCCAAAAAGAGCACGGCAGCTCTGGACAAACCCCGCCAAGGGTGACACATCTCGAGCTTATTGCCATCTTTGGTTTTCAGACTGGATTCCGGATATGCTGCACAAGCCTCCGCTCTGCTCCGACTTGTTCCGCATTCCGGAAAGACGGGTGGAGGAAGCGTCGGCAAGGATGATGTGGCTACTGTTTCAGAACGGTATAGCTAAGGATGACGTGGCTACTATTTCAGTACAGCAAAGCTATAGGTCAGGATCTTGTGGCTACTGTTTCTGGATCAGGTGTCTTCCCTACCAGCACTACGGGATCACTACGCCAGCAATACGCCTCGCAGGCGCATTGCCCAAGCTATGCTAATGGGAGAGAAGGACTAATAAAGAATTAAACCGCTCTGCTCTCTCATCCTCCTAAAGCTCATAACCTGCTCAATCTTCTCGACTATCTAAGCCTTCTATTTAATGAGTGTGAGCATAGCAAAAAAATGGCAAATGCTGCCGCCCAAGACAAAGAGATGCCAGATCGCATGATGATAGGGCAGCTTGCGAGCAGTATAGAATATCACTCCCAGAGAATATGCCAGGCCTCCGAGCAGCATCCACACGATAAAAGCGGTGGATACGCAGGATAGCAGTGGTTTGATCGCGATCAGGATAATCCAGCCCATCAAGAGATAGACCACCAGGGATACCCATTTGAGCTTGTGCATGGCAAAGATCTTCAAGCAGATCCCGATGATGGTGAGACCCCAGATCGTGCCAAAAAGTGCCCAGCCCCAGCCGCCGCGCATTGTCCCAATCACCACCGGAGTATAGGTGCCGCCAATCAGTAAAAAGATTGAAGAATGATCCAATATCCTGAAAAAGCGTTTGACATAAGGATCAAAAAAGGCATGGTACAGGGTGGAGGAAAGAAAAAGCGTGATCAGGGTGGCGCCATAGATGCTAAAAGATACTACCTTCCAAGTGTCATTGATGCGGGCAGCGTGTACTACCAATATCACCAAAGCAGCTACTGCCAGTCCCACTCCAATACCATGAGTGATGGCATTGGCAATCTCTTCTTTGCTACTTTGTTTGGGACTCAGCGGAATGCGGTCCAGGTATCTATGCTTGCTCAAATCTGTTTAGCGGTAGAGATTGCGGATTCTGAGTTCGAGGTTTTCCGGGACCAGGCCGGAAATGGATTCATCCCTCGCTATTCTCTCCCTGATTTCTGAGGAAGATATCTTGCACAGCGGCATATCCAATATGCTGTGCTCGATCTGCGAGAGCACATCGCAGGGCATTGCGCATTCGGGACGAGGCAAAATGATGAAGTGCAGGTTTTGCCTCAGCCAGTCAAAATCGTGCCACTGAGGTAGTTTTTGCAGATTATCCGCCCCGATGATGAAGGCAAAGCTCTGCTGGGGATACTGCTGTTTTAGCTTGCGCACCAGATCACTGGTATAGCCGCTTTCCTCGCGTTCCATATCCCAGACCTCGATGGGGGTGCGAAAATCCTCCGCCGAATATGCGACAAAATGCAGCGGATTGAAGTGATCCACCGCTTCCTGCGCCAAGGCCAATCTGCTATCATAATCCAAAACGATCTCTTCTGCTTTGAAATTGTGATGATAGCTGGGGATCAGGATCACTTTGTGCACCGGGCTGAGGCTGAGCACTTCTTTGGCCAGATACAGATGCCCATTGTGGATGGGATCAAAGCTCCCTCCCAGGATTGCGTAAGCACCTTTGAGAAACTCTGCGTGTGGCATGTCAATCAAACTTTCGGCTCAGCTTTTGAGCCTCTTTGGAGCCCGGATAGCGGGTTTTGAGCCGGGTGTAAGCAGAGTTTGCCGCTTCCAGATTTTCCTGATGCAGATGCAAAAGTGCGGAATAGTATAGGGATTTGCGATCCAGAGAGTCGGTATTACCCAGGGCAATCACTTCATCAAAATACATCAATGCCGCACTGTAATCCTTCATCTTGTAATAGATATAGCCATTCTGATATTTCTTTTCGATCAGTTTGTATTGAGCCCGGCGGATGTACTCCAGGGCGGAGTCGAATCTGCTGTCATTGGGATAGCGCTCGATAAAAGAGCGAAACGCTTCGATGGCGGCTATGGTCTCGTTTTGATCATAGGCTGGTTTTAGCGATTCTTCAAAGAGGCAGAGAGCTTGACGATAATAAGCATCAGCCACATTGGTGTGATCCGGAAAACCATCGATAAACTGCTGATACTTCAGTCTGGCATCGGTAAATTTGTTCATGGCAAAATAGCTGTCTGCCAAGCGCAAAGTAGCATAGGCCGTTGCTGCAGATTTGCGTTCAAAAGAAATCTCATCATACAGATTGGCTGCTTTGGAGTATTTCTCATTGGCATAGTATTGATCTGCCAGAGCCAGCTTGGCATCGGAGCTGAGCTCCACTTTGTTTTTGCTGCAGGCGCCGAAGACCAAGAGGATCAGCACCAATATGATAAGGTATCTTCTCATGAAAAGTCCTTTATTCGATAGTCCAAAGTAAAAATATGATCGAGGCGATAGCGGTGGTGGCTATCAAGGGTTCAAACCAGTGCAATCGGGGAGCAGACAAGACGCTATCCTGAGCGTTATTCTGCACAAAATCATAGTTGTCGATCCCGATCAGTCGTTGCTGGGGCAGCTGCACCTGTTTCACCACAAAGCTATTGACCGGATTGCGCTCGCTGCGATACGAAAAGAAGCTCTTGTGCTCGGTGGTATGCCACTTGATGTTCATCTGCACTTGCACCAAAAGCGCTCGCTCCAGTCCGTAATCAGACAAGGGGATACGCTCAGATTCGGCACTGAAATCCGTATCCAGGGCATGCGTGCGAGTTTCCCTGATATCTGCGGATTGCTCCAACAGCAACTCGCTGAGGCTCCTGGTCAAAGCCGGAGTCCATTCTCCACAGCGTATATCCAGAAATATCGGCTGGTCCAGCGCAATAGTGCTGGCCAATCGCTGGGCGATCTCAGCGGCTCTTTCATACTGCTGCTCTGCCCATACCAAACTGATATGGGCACACAGCAATACTACAATCAGGAACCGCAGAAAACGACATTTGCTCACAGTATTTTATTGCAGCTCGTTTAGATAGCGGTTTACCAGATCCATTCTGGAATATTGGGGATAATCTGCCTTCAGCTTGTTCAGTTCGCTCTTGGCAGCGGCATAATCTCCCATATTCATGTAGGTCATGCCGATCTTAAGCTGTGCATCGGCCACTTTCCAGGATTTGGGATAGCGGGAAATGGTGTGCTGAAATTCGCGCAAGGCACTGCTCATATTGCCCATCGCATAATAACATTCACCCTTCCAGTAGATGGCGTTTCCAGCATAATCGCTATTGGGATACTGAGTTACAAATTGCTCGAGCTTAGAGATTCCGGTTTGGAAGTTTTTGTTGTAATACTCATCCCGGGCAGCTTCATAAGCAGCTTTGTCATCAGCGTCCTGCTGGGGCACAGAGGTGGTGAGCGTAGATTCGGCAGGCATATTGGCAAGCTTGTGTTTCACCGTGTCCAGCTCCGAACGGATGTCGTCCAGCTCCCCGCTCATGCGGTTGATCTTTTGCTGCAGATCGCTGGAGCTTCCGGAGGCGGCAGCCATTGCTGCGGCTTCTTCCGGACTGAGACCTTCTGAGCTGAGCACATTGATCCGGGTCTGTAAATCCCGGATCATATCCACGATCGCTTGATCCGATACTTCCACGGTTTGTGTGAGTACGTTCAAGGAATTGGATAGCTCCATTTGTTCCTGAATAATGGCTTTCATGTCTTCTTCATTTTGCAAAAGCTGCTGATTGATCTGCTCGATATCGGCAGATTCCGGCACACCACCAGGATGTCTGCGGCTTTGCATGATATCCTTGCGCAAGACCACCAGTTCTTCACTGTTTTGTGCCAGTTCTGCTTCCAGAGTTTGCAGTCTTTGCTGCTGTTCTTTAAAAGCCTGATTGCTCACGCATCCGCTGAGGAAGATCAGGATTACAGACAGTAAAATAATATGTTTCATGTTTACTCCTAAGTAAAAAGTTTACTTGCCGGCCAAAAACACTTTATAGCCTTTGTAAGTGGAATATAGATCTGCTTTGGAGCAGAGTTCATACAGAGAGTGCATCCCCATAACTCCCACTCCGCAGTCGATCACTTGAGCACCGAGATTGGCCAGGATATAAGCGATGGTACCGCCACCGCCTTCATCGACTTTGCCCAGCTCGCCCATTTGCCAAAACACACCGTTTTCGTTGAAGAGCTTCAGCACTGCAGCCGTAAACTCTGCATCAGCGTCGTTGCAGCCGTATTTACCGCCACTTCCGGTAAACTTGGCAACCCCGATCCCTTGATTGAAGACCACTGCGTTTTCTTTTTCGTGCACATTGGGGTAGTTTGGATCTATGGCAGCGGTCACGTCGCCACTCAAGATATGAGAATTGATAAAGGTTTTACGCAGGTTTGCGCTGGAGTTATCCTCACCTTTGTAGGCCATGAGATCTGCCACAAAATCCTGGATGAAAATGGAATGAGCACCGGTGGCGCCCTGACTTCCCACTTCTTCCTTGTCCGAGAAATAAACGATCATAGTACGTTTGGGCTTTTTGTGGGGATTATCCAGAAGTGCGGTGAGCGCAGCATAAGCACAGATGCGATCATCTTGCCCATAGCCCACCACCATGGAACTATCGATGCCGGCATCACGGGATTTGACTGCCGGAACCAATTGCAGCTCGGCAGAAAGGAAGTCTGATTCGCTGATGCCATAGGCTTTGTTCAGGGTTTCCAGGGCATAGATCTTGGCAGCTTCTTTTTCTTTGCTGGAAGGCTCGATCATGCCGCTGAAGACCAGGTTCAATTTCGATGCATCGATCGCATCATTGAGGTTTTTGGCATATTGCTCTTTACGGGCCAGATGCGGAAGCAGATCCGGGATGATGAAGACCGGTTCATCATCTTTTTCACCCAGGCTGATATTGAGCACAGTGCCATCGGTTTTGACCACTACACCATGCAGAGACAGCGGGGTAGAAACCCATTGATACTTTTTGATTCCGCCATAGTAGTGAGTCCGCATACACGCCATTTGGGAAGGGCCATCCTGGTATAGCGGATTCTGTTTGAGATCAATCCGGGGGGAATCTATATGCGAGGCCACCATGTTGAATCCCTTGTTCAGAGGTTCCGAGCCCAAGATTGCCATGGCCATGGTTTTGCCGCGGAAGATGCTATAGACTTTGCTGGATCCCTTTTTGCCCTGGATCTCCACAAATTTTTGCTTTTTGAGTAGTTTTTCCATCCAAACGGTTACTTCGCGTTCGGTCTTTGCTGTGTTCAGAAACTCTTTGTACCCATTGGCATACTCAAGAGCAGATTTTTGTTCAGCGGCCGGAGCGTCTTTCCAAAAGTTTTTCCGCTCATAAGCCAGCTTGTTTTTCTTTGTTTTGGCTTTGTTCATTATTACTCCATTTATCTTTTATTTTCTACAATATCTCAAGGATTTTCAATCTGCGCTCACCCATGGGAGCGGAGATCAGGGCAATCTCATCAGGCTTTTTTCCCAGCAGTCCTTTGCCGATGGGTGAAACCACCGAAACCACCTGCAGCATAGCTTCTTCTTCATAAAAATTCAGCTCAGCCGCGCCTACCACTTTGAAGGAAATCTCCTCTTGCGTAGCTTCATCTCTGGTACGGCAAGTGCTGCCAAAGCGTACTGCATCTTTGGGAAATCCACTGGGATCCACCACTTTGAGCTGAGAAGACCTTCTGCGCAAATAGTCAATCTCAGAATCTATCGAGCGCTGTCTTTCCCGCGCTGCTTTGTACTCGGCGTTTTCACTCAGATCACCAAACTCTCGGGCAATTGCCACGGTCTTGATCACTTCCGGACGCTCTGTCATCAGCTCGTTTATCCGCTTTTGCAGGCGTTCCATGCCGGTTTTTGTAATAAACACACTCAGATCCACTATGCTTGGGCTCCTTTCTTTCGTTTCAGTAATTTTTGCGCCATGAGGCTGGCTTTTTTGACCCTGGCGTTGCCACTTTTTGCCCATAGCTCGACAGTAGCGGCTATCTCTGGATCGTAGTCCACAATAGAAGCACAGAGCAGCTCCACGATCTGGGGATCCCGGGAAATGCCAAATTCTTGCCAGACCGCATGATAAGCTTTGGGATCCAGCTTGGCCACGGTCTTGAGCAGGAGCACGTGCAGAGCCTGCAATTCTCCTAAGGGATATGCCCATTGATGTTCAAAATGGGTCAGGATTTCCGGGATCAGGTCCTCTCTGCGCTTGATTAGTTTGACACAGAGATTGCTGGCAGATTTGGAGATTTCTTCTTTGTCACTCTTGGTCCAGCTCAGCACTTTTTCCAGATATTGCTCTGGTTTCTTGCGAATAAGCGGGAGCATCACTTTATCCAGAAGTGCATTGATCTGAGAGGCATTCCCGTGCTGCATCATCTCTTCCATAAGGGGAAGATACAGCTCAGGCTTTTTTTTCAGCAGTTTGGCCATCATCGCACCAAAGGCGAGCTTGCCATAATCTCCCTTCTGCAGCCATAAGTGCTTGAAAAAGGGGATGTACTCGGCATGCTTCTTGCCAAAGCGTTGCACCATTACACCACTGACAAAAGCAATCACTTCAGAGGGAATCTTACCATGGACCCGCTCGGGATAGGCAATAAATATGATCTCAAAATCATAGTCCTGCCCAGGCAGTTTGTTCTGCAGATAGTCCTCTGTATCCAAGGTCAACCGTTCTTTCCAGTCTATGGTAAGCATCTATATCTCCTATTACACAATAATTTTCAACTTATTGCATTGACTTCAGAGATACTAATACTGTCAAGAAAAAAAGTCTGTAAAACAGGATTGGCAGCACTTGAGATCAGATATCGAAAAATCTGCCTAAACATCAACCGCTGGCAAACTCACTAAGGATTCTACCGCCGAATTGATCCCCACACACCCGGCAGTTCCAGCCACCATCAAGCTGATACAAGCCCGTGATATAGCCCTGAATATGGGATTATCACGGCTTGATATGGGGCTGATACAGAGCTGATCAGCTCAGCACCCACAGATAATGACCCTGGCTGATACCTGGCATTTTGCTATTGATCTGGCGCTGCTAACTGTGTTCCCGGCATGTAAC
>CAZCRD010000010.1:0-26417 GCA_964501025.1 uncultured Candidatus Cloacimonadota bacterium | reverse complement strand
GCTTGGCTAATGCACTGGCAAAACGTACCCGCTTCCTACGGGACGAGATCATCACCATTGAACTGGCAGAGGAGGAGATGCAAGGCAAGAAGGTATTACGGAACTTCTATGAGTCCTTCAAAAAGCTGCTTATCAACAACCTGACTAAAGAACAATTTGCAGATCTCTATGCCCAAACCCTCACCTATGGCATCTTTGCTGCCCGTACTCGCAGTGAGGGTGAGTTCAACCGGGAACTGATCTACAAATACATCCCCGGCACTCTGGGCATCCTGAAGAGCATCTTCAGGTTCATCTCCCTGGAAGAGCCGCCCAAGGCTTTATCTGTTTTGATCGACGACATTGCCGACATCCTCTTCAACACCGATATCCAAAAGATCCTGCACCACTTTTACATCGAGGGCAAAGGCAGAGACCCCATTGTACATTTTTATGAGACTTTCCTCAGCGAATACGATCCCAAACTGAGAGAGAAACGGGGAGTCTATTACACTCCTGAGCCTGTGGTGCGCTATATCGTGCGCTGTGTCCACAGCCTCCTGAAAAGCCACTTTGCCAAAGACGATGGACTGGCTTCAGATGATGTCACCATTCTTGATCCTGCTGCCGGAACCCTCACCTTTCCAGCGGAAGCTATCAAAGTGGCTATAGAAGAGCATAAAGGCAAATACGGCAGCGGTAGCATCCACAACCTGATCAAACACCACATCCTGCCCCACTTCTATGCCATCGAACTGATGATGGCACCCTACACTGTGGGACACCTCAAGATCAGCTATCTTCTGGCAGAACACGACTATGAGCTATGTGAAGATGAACGCTTCAAGCTCTACCTATCCAACACTCTCGAGCCGGATACTCCGGAGCAAATTTCGCTGCCCATCGCCCATGACATCAGTGATGAATGTGCGATGGCAAACAAAGTGAAGCATCAGGACCCGATCCTTGTTATCATGGGTAATCCACCCTATAGCGGAGCCAGTGAAAATAGCAATAAGTGGACGGAAAGCCTGCTCAAGACTGATCTGGATGGCGCTCAAAGCTATTACACGGTTGATGGCAAGCCCCTGGGTGAAAAGAACCCTAAGTGGTTGCAGGATGATTATGTGAAGTTCCTGCGCTTTGCCCAATGGAAGATACATAAAGCGGGCAAGGGCATTGTGGGTATGATCACCAATCATGGTTATCTGGATAATCCCACCTTCAGGGGCATGCGTCAAAGCCTGCTGCACACCTTTGATGAAATCTATTTGCTCGATCTACACGGCAATACCAAAAAGAAAGAGACCAGCCTTGATGGCAGCAAGGACGAGAACGTCTTTGATATCCAGCAGGGAACAGCCATTATCCTGATGGTGAAGGGTATAGACACCACAGAGAAAAAGGTCAGCCATCACGAGCTTTTCGGACTTCGCCAGTTTAAGTATGACTGGCTGGATAACAATCCGTTCCAAGCCAATACCTATCAGGAACTAAGTCCTACTTCGCCATTCTATCTCTTCCGTCCAGAAGCTACAGGCAATGAGCATTATCTACAGTGGAAAAGTCTGCCGGAGATCTTCCCGGTCAATAGTGTGGGAATAGTCACGGCAAGAGACGGACTCACGATCCAGGATACACATAATCAGGTTCGCAAGACCATTCACCATTTCGCATCGCTGGACCCGGAAACCGCCAGAACAGCATTTAAACTTGGCAAAGATGCCCGCGACTGGAAAGTGGAATATGCTCAAAAAGACTTGAAAGACAGCGGTCTGAACGATGCGAACATCAAACCTATTCTCTACCGTCCATTTGAAACCCGATATACATACTACACTGGAAAAAGCAGAGGATTCCACTGCATGCCCCGCAACGAGGTCATGAGGCATATGCTGGAGGAGAATGTGGGCATAGTAACTGTAAGGCAGGTTAAGACATCTGATACATGGCAGCATGTTCTGCTCTCAAGCACGATATCTGAAAGCTGCTACATCTCGAACAGAACCAGTGAGATATCCTATGTATTCCCCCTTTATATCTACCCAAACGAGCACAAAGAAGACATCTTTGCCACCACAGAGCGGGGATACAACATCTCCAAAGAGTTATTGGAGCGTTTCGCAAAGAAGTGGCAGCAGTTTCTGCCTGAGCAGCTATTCTACTATGTCTATGCGATCCTGCACAGCAATACATACCGTCAACGCTTTGCCCAATATCTCCGGATGGATTTCCCCCGCATACCATTCACGGAGGATTACGAGTTGTTCAGTCAGCTTGCAGGATATGGCAATGAGCTTGCTAACATCCATTTACTCAAGAGTCCAAGGTTAAGCCCTCCCATAGCACGGTATCAGGGTAGCGGTTCCAGTGACATGGTAGAATACATCAAGTATAATGAGAACAATGGCACCGTGCAGATCAACCCCGATAAGTACTTTGAGGGTATCACACCGGAGATTTGGGACTATCACATCGGAGGTTATCATGTGCTGCATAAATACCTCAAAGACAGCAAGGGCAAGAGCCTTGCCGATCCCATCCATTATTGCCGGATGGTTACAGCTTTAGCGCTAACAATCGATCTTCAGGCTCAGATAGATCAAATCATTGGAAACGTTATCCAATAGAAAAGCCCGGGTTGCCCCGGGCTTTAATCTGTGGATACTATTTCATCATTAACATCTTAGATGTATGGGACTTTCCATTGCTAAGGATACGTGTAAAATACACTCCGGAGGATGCTGCATTGCCATTATTGTCTTTACCATTCCAAACAATTGTGTAGCTTCCTTTGTCCTTTCGTTCATTCACCAAGGTTGTTACTAGCTGCCCTCTGGTGTTGTATATGCTGAGACGCACATCGCCATCTTTGGGGACGGTATATCTTATCGTTGTGGTCGGATTGAATGGATTGGGGTAGTTGGAAAGCTGCAATATATCTATGGCAGTAAGTTCATCATCTTCCACACCCGTATATCCCTGAGATTCATAACAGCCGATATCAATGCCGTTGCCATACAGACGATTGTTGCCAAAGGCGTCGTATGGGGGGATCGTGTAACCAAGAGGCAGGATACTGATATCCGATGTCCCCGCATCTATAGCGGGAGAATATCCATTCACATCATCCGCACAGAGATAATACGAAGTTAGTAAAGAGGGATCAGAACCAACGAACAGGGGATCGGCTCCTGTTATGTTATTACTACCCCAATTGAGAGGCATACCGTTGTAGGTTCTGTAGATGTTGTTAGTTCGTGAAAACAGGCAGTTCTCTACAAGGGTGTTATCGGCAGTTCTAATTTCGTAGGTGGCACTATTATTACTAAACAGACTATTCACGATTCTGCTTGAGTCGACACTCAATAAATACAGGAAATCGGGATATGTCCCGACATTATTGGCAAAGGTACAATTGGTAATACTCAAGCCTGATAGCCTGAGAAGATTGATGTCCCTTGCTCCTCCGTATGTAGCATTCGAAGCAAACAGGCAGTTGTCTATTTCCACCACAGCAGCAGGCTCATCCGTCCAGCCTGAGACTCTAATATTTGCCCACCCATCCTCAGAATAGTGAGTATTGTTTATAAACTTGCTATTGCGGATGGTCAGAGCATCGCTGACATAAGCATCAAAACATCCCCCTCCACGGTTGTACCAAAAGGGTGAAAGGCTTTCCGTCTGGTTATTTATCAATAAAATGTTATCCACTATGATTGTGGACCCCGTCAGGTCCATCCCGTTTTGTGCAAAATATGCCAAGTTGTTTCGCATGGTCACGTTTCTAAGAGTGAAAGTGCTGGTTCTGTCACCTATGTTAAGGATCCATCTATCTACAGTTGAGTTCTCAATGCACACATTCTCCATCAGGAAATCAAAAATCCCCCACGAAAAGATAGCTGAGGCACGGGAAGTAGTGATAGAAAGGTCTTTGAACGTCATCCCATAACTCTCTATTCCCATGCTCACAACCCCCGTGCCTACGACCATATTCTCGCCATACAATCTGGTCTCAGCTTCCGATACACCCTGAAGCGTGGTGTAATCCTTGATGGTGATGGGGATGTATTCTCCCCCAAACAGATTGTGGTGCACTCCTGCCAGCAGATGCACAGTTCTGGGGTTAGCGGGATTGGATGCTATTCTCTGCATTGCTCGTGAAGGAGTTTTTAAAGCCGTTGCAGGGCTAAGCCCACTATTAGTATCATCTCCATTGGGACTAACATAAATATCCGCATCTATGGGCTGCAGATAAGCTTCCTGAATGTCAAACACAGTATAGGGACTGGGAGGATAGGTAGCATCATAATATGAGGCATAGTATTTCTCCCATTGTGGGACTGTGAATTTTTTCAAATAGACCGATAGCGTACCCCCGTGAATATAATGCCAATGAATATCCATTCCCCATTGGGCAATATTGTTGTATATACTGCAACGATCTGTTTGGCTAAACACGATATCTGGCGCACCAAGATTGGGATCACTACCAAGAGCTAAACCACCTCCCAGATAGCGTGCATAATTATCATGAATACTTACTCCAGACATGCTCACCGTGTTGGGTGAACCAACGGTGATTCCACCTCCGGAAGCGGCATGATTGCCGAAGATGTTTAGCTTCGTGAGCACGATGGAATTATTCATGTTAATGTAAATCCCACCCCCAAAAATCTGATAAGGGATTGTTCCATTATAATAATCATATCCTTTACCCCCTGTAATGGAAAATCCCCTGATTGTGCAATTTACTGTATTCTCGTAGCATAATATCGTGGAGCTATTGCCATTACTGCCATCGATGATTGTGCTGCTGATATAGCTGGTATCGGCTGTAGTGTATTCAAAGGAAGCCAAGATTAGATTGCTCTTGTTAGTAAGGTCTATGTTTTCGAGGTAGCGTCCCGGATGCACCAATACCATGTCACCGCTAACTGCATCGTTTATGGCTGTTTGGATAGTTGTGTAGGCTTGGCTACCATCAAGTGCTACCTGCCTGGTAATGCCTAAACAGAGCAATGGCAGCAGGATCATTATCAATGCGAAAGATCTTTTCATGTTTTCTCCACTTTTTTTATCATGGAGCGGTGGCAAGCACCGCTCCACATTTGTCTACAAATGCTATTTTAGCATCAGCATCTTGGCAGTCAAGGTCTTTCCGTCAGTCACAATACGTGTGAAGTATAAGCCAGATGATACTTTGTTGCCATTATCATCTAAGCCATTCCACACAACACTGTGGATTCCCAAATTCTTATGCTCGTTTACCAAAGTGGTAATAAGTTGTCCTCTGGTGTTGTATATGCAGAGACGCACATCACCATCTTTTGGGACGGTATATCTTATCGTTGTGGTTGGATTGAAGGGATTGGGGTAGTTGGATACAGCAAAGGTTAACGCCGGTGGAGTATCTGTGTTACTCTCACTCTCTCCCAATTTCACATAATAGAAATCGTAATCCTCTTTGATGATTGATGCACTTGGATAGAATACATCAGCATCACGGTTATAAACCTGTAGTGCAAGTGGGGTAGCTTGTGATTTGGCACCATCCCAGCCGACAATCTGAATGTCAGCACCATCCGGGATTGATTCAACATAGGCTTGGATCATAATGATTGCACCATCCACTACGGATGCTCCATAACAAACCCCATTTATCAATACCGCAAGTTCCTTGGCAGTGCTAAGGGAATCCACTTCTACAAAGATTGGTTTATAGCTAGGTTCTTTTATATAAGTGAAGTTCTTAGCTTCTTCTTTCATGTATGTAGGTGCTGCACCAATTCTTGACCATGTAAACTGCTCCACTTCAGGATACCCTTCACTAGCACCAAATTTCTTAACAATAACCATATCACCGTATGACAAGCTGGGAAGAGGTTGGCCCTGATTTATTATCCCAATCCATGGGGTACCCCTTTTAGGTTTCAGCCTTGCCAATGTCCAGTTTTTGTGTTGGATAAAATACAATTCATCCATGAAAGAACCGAATGCCATTTGCGGTGTTTGGGTTTCCGGGATGAAATACCCTATCCAGTTTTCCGTTCCAGGTTCAGGCACTGGCACTGGATCAGTATAGGGTATTTGATAGCCATGGATTGCACCTGTTAAAGGCATAGTGCTACTCGCACTGAAAAGTGCCTTATAACCCAGATATCTCTTCATCGTGTCGTAACTGGGGTCAGAGGGAGTATGATAGTAAACGCCAAACCCATTGGGGCCATACCATTTATAGCTCACACTAATCATTGGAGAGTTTAATGTTTCATATTGGTAAAAGAAGGCTCTCATAATGTCAGTTGTGTAGGTGTTCCCCCCAATTGATATTGTTGAGTAGTCATCCACAACAGGGTAGCACATCCAGTTTGCATCTGGATCATCGGTAAAGGTATAGCTTGCATATCTATCCCATGCAAAGTTCACTGCACCAATATCCTGGGTTTCATCTTTCATGGTTCTCAGGTTCTGGTCGTAACCCGTTACTAAGGGATCATCATACAACAGCTTGTAACCCGTTCCAATGCAGGGAGAGCCCTTTTGTAGCGCATAGTTATCTGTTGCAGGGTTAACAAACATCGGATTGGTTGTAGCTATGTTATTCACGCCCGGTAGGGTAACATTCGGATTATAACTACAGCTATAATAGAAGTTACTGTTGCCAACGTCTGCCGAGGAAACAATGCTATTCCATATTTGAAAGTTACCTGCCCATGTTACATAGTTTGAACCACCGGTACTTTCAAGTAAGGAGCAAGCATCGAAATTCAATGCTCCATTGGCTACATAAGCGGTCTTTCCTTCCTGAGCATTGTTCCCGTATATTATGGTAGATTTTACAGTGCAGGCATTCTGCCCTTCACCGAGATAAATTGCACCACCTTTTGTTTCAGGAGGAATGGCACCCCCAGAGTATGTGTGACGAAGAGTGTTGTTTCTAATCATGCAGTTTTCTACTGTAACAGTACTATTCGAACAATTTATGCCGCCACCTTTACTGGACATGCCGTTGGTAATTACCATGTCCTGAATCTTTAGATTAGTGCAACCTGTTATGGTTATTGCGGAAATATAACCAGCACTTTGTATTGTTGTAACATTAGTGCCTGTAATGCCCGCACCTTTGATGGTTAAGTTTGTCTTTCCATTTACTGTTAAATGCCCTACATGTACACCAGCAGGTATAATCACAGTAGAGTTGTTTGCAGCATTTGTTATAGCTGTTTGGTAGGGATTACTAGCCGTGGCACGAAATTGGAATATATGGTCAAAAAACCATGTGTCAGAGATTAATGGAGAATATGATGACCATGCCCCTTCAGATTGACTATAGTATTGAAGATCAATCCTAAACGTGCCTTCTCTATCAACCCCAGTGCTATTAGCTACATACGGCAACCTGATTTTGTAGGTATTATAACCCAGATAAGTTGTTGTTACCGTGGATAACCACGATGGATTGCTGTTATAGAATGGTGCATAGGACAAAACAATCCTTTGTCCCTGTTGGTTCGGTATAATTGGGAGAAGAGTACCATCAAGTTCTGCGTATATATCAATGTAACCCGCAGTGTTTGCTACAACGAAAGGACCGGTTGTTTCGATATTTACGAAATGCGTAGCAGTAGCGTTCAATATTAAGCACGTTAACGCCAACAGTAAGATTAGTATAGTCTTTTTCATCTTTGCTCCTAAATAGATAATAAGTTATTGGTTTTCCTACATGGAATATCTGTGTCTTTCTACATCGCAAACTGTTTAAGCACACGGGTTAAAAAACTACAGGTAACAAACATACAACACGCCTTCGTATTCCACGAACACATAAATACCATTGGGGTCCTCGTAGACAATTTTAACGATGGGATCGCTCCATGAACCCGAATAGACAGGAAGAGTTTGGTGATTTATCGCTGTATAGTCAATAACAGCACAAATCACGTTTAGGCTGATAACAGCCATGATCAGGAAAAGAATGGTTCTTTTCATTTTGACACTCCTTGAAATTAGTTTCTATATATATAAGTGTCAAAAATGGCGAAACTGAGATGCCAGAATCGAAGATATTTTACTTCAGCAGTGAAATAATTTTCTCATAAGACCAAAGTGATCTGCCCATTTCCTTGGGTATCTGCACGTTAGCAGGTATTGGGTGGATTCCAACAATTTCATCTCTTTTACAGCTATCGATGCTAACATGGTTCCTTTCGTTCAAGCTTATGATGAAAGTAGCGATAATTGGTTTTTTCTCAGGTGTCAGGTGAAAGATGTGGAACCTGAATCTTTTATTACCGATCATCGTGATCCCCCAATCATCTATTCGGGTGATTCCCTCCATAACCTTCAGAACATCGTTTATCTGAGCCAGAGAATTTAAGCTTGTGCCTCGAACGTCGCTACTATCACCTATCTTCTGGATGTTTCTGATGAATTTGAGGATCGCATTGTACTGATTGTAGCTCAAAATGTCCCTTCCAGCTTCCCAACCCATCGCAAGCAGTAGCCTTGATCTTAGATCCTTAATAATCTTGTCTTTCCTTTTTTGAGCCACTGCGTTGCTAACATTCAGATGGGTAGCATAATCACTTATCTTTTTGAAAGATGCAATAGATTCAAATTCTTTATATTCTTTGGTGTTGAGGATTTCTTTTTTCAGGATGGGATCAAGGCCTTCTATTTGTATTGTGTTTTGTGAACACATCAATCTCCTGACTAATTCAGTCTCTCGGCAAAGAGAATCATAGAGTTCTTTTTTCTGCAAGATGGATCGATAGTGCTTGCAGAGCAAGTTTTGTGTTAGTTGCTTTAACCACGTATAAGTATCCTTTATGTAGTTCTTTGAGGCAAGTAACAGGTGGATCGCTTCCTGAGAGATATCCTTTGAAAGATCTGGATCGTGTGTTTTGGACAACGAATAATGAAGGGACACTTTTTGGTAGTAATCAAATACATCTTCAACCGCTTTTGGATATGCTGAGTTTACATACGCTTGTGTTAACCCTACATGCTTTTCCGATATTGAGTCTTTTAACAGTCGAATAAGGATAGTGTTTGCAATATCGTCAGATATATTTAAATACTTAAAGTTCTGAAGGCTTTCATCTTGAATACACCTAATGATCTCATCGTACAAGGCTCTGTTGATGTCTTTCACATTGTCTTTTAGCACTTCTTACTCCCTTGATTCCTTAAACTAATGTCAGTGTCAAACTATTTAGTACTTGAGTTGTATGTCAACCCTAAATTCTGTCGCATACTTATGCATCCTTGTTTGTGTGAATACAGGGTAGTGGCTTCCTTGCACCGGATAGAGTATCCAATACTACTCGCAAGGAGATACAATGGAAGCTAACTTACTGGAACGCATTAAAGAACAACTGGTTAGACATGAAGGTCTGCGGCTGAAGCCATACCGCTGTACTGCAGGTAAGCTGACCATCGGTATCGGTCGCAATCTCGATGATTGTGGTATCTCCCAGACCGAAGCTTACGTGCTCTTGGAGAATGATATCCTGCAGTGTGAGAGGCAAATTCTGGCTGAGATTCCAAAAATCTATCTTCAGATTGATGAAGTTCGCAAGTCCGTGCTTCTTAATATGTGCTTTAACATCGGGATAAAAGGACTACTTAGCTTCAAGAATACGCTTGCTTTTATTGCTGCCGGAGATTGGGAACGGGCTGCCAATGGTATGCTGGCATCCAAATGGGCAAAGCAGGTTGGTCGCAGGGCGATTGAGTTACCCGAACTGATGAGGAAAGGTAAGTGATACCGATCCCGGTTGAGATTGATGCCATGCTCGCTATACTCAATCTACCTAAGGAGATGGGTGATAACGGCATCTTCAAAGAGCATAAGGCTATCGTCATGGAGACTATCAGAACCATCGTCTTACCGGAATATTACAATCGTGCTATACAGGATGATATGCCGGAGGAAGAGCCATTTCTGATCTCTTTTCGTTTTGGGTTCTGCTTCCTGATGTTACACAGTACTTGCGAGTTTCTCAATTTGAAGACCCTGGGCGAGGGAATAGTGAAGACCGTAGGATTAGACCAGTCTGCCACCGAACTGCTCACAGGGAGCGAAATAGACGCATTCAAAGCCAAGCTTGAACTTAGGGCACTCACTCTGCTTCGGGACTATCTCAATCAAGGTGGATTGGAGAGACTAACAGAGTTGAAACCGAGACTCCCTAAAGTGCTGAGAGTAGGGGTGATCTGATGCCACAGAGTGACATCAACAGTCCGGAAGAGTTGATGGTCGAGATATACAGAGCGATCTATGCGGCTCTTGAGAGTCGTTTACATCTGATCGGGAGTGTTATCGATGCCGACTCCCGCAAGGAGATTCTCACTCAACAGATCTACGATAAAGGCGATTTCTATGGCAACACAGGCTACGTAGTGGAACCCGACGACTCCGGCATGACTCTGAGAGTGTGCTCCAACGTGACTATATCCAAGTGAAGAACGACCAGAAGAAGGACTTTGCCGATGCGGACATAGTACACATCAAGAAGTCCACGCATAGATCAAACGCCTGGGGCCTTGCCTGTCTGCCGATTGCCATCAATATCGAAATACTCGGAGAAATCAAGACCTTCGATTACAACAACTTCATGAATGGCCTGATGTTCCGACACTATGAAGTTGAGTCTTTGTAGCGGAGTCTTGCCAGCCAAAGCTCCGGGGTATGATTCGCAGCATCGGAATGCTACGCTACGTAGCGGAGTCTTGCCAAAGCTCCGGGGTATGATTCGCAGCATCGGAATGCTGCGCTACGTAACGGAGTCTTGCCAAAGCTCCGGGGTGTGATTCGCAGCATCGGAATGCTACGCTACGTAACGGAGTCTTGCCAAAGCTCCGGGGTATGATTCGCAGCATCGGAATGCTGCGCTACGTAGTCGATACAGGATGTGTCGAATCCTATGCTGCGCCATTAGCACTACGGCAGCACTGCGCCACCAATACGCCTCGCAGGCGTAATGCCCAAGCTATGCTATTGGGAGAGAGTGACCAAGGGTGAACAGGAGAAAGAATAGTGGGACACGGTACAAATCCCTTGATTTGAGCTTGAGCGAGAGCAGAAGTGGAAAGGAAGCGTGATAGTCAAAAGGCCTTCTCATAAGCTACCATCAGCCAGTCCTGCTTTTGGGCTTGACATAAGCTGGGGGTATTGTGAGCTTGATACATGCTTGGTGGATAAATTTCTGCCGTTACCGAAAAGTAAGTTGTAAACCACAAAGCGATTGCGGGATCTGGCAAGAAGGAATGAAAGCCCAAAGGAAATGAAGGAATTATGAAACAATATATGATAATGGCAGTCTTGTTGCTGCTGGTGACCTTGATGGCAGCGCAGAACGATCTTGCCGCCAGGATCGGTGAGCGAAGCTATAGCAAAAGTGAATTGGAGCAAGGCTTTGCAGCTTATCTTGAGTATCAGAACCTGCCGGCGGAGCTTAGCGACGCTGACAGTTTGGCGCTGTATGAAAGGTATTTTGATGAGTTGATCGCCATGTACATCTATGATCAAGCCATTGCCGAAAAAGGCATCCATCTCAGCCCTTCGGAACTGCAAACCGAGATCACGCGCAATCCGCCTGCCGGAGTGCAGACAATCCCGGAGCTCTTGACCGATGGCCGCTTTGATCAGAAGAAGTATGAACAAGCCCTGCAAGAGCGTCCCGAGTTCAAGCTTTCCATCATGGAATACAGCCGCGATATATATGAATATCGCAAGCTGCTGGATCGCATCAAAGCCGAAGCCAGTATCGACGTGGATAGCATCAAAGCAAAGTGGCTGGCCCAAGAGCAGAGCGCTGATGCTGAGATCATCTATTTTGATTATACCAAACTGGATATCGGGGAAGTGGCCGAAGACGAAATCCGTGAGCTTTACCAGGAACGCAAGGCTGAATATCGGCGGGAAAATGGCCGCAGCCTTTACTATGTCCGCTTTGCCGGAGCTTCCTCACGGGAAAGCGCTGGTAGATTGGATGAGATTCAAGCCCAGAGCGAGCAGCTCTATGAAGCCGCACAAAGCTCGGGTTTGCAAGATGCTGCGCTTGAGCTGGGTCTTCCGCTGCAGGAAAGCCAGATGTTTTCTGCTGATGATTCCCTGATCCGTGGTATTGGTCGGCAGCCGGGCTTGATTAGCAAAGCTTTTACCCATCCCATCGGCACGGTGTTTGAACCGCTGCACAGCCCTATGGGCGATATCTTTGTCTGTGAGATCGCCAATAATGCAGAGGAATACTACATCCCTTTTGAGGTGGAACGAGGCACTCTGGAAATCTGGCTCAAATCCGCAAAACGACAGGCAGCAATGCAGGACTATGTGCATGATTTCATTCGCAAACACCGGTCAACAGAATATCTACAATCTGCCCGCGATGAAGGCTTGATGGTGATCCGCCAGCAAGGCATCAAAGCCGATAGCCATATCGAAACAATCGGCAGAGTGGAAGCCTTGAACCGGACTATATTGAGCACTCCCGAAGGCGAGTTTACACCCTTGATCGAGCACAATGGCTTCTTCTACCTGGCCTATGTGCAAAAGCGCCATCGCCGCAGCGAGCAAGCCTGGCTGCAGCAAAAAGACGCCATCCTCGAGCAAGCCCGGCACAAAGCGCAACAGCAGTATCTGGATGATTGGTATCTACAGCAGAAGGCGAGCTTGGACATCCAGTATCCCAAGGGTTTAGCTTCAGCACAGAAGTAGTGAAAGCTACCAGATATTGAGTTCCTTGTGGGACTTGCATGGTGATATCTGCAAGATTTGAAATGTGGCAACAAATTATGCAGCGGGAGCTGTGAGATCCTGAAAAGAAGTAGCAGGACTTGCAAGGTCATACACCTTATCTCGTCGTCTCTTTCTCTCGTCTATACAAAAAAAGACTTTACGAAAATAGCCCTTTCACAGAAATAGTAAGCTACCGTACAAGTGGAGGTAATATGCTTAAGCTTTTGAAACATAACTTGCTCATAATTGTGCTACTTGCGCTCGCTGGAATGCTCTGGGGCGCAGGTGAAACCATATATGAAATCCGGGTGGAAGGTACGCAAAATATTGCGCCCGAACTCGTCACTTCGGCGATGAGCCTGAGAGTGGGAGATGCAGTGAGCCCGCAAAGTGTATCCCGTTCGATCAAAAACCTATATCGGATGGGAGTTTTTTCCGATATCCAAATTCACTCCGAACCCTATCGCACTGGCGTCAACCTGATCGTGAGTGTGGAGGAAAATCCTGCCATCAGCTCGATTAGTTATCAGGGCTTTAAGGTGGTGAAAAAGGACAAAGTAGAAGAGCTGACCAATCTGCGCATCGGATCATATTGGAGCGGAAACCTGAAAAATCAAGTGCAGCAAAAGCTGCAAGCAGAGTACTCCAGCAAAGGCTTTGGCTATGCCCAGATCGAGATCATCGAACAGGCTCTGCCAGAAAACAAGGTGGCACTCACCATCCGCGTGGAAGAGGGAAATCGCATCACGCTCAAGCAGATTACTTTCATCGGAAATGAGAATTTTGAAGACAAACAACTCATCCGCCGGATGAAGACCAAGCCCTCCAGTTTTTTGAGATCCGGACGCTTTGAGCAGGAGAAATTCGATGCGGATCTGATCTCGCTGGCGAATTTTTACAAGAAAAACGGCTTTATCGACGTAAAGGTGGGGCCTTATGAACTTCAGCAAATCTCGGATCGGCACCATGAGCTGGTGATTACCATCGAAGAAGGTACAAAATACATATTTGGCGAGATCACCATCTCCGGAAACGAGCATTTTGAAGGCGAGCGCCTCATCGAGGTCTTCACCTTCAAGGAAGGCGATACCTTTGATCAGGAAAAATTTGAAACTCAGATGGCAAAAGTGTACTCCTTGTATTTTGATGAGGGATTCATCTATGCTGATATCCGCAACGATTTTGCCAAAACTGATAGTCTGCTGAATGTAAACATGACTATCAATGAAAATACCAGGGCTAAGGTGCGGAAGATCCACATCACCGGTAATCGCCGCACCAAAGAAAAAGTATTGCGCCGCCATCTTGAGATCGCACCTGGAGATTATTATCGCCAATCCCAGGTAATTCGGAGCCAGCAAAATATCTACAATCTTGGCTTTTTTGAGCCGGATATCCGCCTGGATTATGAAAGGATCAACAACAATGGTGATATCGACCTGCAGATCGATGTGACCGACAAACCCAGCGGAGTGGCCAATGGCGGAGTGGGTTACAACTCCCAGGATAGCTTTGTGGGTCAGCTTTCGCTCTCGCAAAACAACCTTTTTGGCAACAACTGGAGTAGCGGCATCACCTGGGATTTTGGGGGAAGCACGCAGAATTTTGAGCTCAGCTTTACTAATCCCAATCTCTATGACAGCGATGTGCTCTTGGGCACAAACCTTTATTATACAAAGAAAAACTGGAGCTCGTTTTATTATGACATCTATACTCGAGGCGGAGCTTTTAGACTGGGGCAATCCATCCCCTGGGTGAATCGCACCCGCGCTTCAATCGGCTACTCTTTTTACAGCAAAAAATACAACATTACCAATAGCTCTGCCATCCTTGCCGATAGCCTGGCCAATGCCACTTTGATCGAGCTCGATCAGCTGGGCTGGCGCTATACCTCAGCCATGAATTTCACTCTGAGCAGAGATACCCGCGACAACATCTTCTTTCCCACCAAAGGCTCGCAGATCACGCTATTCTCTGAAGTAGCCGGGGGACCATTTATGGGAGATTTTGATTATTTCAAGCAGATCGCTCAGGTAAACTGGTATGCCGAAGCCTGGCAAAAACTAACGCTTCGAACCAAATGGCGTTTTTCTTACATCACCCCCTTTGGAGATTCCAATGACGCTCCGCCTGACGAGAAGTTTTATCTGGGCGGCACCGGAGCTGACGGGATCCGCGGCTATCCGGACCGCTCCATCGGCCCTGCCGGTGGTGGCACCAGAGCGATCATCTTTTCCACCGAATTAGGCTACCCCATTGCGGGAGATCAGATCATCGGCGTGGGCTTTTTTGATGCCGGTAATAGCTACAACCAGCTGCGGGACTTTAACTTTCTCAAGCTGAAAAAGGGTATCGGCGCTGGCATCAGAATCCGCAGCCCCTTCGGACTCATTGGCTTTGACTATGCCTATAGCATTGAAGATCGCTCCTGGGAACCGCATCTGCAATTTGGAACTACTTTCTAATGACGACGAAATACAAGCATCTTTTTGGTCCGGTAAGCTCGCGCCGATTGGGCATCTCTTTGGGCATTGACCTGGTGCCCTATAAGTATTGCCCGCTCAATTGCGTGTATTGCGAGGTTCAGAGCACCACACATCTGCAAACTGAGCGGGAGGAGTTTTTCCCCACAGCGGAGATTTTGGCAGAGCTGGATAGCTTTATGCAAAGCCGTCCGCATCTGGACTACATCACCTTTTCCGGTGCCGGAGAGCCCACCTTGAATAGCTCCATCTCTGCTATCATCAGCCATATCAAAAGACACTATCCAGAGTATAAACTGGCGCTGCTTACCAATGGAGTTCTGCTGAACAACGATGAAGTCTTGCACGATATCCTGCCTTGCGATGTGATCCTGCCCTCTTTGGATGCCGCCAGTCAGGAAGTCTATGAAAAGGTAAACCGCCCTAAACCAGGACTTTTGGTACAGGATCAGATTCAAGGCTTGGTCAAATTGCGCCAGGTATATGCCGGACAGATCTGGCTGGAAGTCTTTATCGTGCCCGATGTCTCTGACACAACTGCACAACTCCTGCTTTTGCGGGATGCCATTAAAGAGATATCTCCGGATCTGGTGCAATTGAATTCATTGGACCGCCCCGGAGCAGAGGAATGGGTCGAAGCAGCGAGCACCGAGCGTCTGAAAAAGATCAAAAACTTTATGGCACAAGAGCTTGATATGCCGATCGAGATCATTGCCAGGATCCCGTATCAGCCAGGCTTGAAGGCTATGGATGAAGAGATTGTGCATCTCATCAAAGGCACCATCAGCCGCAGACCTTCCACCGCGGAAGACCTCTCTGCCATGCTGGATATCCATATCAACGAAATCTCTAAGGTCTTGCGGGAATTGAATCAGGATGGAAAGCTCAGCACCGAACGAAAAGCCCGGGGAGTGTTTTACTCATGGAAAGCATAATGCACAGCACAGCAATCGTTACCGCCGCCGGTTCCGGACTCCGAATGGGCGGTGAGATCAAGAAACAGTTTCGCCTGTTGGAAGGGATTCCCATCCTGATCCGCACTCTTAGCCCACTGTTTGATTCACCTTTGATATCAAACATCATCATCACTGCACCGGAAGAAGATCTGGAGTTTTGCGAAAACATGGTCTTGAGCTTTTTTGAGCCCACCATGAAGCCATTTTTGGTGATCGCAGGTGGTCTGGAGCGTCAGGATAGCGTCTTTGGCGCTCTGCAACATTGCCCGCCGGATACTGATCTGGTCTTTGTCCACGATGCCGTGCGACCATTTATCAGTCTGGAACTGATCGAGGAATTGCATCAGATTGCAGCCAAAGAAAAAGCTGTGGTCCCTGCCGCCCGACTCAAGAATACCATCAAAGAGATCACCGGAGAGTATCTCAGCAAAACCCTGGTGCGAGATCGCCTGGTACAGGTCTTTACCCCTCAGGTGTTTGAGTTTAAGCTACTCAGAGATAGCTATGTGAAAGCTTACAACGATGGCTATATCAGCACAGATGACGCCGCCCTGGTGGAACACTATGGAGCCAAAGTTCGCTACCATCTCACCAGTGATCTCAACCTCAAAATCACCGATGAATGGGATCTGACCCTGGCTCATCTGATCATAGAAAAAAATATCTTAATATAAAGGACACACTATGCTATGCAGCTTACTGAACAAAATCAGTAGTATCAAGATTCGCATCCCGCTACTCGTTCCCGGTCTGGGCTGTGGAGTATTGGGTATGGCTCTGCCCCGGGTTTCTGTAAACTTGGGCAAGCACGCCTCTCAATTGCTAAAAGCTCTGGAATACAGGGGATACGACAGCACGGGAGCAGCCTTTTTGGGCGAAGATAAAGAGCACATCACCCTGCTCAAAGATGTGGGCGCTCCTTCCACTCTGGTCAAGACCCTGGGCATCGAAAAACAAAGCGGTAAGATCTTCTGCGGTCAAGTGCGCTGGGCTACCTTTGGCTTTGTGGACAAGACCAATGCCCAACCCCATGAAGTTCATTGCAAAAGACACCTCTTTGGCGCTCATAACGGTAATATCACCAATACTCGGGAACTCAAGATCTTCCTCAGCAAAGAAGGACATACTGTGCTCTCCGACAACGATGGAGAAATGCTGGTGCACAGTGTGGAGCATTACTTTGATATCGAGCTGGACAAGGTGCAGGATGAGCACGATCCCGAGATTCGAAAGGCCTGCATGCGCCGCGCCATCATCGCCACCGCAGAACAAATGATCGGTTCCTACGCCGCTGTGATCGTGGATCCTGAGACCGAGACTTCCTGGGCGATCAAAGCTGGCTCCAGCCTGTATTTTGGCATCGGTGAGATCGAAGACATGCCCTTTTCCCTGGCCTCCAGTGATCTGACCGCTGTGCTTCGCTATACCAAGCTCCTGGTTAATCTCCGGGAAGGTGAATTTGTAGAATACACTTCCGATTCCTATCAGCTCTATGCGATGAAGCAGCTCAGGTTCAGGCGCCTGGGCCAGCCGGATGAATGCTATGCCACCGGGGATAAGATCAATACCCGGGCAGTGTATTCCAAGCTCAGAGCAGAAGATGTGGAATTGCTGCCCGAATTTGAATACTTTATGGAACAGGAAATCTATGCCCAAAGCGAATCTACCGGAAAACTGATCAAGCTCTTCCAGGGCGGCTCAAACTCTGGAAGATACATGCTCAAAGCCATTCAGGAAGCCAACGTGAGCGAGTATCTTACTCAGTCCATGCTGGAAATCTCCGGTTCGGCAATATTGCAAGACAAGCAAGAGCGTTTTGACCAGCTTTGTGAATCACCCGAAGTGGAAACCTTCATTACCCACGCCGCCAAGAGCTATAGCATCATCTTTGATGTGGCGGTAAAGGAAGATTTCGACAAAAAATACTTCTTCTCCAATGAGAAAAACCTCTTTATCGATCTACTGGGGCCAGAGTTTGACCGGAATCGCTTGATTGTGGCCAAAGCCCTGGATAGCATCTCAGAAGCGATTGATGTCAAGGAATTTGAACACAGTGTGCAAGACTTTTTGGGTCTGGTAAAGAACACCGTAACCAACAACCGCAATACTTATTCCATTGCTTGCGGCACCTCTTTTCATGCCACCAAGATCGCCGCACTGTTTTTCAATGAGATTGCCCAGATCGAGCTGATTCCCATTCTACCTGGAGATTTTAGGGGTGAATACTCGAATTGCATCAAGGACAACGACCTTATCATCGGAGTCTCGCAGAGCGGTGAAACCAAAGACCTGATCGACATCTTCAACGATATCGACAACAAGGATTTGAACGTGCGCAAAGCCGTGCTGGTGAACAACATGAATAGCACCCTGGGGCAGGAAAAGAGTGATGTAGCGATACCCATCTTGTGCGGCCCAGAAATCGCAGTGCCGGCCACGAAGAGCTTTATGAATCAGATCACCCTCTTTTACTACCTCGCGATCCGGGTGGCAGAAATGAAACTCAGCGAGATGCCAAATGGTTTCTCTGAAGAGGAATTGAACAAGGCCAAAAGAGAGCTGCAGCGCCGCTACAAATCCCTCGCTGATATCCCCAACCTGCTAAAAGAAACCGTGGATAAAACCGATGACATGATCGATAACATGGCAGCCAAGATCTACATGGAACCTTCTTTACACATCCTGGCGACCAAGATCAGCGGCGTAGCCATGGAAGGGGCCTTGAAGATACGCGAAACCGTGCTCAATCACGCCGAAGGACGGGAAGCCAGCGAGTTTAAACACGGACCCAATACGATTCTGGGCAAAAACACCGTCTTTGGCGTGAAGCATGTGCGCAGCTTTGTCCGTGCTTTTAGCAACATGATAGATACCATCGACGAGCAGGCTGAAACCCATGATATCCCCCATGCAGAGCGCAAAGACCTGCTCAAAGCTCTGGCAGATTATGTATTTACTCATAATACTCCCTTCAATCTCTCCGCTCAAGGCACCAAGATCTTCAATGACACGGTCAAGGATCAGGACTTCTTTGAGCCTTTATATCGCAATTATCCCCTGATCTATGTAACCGGTCCGGACAAGCGCGACATCAATCTCACCATCTCTCAGATCAATACTCACAAGATCCGGGGCGCAAATACCTATGTGATCGCCGAAGAGGATGAGAATCTGCTCAAGAACGCCTCTTCAAACCCCAAAGAAGGTCAGTATTACGGCTGGGCATACGTGATGTTGCCCAAGACCGGAGACAGCCTGATGACCTGCTTTTCGGCCACGATCGTGTTGCAGCTTTTAGCCCTGAGGATGAGCATCCGCAAGATGAAAAAGCTGGATCTGCTAAGCGTGAAAGATCACGGCGTGCACCCTGATGTGCCCAAAAACGTCTCCAAATCAATCACGGTGGATTAGGCTATGCGAATCGGATTTGGCTACGACGTACACCGCCTGGTAGCAGGACGCAAACTGATCCTGGGCGGAGTCACCATCCCCTTTGATCAGGGTCTTTTGGGTCACTCTGATGCCGATGTCCTGATCCACAGTATCTGCGATGCACTACTGGGAGCTCTGGCTTTGGGTGATATTGGCACACACTTTGCCGATACAGATCCCGCTTTCAAAGATATCGACTCCCGAATCCTGCTGAGAACCTGTTATGATCTGGTGCAAAAGCAGGATTACATGCTGGCCAATCTGGATGCCACGATCTGTGCTGCTGAACCCAGGCTGAGTTCACACATTGACTCCATGCGGCGGCTTTTGGCTGCTGATTTGCAGTGTGAGATCAGCCAGATCTCGATCAAAGCTACCACCGAAGAAGGACTTGGCATCTCCGGATGTGGAGAAGGCATCAGCGCTACCTCGGTAGTCTTGATCATGCCCAAAATATGAAAGCTCTCGCGGTAATAGGATACCATCACACCGGCAAAACCACCACTGTGGTAGAGGTCGTGAAAGCCCTCACCGCCAAAGGACTGCGAGTAGCCACCATCAAGGACATCCACAGCGAACAATTCCGCGCTGATACTCCCGGCAAAAACTCCGCTCTCCATATTGCAGCCGGTAGCATTCAGACCTGTGCCAGAGGCTTGCAAGACACCGCCATCATCTATCCCCGTCAGCTTTCATTATCCCAGATACTGCCGCATATTGATGCAGACTTCCTGATCATCGAAGGCATGAAAGATGCCGCAGTGCCCAAGATCGTCTGTGCCTCAAAGAGCTCTGAGCTGGATGAGCTTATCGATGACACCTGCATTGGGATCAGTGGGTTGATCGCCAAAGAAAACTACCAGCATCCCAGCTTGCCGGTTTTTGCCCTGCCGGAGGATCAAGAGCTGCTCTGCAAGATGGTGCTTGCTGCCAGCTTTGAGATCTTGCCCATGGCCGATCCCGAGTGCTGTAGTCGCTGTGGTGGCAGCTGCTTTGAGCTGGCCGGCGACATAGTGCAGGGACGCAGATCGCGCTCAGATTGCGTGCTGGACGGCCACAAACGCCTTATCCTCAAAGTAGGCGGCAAGGAAGTGGTAATCGTTCCCTTTGTGCAAGACATTCTTTGCGATACCATCTCCGCCATCATCAACAACCTGCGGGATATCGAGCAGGGCAAAGATATCGAGATCCGGATCCACCATGAACAAAAGTGACTTTTTCTGTGAGCGGGATCCAATTGCTTTCCCCAAATGGCAAAATGCGACGATCGGTATTGCCGGTGCCGGAGGTTTGGGCTCAAACGCCGCCATGCTGCTGGCCAGAACCGGGATTGGCAAGCTCATCATAGCAGATTTTGATACCGTAAGTATTTCAAACCTGAACCGCCAGTTCTTCAATCTGGATCAGGTGGGACAGCCCAAAACCATTGCTTTGCAGAAGAATCTGGTTCAGATCAATCCCTTTATCACCCTTGATATGCATCAGAAACGGGTTACCCGCAACAACATCCCCTCTTTGTACAAGGATGTGGACATCATGATCGAAGCCTTTGACGAGGGCAGGGAAAAGCTGATGCTGATCGAGACCTGGCTGCGGCATTACCCCAAAAAAGCTCTGATCTGCGCCTCAGGATTGGCCGGATACGGCAACAGCGAGGAGATCGGAATCCAAAGTGAGGGCAGCCTCTATATAGTAGGAGATCAACACAGTGAGCTGCAACAAGGCATAGCTCCCATCGCACCCAGAGTAATGATCGTGGCAGCAATGCAGGCGAATCTGGCGCTGGAGCTGATCGCGGCAAAGAACTATACAGGACATTGATATGAACAAGCAGATTACGATAAACGGAAACAAGCAAGAATGGTGGGAAGGCATGACTGTGCGTGATGCCCTGAAGCTGATGAACTACACCTTTCCCATGCTGGTGACAAAGATAGACGGAAAACTCATTCCCCGCAATGAATATGATGAGACTACCATTCCTGAGGGTGCCGATGTGATGGTAATCCACCTCATCAGCGGAGGTTGAGCAGCTTGTGCAGCTGCAGGCTGAGCTTTACCCTCAGGCCATCCTCCAGCAACCACTCCGCCAATAGTTCCGGCTTCAGCACAGTGCTCACCGGTGAAAAGCGGATGATCCTGCCCTGCAGATCGTGGTTGAGCACAAAGTCCCGCGCAAAACTGTAATCCCGATAATTAGTCAGCACAAACTTGAGCTCATCCTGAGCGTTTAAACACTTGAGATTCCACTTCAAAAAGCTATCCGGAACCCCACTCCCCGGGCATTTCACATCCACGATCTTGATCACAGCCGGCGGCACATCACTCAGATCCAAAGAGCCATTGGTCTCCAGGAGCACCGTATACCCGGCTCTCACAAGCTCTTGCATGAGATCTATGCTATGCTCTTGCCAGAGCGGTTCACCTCCGGTAAGCTCCACCACCCGGGCTGGATATTTACCCAGCTCTGTCAGGATGGATGCTATATCCATTTTTGTGCCGGATTGATATGAATATGCGGTATCACAATAGCTACAGCGGAGATTGCATCCAGACAACCGGACAAAGCTACACGGCATACCCATATAGCTGGATTCACCCTGCAAGCTGTAAAAGATCTCGATTACTTCAAGCTGTGTCATGAGCCATCAGGAAGCATCAGAAGGGCAAGAAAGGAAAGTCTTTGTGATAGCCAAGGGCGGCATCGATCTGATCATTGATCTCCAAAGGATCACCGATAACAAATTTTTCCCGGTTTCCGGTTCTGAAGATGGTGTATTCTGCCTCCGCTTCGGGAAAGAGCTCCAGATATTTGCTATCTCCATAGCGGGGGATGCCATCCACGACCAAGAGCTTGATCGCCGCCATTTCCAGAGCCACCAGGTTTTCAAAAGGATCTTGCTCGACCTGATCTGTGAGCAACAGGTTTTGGGTATCGTCCGGATTCAGGTTGCCATAGCGCTGAGGCAAGCGCAAGGCCCGCACGGCATTTTGCGTAACCATCCGATACAGCTCGGCCGGAGGAATCTGGGGATAGTGTTCGCGAATAGTAGCAAACTCTGCAATGAGATTCACGCCCCCACTCATCGTGGAATCGGTGGCAATCACCACATTAGCTTTGTGCTTGAGGGCAATATCTATCTTCAGAGTTTCACCGATGAGATAGTAATTTGAAGTGGGACACCAGCACAGGCTGGTCCCCACTTGGGCGATCTCGGCAATCTCAGCTTCGGTAAAGGCAATCCCATGGATCAAGAGGGTATTGGGCTGCAGCAAGCCCTGTTCTTTGAGTTTGCCAAATTCAGCTCTGGTGACATCATCCACACCCTCTCCCAAGTGGATAATAAAGGGCAGCACACCCTTGCTCAGCTGCAACTCCCGATCCGCGGACTCACCACCCCACCAATTTCCCAAGGTGATAGAATGACACTGGCGATAGTTTCGGGTTACAATGATGGGCATGGCATCATAATATGGGGCTTTTTGGAGGGGCGCATGATCCTGCACGATGCCGCAACCCGAAAAGAGATTCTTGTAAGCTCCCAATTTTGCAACCGTCAAGGCAGGAGGATTCTCAAGCTCAAAAGATCCATCGTTTAGCCAGAATTGGTTGCGCTCCCGAAAGCTGAAGGATTCCTTCATGTCTTCCACCCAAATATGGGAATTGGGGTAAGGGCGATGGTCGCCTGCCCGCGGCACCCAATTGCCCACCAAATGGTCATGGGCATTGATCAAAGGCGTGTAGGCCACACTATGAGGAATCTGAATATCGGGCAGATCCTCAGATCTCTGCCCGATCTTGAGCGAAACTGCCTGGCAAACCTGATCCGGATTGATCACAGCCAGGCCGGGCAGGATTTTCATGCTCTCACTTCTTTGATTCTCTTCACAAGCTTTGGCACTATTTCGAACAGATCCCCCACAATGCCCAGATCTGCCACTTTGAAGATCGGAGCATCGGGATCTTTGTTGATCGCTACTATATAATCTGCGGAACTCATCCCTGCCAGATGCTGGATCGCTCCCGAGATGCCTACCGCGATGTAGATGCTGGGCTTCACGGTCTTCCCCGTCTGCCCCACCTGATGCGAATAGGCTATCCATTCCGAATCCACCGCCGCCCGGGAAGCGCCCACAGCGCCATCCAGGGCCTCTGCCAGCTCTTCGAGCATGGCAAAGTTTTTGGCGTCCTTGATCCCGCGGCCACCTGATACGATCACATTGGCATCGGTGATATTGATCAGGTTTGTCTTTTCTTTTTCGAAAGCTATGTATTCAGTTTGATCTTCTTCCAGCTCAAAATTGTATTGTTCCTGGATCACAGCGCCACTGCGTTCATCGTCACGGGGCAGAGGATTCATCACTTTGTGCCGCACTGTCGCCATCTGCGGACGGTGATTGGCAGTGAGAATCGTGGCCATGATATTCCCCCCAAAAGCAGGCCGTGTCTGCAGGAGATTGCCCGTCTCTTCATCAATGCTGAGTCCGGTACAATCCGCAGTGAGCCCGGTATTGAGCTTGATCGCCACCCGGGGGATGAAGCTCCGGCCGATCACCGTGGCTCCGGCCAGGATGATCGCAGGCTGATACTTCTGCGCCAGATAGATCATAGCCTCACTATAACGCTCATCCCGAAAGTGCTGCAAAGCAGTATCTTCGATCACAATTACCTGATCAGCACCATAGGCAATCAGCTCCTGGGGAATTCCGTTTAGCTCATTTCCCAGCAGCACAGCCGTAAGCTCGCAAGACTGCTGATCTGCCAGCTCCCGGCCTTTACCCAGCAACTCGTGAACTACTCCAGCCACCACGCCATCTCGCTGTTCAGCATAGACCCAGATTCCGCTAAAGGCGGATTTGTCCATCTTCACACTATCAAGTTTGCGAATCAATATGGCATCATAAGGACATGCCTGCACACAGGCTCCACACAAGACACATTTGTCGATATCGATCACAGCAAGTTTTTCCACTATGCTGATCGCATCATAGGCACAAGCTTTGAGGCATTTGCCACAGCCGACGCACTTTTCAGTAATAACTTCGATCATTTAATTGCTCCTGAGTAATATAATATTTTCAGCCCTTGTCTTGTCAAGCTGATTTTGCACCACATTCCGATCTTACCGTCAAGACCAATATCTATGTTGTTTTAAGTAAATGTTTTGTCTAATATAAGGAACAGATTTTGCACGCTTCAGGATAACAGACAGGGGTGAAGACGATGAATAAAAATAAGTATTCCCATCCTTACCAGGGGTATTTTCCCCATCATGCCAGGGCAGTAATCATAGGCACTGCTCCACCACATCGCTTTTGCACATCTGGTGTACGGAAGCTGAGTGAAGGGGACATTGATTTTTTTTATGGCAGTTTTGAAAACCGCTTTTGGCCAGTCATGAAAAGAGTATTTGAACCGCAGAGTATCGCCTGGCTCAAAACCAAACGCCAATGCACCAGCTTTTTACAGCGGCATAGCCTGGGTATTGATGACATCATCCAGGAATTTTATCGCAATGGAACTTACGCCGGCGATGAGAACCTGGAAATGATCAAAGGCAATAGCAAACTCATTCGCAAAGTTGCCTCGCATCCCCAGATTGAGTATGCCTATTTCACCAGTCACGAGGCTTTTAGCCTCTTTTGTAAGTGCATATACGGATACTTTCTATATCTGATCGAGGATTACCAGGAAAGCGCTTTGGCAGGCGTGAAGCCAAGCGACATCTGTAGCTTGAAGCTCTATGATGAAGCCGGCAATGCCTATCGCAAGATTACCCTCGTCACCTTGCGTTCACCTTCTCCGCGGGGGGTGAATGCTGAGAATTTGCTGCTGGATTACCAAGAGAAGTTCGCTCCCTTTATTCAGCAGACCCCTTAGCCATTATTCGCAGGAGGAAAACTGATTATTCTTGATGCATACCCCCCAGGGGCGATACCAATCGCAAACATCACGAGGTGATTGCAATCTTTGGTTTTCAGAGTGGCTTCCGGAAAGACGGGAGAATTGGGGCATCAGGATGACTGTGACGCATGTGTCTACCATAGCAGCAATACGGCAGCACTGCGCCAGCAATACGCCTCGCAGGCGCAATGCTGGCGCTATGCTATTGGGAGAAAGGGGCTTATCGGAGTCGGTTGTTCGTTCAGAGTAATCGGAACTGTGGAAAGACTCCGCTGCGGAACACTCGGAGCTTTGGAAAGACTCCGCTACGGAACACTCGGAGCTTCGGAAAGACTCCGCTACGGAACATTCGGAGCTTTGGAAAGACTCCGTTACGTAGCGTAGCATTCCGATGCTGCGACAGACATCGGGAATACGTGGAGCTTTGGAAAAAACCGCTATGGAACATTCGAAGCTTCGGAAAGAACCGGTACGAAACACTCGGAGCTTTGGAAAGACTCCGCTACGTAGCGTAGCATTCCGATGCTGCGACAGACACCGGGAATACGTGGAGCTTTGGAAAAAACCGCTACGGAACACTCGGAGCTTTGGAAAGACTCCGTTACGGAACATTCGGAGCTTTGGAAAGACTCCGCTACGGAACATTCGGAGCTTCGGAAAGACTCCGCTACGTAGCGTAGCATTCCGATGCTGCGACAGACATCGGGAATACGTGGAGCTTTGGAAAAAACCGCTGCGGAACATTCGGAGCTTCGGAAAGACTCCGTTACGGAACATTCGGAGCTTTGGAAAAAACCGCTGCGGAACACTCGGAGCTTTGGAAAGACTCCGCTACCCAACTGTATCCAGTCATGCAACTGGGACTCTGGCAGTCTCAGCTACAAAATGCTTGTGATTAAAGTGCATAGAAAAACCCC
>CAZCRD010000009.1:0-24623 GCA_964501025.1 uncultured Candidatus Cloacimonadota bacterium | reverse complement strand
ATCGTCCGGGGTGAGGATAGCGAAACTATAGACGGGGTGCTCTACGAAAACAAGTTCAATTCTCAGGGCTTTGAAATACAGGGCTTGATTACTCACGTGCCCGGTAAACATGCCCAATTGACTGCGGCTGCCAGGATCAACGGAAATTTCTATGATGAATATTACCGGAACCGGTATTGGGGACCCTATCAGATCTATCACGGAGGTCTCTCTGCCAATCTGCGCCTGCTGTTCAAGCCCCTGATCATCGGTCTGGAGGTGGGCACAGAAATCATTCCCGTGATCGATGGTGAGACCGCTATATTGCCTCATTTAGCCATCGGTGTGGGGCTGGGGTTTTAGGCATTGCGGCTACGGCACTGCTCTGATGGCGGTATTGCTTGACAAAAAGAGCCGTCAGCTTATTATGTGACAAAGAACAAAAACAGGAAAGGTGAGGATATGCCGCTGCTACTGAAGACTACCAGATTTGTGGAATCTCAGATCGATACTTTTTTGGATATGGTCAGCGATTCCGCTACCACTTTCCAGCTCGCAATCGAGGATTATCTGGGCGAGCGCTATGAACAATTTGAAGAACGCCTGGCTCAGATCAGAGAGCTGGAACATCGGGCAGATGACCTCCGGGTAAGCATTGAGCGCTTTTTGTATGAACGCACTCTGATCCCCGAAAATCGGGGAGATGTGCTGGCTATCCTGGAAAATACCGATGAGGTGATCGACAACATCAAGGACTCCCTGCTCCAGTTTTCCATCGAAATGCCGGATATCCCCAGTGAACTCGATGACCTCTGGATGCAGACCACCAAAGCCTCTGTGGCTGCGGTGGAACAGCTTGTCTTTGCCGTTCGTTCATTCTTTCGGGATCTGGCTGCTGTAAATAACTATATCCATAAGGTCTATTTCTTTGAGCGCGAGGCAGATCAGATCGGGGAAAGATTGCGGCGCAAGATCTTTGGCATGAAGATCGAGCTTTCGCACAAGAGCCAGCTGCGCTTCTTTGCCATCCATATCGAGAAGATCTCGGACGCAGCACAAAACGTCTGTGATCGGCTCTCTATCTACACGATTAAAAGACAGCTCTAAAGCCCGATGTTCTTTTTTTATCTGCTAAGCGGCTTGTTTTTGGGCTGGTCCCTGGGGGCAAATGATACCGGGAACCTCTTCGGTGCTGCGGTGGAAACCCGTATGCTGAGGTTCAAAAAGGCCGCCCTGATCACCTCCATCTTCATCACTCTGGGCGCAGTCCTTGAAGGAAGCGGACCCGCTAATACCCTGGGTAGATTGGGCTCGGTGGATGCTTTAGGTGGAGCTTTTACAGTTGCCCTCGCCGCTGCCATCGCCATCACGCTCATCGTCCGGATCCGCATCCCGGTCTCCACTTCGCAGACCATTGTGGGATCCATCATTGGCTGGAACTACTTTTCCGGAAGGCTCACGGATTACCGCTCACTGCTAACTATTGCCTCCTCCTGGGTGATAGCCTTTGTCCTCTCCGGCACCATCGCCGCGGTCCTGTTTTATATCGCCCGACCCTGGGTGAATCGCTCCAAAGCCCATCTCCTGGAGCAGGATGTCTTCATCCGCTATGCCTTGATCCTGGTGGGGGCATTTGGTGCTTATTCGCTGGGCGCCAACAACATCGCCAACGTAGTGGGGGTCTTTGTCCCGGTCTCTCCTTTCAAGGATATCTCCATCGCCGGACTCTTTGTCCTCACCGGAGTGCAACAGCTGTATATTTTGGGTGCACTGTCCATCGTGGTGGGCATTTACACCTATTCTTACAAGGTCATGCGCACCGTGGGCAAGGATCTCTTTCAGCTCTCCCCGATCACCGCCCTGATTGCACTTTTGGCGGAAGCCATCGTGCTCTTTCTATTTGCCTCCCGCGGGCTATACAACCTGCTGCTGAGTCTGGGCTTGCCCACCATCCCTCTGGTACCGGTATCTTCCACCCAGGTGATCGTGGGTGCGGTAGTAGGCATAGGTCTGGCCAAGGGCGGGAAAAACATCCGTTACAACATCCTGGGCAAGATCTCTCTGGCTTGGGTGGCGGCTCCAGTATTGGCTTTCCTGATTAGTTTTACCATGCTGTTTATCATGCAGAATGTCTTTGAGCAGCAGGTGCAGCAGGATACTCACTATATCTTTGACCGGCTCACCATCACCAAGATCGTGAATGAAGGCTATGACAGCAGTGCTCTTTCCACCGTAAACGGCCGGGGATATAGCTCCGAACAGGATATCTATCACGAGCTTAGCGAGCAACAATCACTTTCCCGAAAGCAGATTGTCAGCATCATCCAGATTGCCGAAATATATCCGCTCAAAGTAGATACGGTCAAGCTCACCCAAAGCGGCATGCATCGCCGCTTTTCGGCAGAGCAATTAGCTGCCCTGCGGCAATATGAAGCGCAGGTCTATCGGCACAAATGGCAATTGAGAGAAGCCTTGGGACAGCATCCGGGGTTCAGGCTTTATGAGACGGAAGATACAGAGCTGAAGAAAAACCACAACCGCGTGATTGAGGGTCAATTGGATGTGCTGTATCGTAGCTTCATGACAGAAGAACTAAATACTGAGCGATGAATCCCTTTGTAGAAAAGATCATACCTCTGATTGCTGCCTTCTTTGTGGGAGTCCTGGCCAAGCGTTTGCGCTTGCTGAGCAAAGACGACGCCCCGGTATTGCTCAAGTTTGTGCTCACCATCAGTCTTCCGGCTCTTACCATTATCGCGATCAACAACGTGGAGGTGAGCGCAGGGATGCTGCTGATCCCCATTCTGGCGATGGTGGTGGTGGGGAGCATGTATCTGATCTCAAACCTGGTAAACAGGGGGCTCAAGCTTCCCCGAGCGATGTTTGGCAGCTTCCTGGTGGGCACGATGATCATGAATACCGCTTATGCTCTCCCCTTCTTCCATGCTGCCTTTGGCGATGAGGGGCTGGCCCGGGCTTCGCTGTTTGATATTGGGAACACCTTCATGATCTTTACTTTCACATATTTTAATGCCATCAAATATGGAGATAATCCGCATACAGACAAGATTCAATGGTCCAAGTTTCTCAAGCTGCCGCCTTTGTGGGCGATGGTGATTGCTTTTTCCATCAAGTTTTCGGGCTTTAGCCTGGCTCCGATATCACTGAACTTTTTGACTTTGGTGGGTCAGCCTACCACTCCTTTGGTGATGATCGCTCTGGGTCTTTATTTCGAGCCTCGGCTCAGAAACATGGGCACTGCATTTTTGGCGATCTTTATCCGCATGGGAGTGGGATTGGGGATCGGCTACAGTCTGGCTTGGGTCTTGGGCTTGCAGGGTCTTACGGCTACGACGGTGACGGTCTGCGCAGCTTTGCCGATAGGTTTCAACACCTTGATCTTCGCCAATCTGGAGAATATGGATCGTGAATTTGCCGCTACCATGGTCAGCTTTTCCATCATCATCGCCCTGTTTTATCTGCCGCTGTTGATTTATCTGTTTGGTTGATGGGAACCAATAGCGGGCAGGATCCCTATAGAAGCCTCAAAAAGCCTCAACCAGATCCAAACCGCCAGCCTTCACAGCATCTTAGACAGTCTTTTGCTGCCTCTTGATCTGGGCAGTACTCTCCCTTAGATATAGTGGTTCCAGCTCAGCCAGAGTATCTTTGTCATAGCTTTGGCCAGGCACAAGCTCGTCCAGAGCATACAGGGCTTCTGCTCGGGGAATCCTGACATACTGTGGTGCATAAGTAACTTTGCTGCCAGCCTCTTCCAAGACCTTGCGTACTATCTCTGTGCCACTGCCGGTAACGATGCAATCCTGCAAATCCCATTCGAGAATAGCCTCGGGCGAAAGCACTCTGGGTGCGTGCAGGATACTGAGATCAGGATTAAGTAGAGCGGCATAGATTTCTTTCATTCTGGCATCGATCACGCTGAGGATCTTTCTGTTTGCGATCGTACAGGGCAAGGCAGCCAGCTGCAGGGAATTGTAGCCCAGCACGGGAATATCCAAAGCGTAAGCAATGCCCTTCACCGTGGCCAATCCGATCCTAAGCCCGGTAAAAGACCCCGGTCCCAGGCAGACATAGAGCTGGGAAAGATCTTTTGGGCTTGCCTTGCAAGCGATTAAGGCGGCATCAATGGCCGGCATCAGGGTTTCGCTATGCGTCACCCTGAGGTCAAAATAGGCACTATAAAGCAGCTGATCCGCTTTAGCCAGAGCGATCGAACCCGAGCTTTGGGATGTATCCAGGGCGAGCTTCAATTGCCTTTGCTGATAAAATCGTCGTAAAGTTGTTCGAAATGCAGCTTGTGTTTGGCCTCATCCGAAGCCAGACGTTTGAATAGAGTGCTAATCTCCTGATCCGGGAATTTCTGGCTCATCTCGGTATATAGTTTATAGGAATTTTCTTCACGTTTCATGGCTTTGATGAGGATCTTTTGATAGGTGAGCTCATCTTCATCGAGATCTTTGCTTAGGTACTCGCTGATCTGCAGATTGGGAGTTTTTTGGATATCTTCGGGTTTGACCCCTTTTTTGCGGATGCTTTCGATCACCACAATGTGTCCCATCTCCATATCTTCCAGTTCTTTGAGCATTTCTTTTTGATCGGCAAATCTGGCTTCTTTTTGCAGCTCGCGATAGAAGGATACTGCTTCCTGTTCCCGCTCTACAGCGAAGTTCAGGATTTCGTTGAATTCAGTGATAGTCATAGTTCCTCAATACACGGTTGGGTAGGTTTGGTATGCAATGCCGGGGAGTCGATGCTCCCCGGCCTGATTTACTACTTAATCGAGTGGTTCAAACATGTCTTTTCCGACTCCGCATTCCGGGCAAACAAAATCTTCAGGAAGCTGTTCGAACGGTACATTGTCGTTATCTGCGGGATCATAGATCCAGCCACATGCGATGCATTGATACTTCTGCATGGATTCCTCCAGGGCTTTATTTAGTAGTTTTCAATATGGACTTCAAAGTAGCCTTGCGGATGGTTACAAGTGGGGCAAACCTGTGGAGGGGCTTCACCTTCATGGATGTATCCGCAATTCAGGCATTTCCAAAAGACCTTCTGATCTTTTTTGAACACCTTCATGTTTTTGACGTTATCGTAGAGCTTACGGAAGCGTTTTTCGTGCTCTTTTTCCACTTTCGCTACCAATCTCCAGGAGTGGGCTATCTCTTTGTAGCCCTCATCATCGGCAATTTCTGCGAACATCGGGTAAAGCTCGGTCCATTCTTCCTTTTCACCAGTGGCGGCAAATTCCAGATTCTTCAGAGTGGCATCGTCGGTCTCGCTCCAGCCCACGGGATAGGACGCCATGATGTTGATCATATCACCTTCCAGTCCGTTTTTGAGCAAGTGCCGGAAGAAGACTTTTGCGTGTTCTTTTTCGTTTTGCGCGGTTTCTGTAAATATCTCGGAGATCTGCACATAACCTTCTTTCTTAGCGGTTTTAGCAGAGTATTCATAGCGCATTCTGGCCTGGCATTCACCGGCAAAGGACTTCAACAAGTTCTCAGCAGTTCGGGTTTCCTTAAAAGACATTTATTACTCCTTATCTCAGCTTCAGACTTTCCACAGTCCGTGAAGATTGCAATATTCCCGCACCAATTCCACTTCTGCTTTTTTGACCGGAAATTCAGCTACCGGTGCTTCGCCTGGTTTGAGCTCATGACGGTATACTTTCTTTTTCGTAAGTACTTCGATAAATGCGATATAGTGTTTCTCTTCCATGGGATGAGGTACAGAGCCCACTTCTACTTTGATTGAGTTTCCCAGATCAGTTACGACCGGAACGTGTTTTTCTTTGGCTGCATCCACGGTGTTTCCTTCCAAAAGCTTCATCGGTTCGCCACAGCAAACCAATTCGCCCTGGCCACCAAAGACGGCTTCGACTGTATTTCCACAGATGGGGCAATACCATACTTGACGTAGAGCTATCATCTTTACCTCCATGATATTATCTTCGTGTAACAATGATAATGACGGCACGATCTTTTGTCAACCTGAAAATTGGCAGAAGCCATGAAATCGCCGACCCAGCGGCTGCTCTCCCGCTGTCTTTCCGGCAGATCAGCTTTGAGCCACTCTCTCACTTGCCCGATAGCACTACTGTATCATTACGCTACCAATGCGGGTGCGACCCGTATTGATCCCGTAGTGCTAAGGGGCAAGAGCCTTGTGATAGTCATTTGATACTATTTCAGAAGCAGCATCTTGCGCGTGAGAGTGCCATCAAAGGTCTGCAAGCGATAAAAATATATGCCGCTGGCAGAATCTCCGGCATCCCACTGAATATCGTAATCACCCGCTGCTTTGGCTTCATCCACCAGTGTCGCCACTCTTCTGCCCTTGAGATCATAGACCATCAGCTTGATCTCGCCGGTTTTGGGCAGGGAAAACCTGATCCTGGTCTTGGGATTGAAGGGATTGGGGTAATTCTGCTGCAGAGTAATCGCAGGGAGATTGTGTAGCTCATCTGTGGTCTCGGAGCTGCCATTTGCCGGAACAAAGTTAAACTCACTAATCACTACTTCCTGATATGTGGCAGGTGGACTGCCAAAATACCAGAGATTGATGTGCACCCGGGGTTGCTCCGGACGCGGTATATGGGGGCCATTATAGATCCATTGATGAATCATGTTTTGCGGTGATTCGTCTTGAGTATCTCCATACCAGCTGCGAAATTCCACCCGATCCGGCAACCACCTGAAAGCGTGGCTGGAAAGTTGATCTGTACCAAATGTGGCATCGTAGCGATTCATGTTTCCATCCCAATCCCAGGGTTGAGCTACAAACTGGCCGATCTGATTGTTCGCATTTCCCCAGCGGCTATACTCGATGTCGATCTCGTTATAAGGATTCCACCAGGAGCTGGCGGGATCCCAGCAGGGCCCGTATTGCCATAGAAAGAGCCCCAATACAGTGTGCATATCAAGAGCACCCAAATCGCCGCGTGTGGTGAAGACATAATCACCATAACCGAGGGTATCCAGCAAAGTGAGCTCGGTGCTATTCCACACGCCGTCGATCTGCTGAATCGTGAGATGCAGCTGGTCTTCAGCATCCACCCAGATGCTTTGAGGTAGATGGCTGAAATTGTTGGGGCCGGGACCATACCAGCCTGATCCTTTCACCCGCCAGGTCATATCTGAGAACTCCAGACTTCTCCCGCTGGGAAAATCCTCCCACTGCATGTCGTGGATGGTGGGAGCGGTGGTGCTAAAACATGAGATCTGGTCAAAATATACTTCAGCGGCAGGATCGCCATCGCTCTGAAGCAGGCTAAGCACGAGGCGGATGGCTACGGTAAAGGGAGGTGCCGGTGAGCTGAGCAGGCTGAATTCAAGGTATTCTGCCACAGCAGATGCCGCATCGGCTACCACATGGATCTCGTCATCAAGCATCTGATTGGCAGCATCAAAGTACTCCACCTTGACCGCCGCAAGACACTCTCCGCTGAGGGGTGAATGGGAAGAATTCAAGACATGACCCTGGATCTCCCACTGCTCGCTGGGTTCGCAATCAATGCGATGCCAATAGCCGGATTCATTTGCGCTGCCGGTGTCCTCATTGCTCAGCTTTGCTGCCCATGCCCCGTGATAGGCGTCGTTGCTCATCCCGGCTGCTCCGTATTGGCTCCATCCGGCAAAATTCAGTCCCTCAGCGCCGGAGATTTCGAAGCTGGGATTCGACAGCATACATTGGGCTTGCACCGAAGTGGATATAGCTATCCACAAGGTGCAGGATAGGATGAAAAGTTTGATAAGTCGCATCATTGATAAACCTCTACTTCAAGTTATCCTGGACCCAGGCACTGCTTTGCTGCAAAAAGAGCTGTCGGATCTTATTCAGAGAGACGGGATTCAGCTTTCCGCTGTGTTCGTCCATGAAGATCTTTTTGAACTCCACTGCAATGCAGATCAAGCGCTCAGGATAAGTGTCGTGCAACCAGCGGGAAAGCTGACCTCCGGGGAATTTTACATCGCAGCGGACATCCAGCTTGTGGCCAAAAAAGTCCTGGCCATCCAGCCTTTCTCTCAGATCATCCACCAAAGGGTAGAACTCCGAGATCATATTGCTGCGTCCCAGGATGATATCAGGATTTTCAGCCTGAGGATCCGGTTCCGCATCAGGACCTTTGCGTCGATGATTGTAGCTATGGATATCAAACACAAACACAAAGGGATGCTGGCTGAGCATGCGATCCATTTGGTATCGCAGCAGAGCATACCAGTTTTTATAGCTATCTTGCAATTCCTGAACTATCGAATCCGGCATATCATCGCTGCGAACCTTCAGTCCCCAAGCATCTTGCGGTTTCAGGTAGATAGCTCTCTGGGGGCTTCGGTTCAGATCAACCGCAAAGCGGCTGGTTTCGATAATGATGTGATTGGCATAGTAAGCTGCGATATCGCCGGTGTAGGGATCTTCTTCGCGGTAGCGAGTGTCAGCTGATATCGGGGTATAGGGCAAGAGCGATGAGGGTAAATGGTGTCCATGGTGGATGGCCAGAGCCAGGACGGGTTCGGAGCTGTCAGAGAAATTGAATTTACTCTGGATCATGGCTGCACCGGATAGGTCTCCATCAGTTCCATTAGTTTGTGCAGGATAGTCAGATAGCGCTGTGCATCAGCGATTTCCAGATTGCTCTGTTTGAGCCAGATGTTCAGAGCACCGAGATCTATCTTGCTTATCATAGCTGCTTGCTCAAAGAGATCGTCCAAACTCTGTGGATAGGGCTGCTTGGCCAAAAAGAAAAAGCCTTTGAGCACCGGGATCAGAGCTGAGATGGAAAGATGCATGGTTTCACGCAGATTGCGGGTGTTCATTTTACCTTCCAAAAGCACCTGACGCGTGAGCAGCCATTTGCTCTTGAACTCACGTTCCATCTGCAATCGCACGTCTGCGGGTTCGAACTTGAGCTTTTCCAGCAGATCTTGTTTGAGCAAGAGATTCACGTTGTTTGAGCTGATCATATTGATGAATTCCAGAGGATAGGAATCCAGAGAATACTCAATGAAGCGCTTGTTGATGATCAAGGGCAGGTTGAGCTTGTGTTTGTGCACATACTTGGCCATGGGAGCCAGCTGCACAAGCCAGCCATCGGGATCTTCGTCCAAGATCACCACAGCCGAATACTGGCCAATAAGATCTTGATATACATATACCTGAATCAGATGCTCTGAGAGCTGTTCCAGAGTCGTAAGTAAACCGGTGTAAGGGTGATTCATTGTTCCTCCTGAGCGTATTTTTCGATGTATTTGCCGGCACAGGCCTTGGCCAGATTGCGGATTTTGCCGATGTAAGCAGCGCGTTCGGTTACACTGATCACGCCACGCGCATCCAAGAGATTGAAAGTGTGTGAGCTTTTGAGCAGCATATCATAAGCCGGATAGACAAGGTCTTGACTGATCAGCTTTTGGCTCTCGCTCTCAAATCTGGCAAAAAGCTCAAAGAGCAGCCCGGTATCGGCTTGTTCGAAGTTGTAAGCCGAATACTCCACCTCGCGGTCAAAATATAGCTCCGCATACGAGCTGGATTTGCTATACGCCAATTGCCGATAATCCGCCACATCCTGGATATACATGGCAAGGCGTTCCAGACCGTAAGTCAATTCAACCGATATCGGGAAGACATCCACACTGCCCACCTGCTGAAAATAGGTGAATTGTGAGATCTCCATGCCATCCAGCCATACTTCCCAGCCCAAACCCCAGGCTCCCAGGGTGGGAGATTCCCAATCGTCTTCCACAAAGCGGATATCATGCTTTTCGATCTCGATGCCGATGGCTTTCAGGCTCTTCAGATAGAGGTTCTGGATGTCATCGGGAGTGGGTTTGATGATCACTTGAAACTGGTAGTAATGCTGAAAACGGTTGGGGTTTTCACCATAACGTCCGTCTTTGGGACGCCGACAGGCTTGAGGATAAGCGATGGCGCAAGCCTTGCTGCCCAGAGTGCCAAAAAAGGTGGCGGGATGAAAGGTGCCGGCTCCCATCTCGATATCATAAGGCTGAATCAGATTGCAGCCCTGCTGTGCCCAATAGTGTTGTAAACAGAGGATGATCTTTTGAAATTCCATTATCTATGTCCTGTGATTTTATTGCAGTTATGTTTCAGGCGAACCAGGTCTTCACGCAGGTCTTTGAGATCTTTGGCGATGGCCGGTAAGGCGGCATCCAGCTGGAGCTTTTGCTTGGCAATTGCTTCCTGCCGGGCTTCATCCTTGAGGCTCTTGTCCTGCCTCAGCTTCTGCCTGGCACCTTCGATGGTAAAACGTTGGTTGTACAGCATATCCTTGATCCTCTTCAGGGTCTCGATCTGCTGCAGATTGTAGCGTCTCTGCCGCCCGCTTCTTTTGGGGCGGATCATCGGTATCTCGCTTTCCCAATAGCGCAGCACGTGAGTTTTCACTTCCAGAAGATTACTCACTTCGCCAATGGTATAATATTGCTTTGTCACGGCAATCTCCTTGTAAACAGAAAGCTTAGCACAAAGAACAAAGTGGTGATCCCGACAAAGATCCAGGGATACCTATAGATCCTTGAATACAGCGGAATCACACTGCTGGTATATAGATCAGCGCTGATGTTTGTAATATCAAAGAGCTCGGTAGAGGCCAAAACCTGACCTTTGGGATCCACGATCATGGAGATTCCGGTATTGGCGCTACGATAAAACTGAAGCCGGGATTCGATGGCGCGAAACCTGGTCATCACGGCATGTAACCAGGGACCGTAGGAAGTGCCAAACCAGGCGTCATTGGTGATGTTTACATGGTAATCTGCTTTGCGGAATTCGCCCTGAGAAGAGCTAAAGTTTGCCCTCTGGTAAAAGTGAGGAAAGGCCAGCTCGTAGCAGATGGAGGGAGAAAACTCCTTGCCCCCAAACTCGTAGCGGGGAATCTGGGTACCAAACTCCCAATTTGCCTGACCAAATTCCAGGTTCCAGAGCAGGGGAAAATGCTCAAGCCACAGCATCCTTTCTCCCACCGGAACAAGGATATTCTTGAAATACAGATCATGATGCCGGCCATCTGTGGAAAACAGCGTAGCTGCATTGTAAAAATAAAAGGGTAGAGGGTGTAAGGCGGTAGCTTTCTCAGCATGAGGAAAGCCAGCAAAGATAGCAATCTGGTGCTTGCGAATGAGCTGCTGCAGGTCCTCGCGTATATGCTCTTTGATCATCAGGTAATCCGGGATTGCAGCTTCGGGGAAGATCAGCATTTGCTGTCCCTCATCTGCGGCTTGGGCACAAAGCTGATCATAGCGCTTCATGATCTTTTGATACTCAGCATCATCCCATTTTTCATCCTGTTCGATCGAGGGTTGCATCACCGCCACCGGATTGGCTTCTTTGTGCATGGGCAAGCTGCGCAGGCGGTAGCGCCCGAAAGCATACCAGCTACCAAAGATCAGCACAATCGCGATCCAGGCCCGGTAGTTCTGGTGAGTAAGAGTGTAAAAGAGGTAATTCAGGCTGAGGATCAGCAACGCCAGAAGGCTCATGCCGCCCAATTCCAGAGCTTGCAGCAGGGGCAAATAGTCTGTCAGGGAATAGCCGATATTCCACCAGGGAAAGCGCATCTCGGAGAAGTTTTGCAAAAACTCGAAGCTGATGAAGATGCTGAGAAAGGCTGGCATCCTGAGACAGGGCAGCCGATACCAGATGCGTTGCAGGATCCTGAAGCAGACAAAGTAATACAGGGCAAAGATCAACCAGATGCCGATCAGCCCCCCCCAAGTGACCAGGGCTATCCAGTAATACACCAGCGCAATCTGCACCAGGGAGAAGATCAACGCGCTGATGATATCTTCTTTGACACTGCGCTGCTTGATCTCAAAATAGCTGAGCAGCGGCACAAAGGCGATAAAGACCAGCCAACCCAGATACAGGGGTAATCTGGAAAGACTCAGCAGCAAAGCCGCAATCAGCGGTAGATAGTAGTTTCTAAAGAACCGGAGCATAATCCAATTTGAGCAGTCTCACCTGGCGATCCACCACGATCACTAAAGTGTCTTTGGCAATGGTCATGGACCTGGCGGTGCCGGTGAGCGGCAACCAGGCTGCACTCATCTTGCTCACCAGAGCTTCATTAGTAAGGCTGATGGCGTTGTTATACACATCATAGACGATCTGACCAGTATCGTTTGAGATGTGTTGTCCCAAGCTGGAAAACAGCAAGCTTTGATCCTTGCTCTTGTCATACGCCACCACGTAATCCCGATTGGCAAACAGCTGATCCACCCGTTGCAGCACGAAGCGGCCAAAGCGGAATAGCTCGCTACCATCGAGCAGATTAAAAGCCACAATCTCGGATGTGGCAGTATCGAAGATATAGACCGTTTGCTGCGTCCCCAAAGCCATCTTACTGGGTTGCTGTACATAGCTGAGCTCCATGCTGCTGATGAACTTCCCATCCGCATTGAAGCGCTTGATCAGCTGGGCTGAGCCATCCAGGGCATAGATGCTGCCATCGGAATTCAGGGTAAAATCTGCCAGGGTCATGAAGCTTGAATCCCCAGAGCCCATTCCGCCGATGATATTGGCTGCTTTGCCATCTTTGCGAATCAGGATCTGATGGGTCTCAGGATCCATGGCATAGACTGCCTTTGCTATAGGATGATAATAAGCCTTACTGATGTGTTGCGAAAACTCCACAGTTTGCAGCAGGCGAAAGCTATCGATCTCCATGGGGGGAGAGCTTTTATTTGAGGAGCAAGCTGTCAGCAGCACGAGCACCCCGGCGAAAAATGCAAAAAATCGTTTCATATCAGACTCCTATGATCTTCAAGTCCTTTAGTTTTCCCTGGATTGTTGCTTTGTTGCCAAAGCGATTGTATTCCAGGTTGTAAGCGATATTGATGATGCTGTTTTTTTTGAGCAAAGTCAAGAAATCTCCCAGATTGTAGCCAATCAAATCCAGCTCGATCCCGTCTTTTACCACCTTGAGTTTGAGATGATTGCGTCCCACGTTGTAGGGATAATTTGCCACCATTACTTCCTGAGTCATAAAGGTGGGACGAGGATTTCCCGGACCGAAGGGAGCAAAAAGCTCGATCGCATCCAGCAGGTATTCATTGATGTCATAAAGCTCAATCTCGTGGTCTATCACCAGAGGAGGCTGAATCTGTTCCTGTTCCAGATGATCCGCCACATAGCGGGACAGCTCGTTTTCAAAGCGATCGATATATTCCTGATAGATTGTGAGCCCCACGGCATATTTGTGCCCACCAAAGCTATGCAGGTTGTGCTCGGTATGCTGCAAAGCGGAGAATAGATCAAAATCCGCCACCGAGCGTCCCGATCCACTGCCAAAGCCTTCTTTGAAAGAGATCATGATCACCGGACGATAATACTTTTCCACCAGTTTTGAGGCCACGATCCCGATCACCCCTTGATGCCAGTCATCGGAAGAGATCACGATACACGGCGTATTGGCAAGGTTTTTGTATTTCTTTTCGATGATCTCGCAAGCCTCATGAAAGGTCTTCTGATCTTCCTGCTGCCGCAGAGAGTTATCCCGCTCGATCATCTCGGCCAATTCCGCACTTTTCGCTTCATCGGTAGAGATCAGCAGCTCCACAGCCAGGGCAGCAGAGCCCATTCTTCCGGCAGCATTGATGCGGGGAGCAATGCCAAAGACAATGTCAGTGGTATCCAGAGTCTTCTGATTCAAGCCGCAAAGCTGGATCAAAGCGTTCAAGCCCAGGTTCTTTTTTTCGATCAAGTGTTGCAAACCAATCGAGGCAAATACGCGGTTTTCTCCGATCAAGGGCACAATATCCGCGATCGTCCCCACTGCCACCAGATCCATATACTTCAGGATGTTTTCGGTGTCGTTGATCCCCAGCTTTTGATAGATCGCCATTAGCAGCTTGTAAGCCACGCCCACTCCGGCAAGGTGGGCAAAGGGATATGAACAACCGGGCAACTTGGGATTGATGGTAGCCAGTGCCGGAGGCAATTCCGCCTTGGGATTGTGGTGATCTGTGATGATGATTTCCATACCCATATCCCGCAGGGCATGGATCTCTTCGAGGGCATTGACGCCGCAATCCACACTGATGATGAGACTGCAGCCGGAATCTCTGATCTGCTCCAGACTGCTCAAAGACAGCCCATAGCCATCAATCATGCGATGGGGAATGTAAAAATCGATTTTCGCCCCGATGCGCTTGAGCCCGAGATACAACAAAGCGGTGGCGGTGGTGCCATCCACATCGTAATCTCCATAAATGGTAATCAATTCTCCCTGGTCAACCGCTTGCAGAGTGCGATCCACAGCAATCTGCATTTCTTCAAAGAGATAGGGATCCGCCAGGTTCAGCAGATGGGGATTAAAAAATTCCTCGATCTCCTGTTCGCTGCGGATTCCGCGTCTAAACAGCAGCTCCGCAATCAGATCGGGAGCCTTCAATTCTGCCCGTAAGCTTTGTATCGCCTCACTTTCCTCAGCATTCAGACCCGGTGGAGTAAGCCACTTCTTGTCCATGCTTCATCCTCAATTTTTCTTATTTATATAGCGTTAATGGGGTATAATAGCAACCACTACAGCAACATCAATTGATCCAGCACACAAGGCGAGATGCTGCTATTACACCTGATAAATGCAAGTTATTGTAGCGGGCAAATCTTGTAAAGAACTATTTACCTGCGATAGATTGAGGTGGATTTTGCTTGCCAGAAACAGGCGGATAGAGTATGTGGATTTCAAAACATGAGGATGCCAATATGCAAGATATCTTGAATCTCTGGACTCAGACAGCTCTGTTTTGGAGCCTATTGAGTCTTTTTGTCCTGCTCAACCTGCTGGATGGACATTCCACCTATCTGGTGATGAGGCCAGATCACTACCGGCGCGAGCGTAATCCGGTGGCACGCTGGTTTTTCAAGAAAATCGGTATCCCCAATGGCATCATCATCTTCAAGGCCGCACTCCTGGGCATCCTGATCCCGGCCATGGGCTTTTATGCCGGACATGATCGCTTTACGATCAATATCGTGCTCACTGTGAGCGACCTCGTGTTTATCCTGGTCGTGATCCATAATTACCGAATTTACAACAAGCTAAATAGAGGAAGAAAATCATGAAAAAGGCACGCTTAATTCTGGGTGGTGGCTCTGCTTATGGCCTGGCACATATAGGTGTGGTAAAAGCAATTAGCGAGAGCTATGAGATCTCGGGAGTGATTGGCACTTCCATGGGCGCCATCATCGGGGGATGTCTGGCCTGCTCGATACCCCCTCAAGACATGCTGGAACTGGCTGAAGACGTCTCGACCCTGGAGCTCTTCAATCCTCTCAATCTGGATTTTTCCCGCAGTGGGATCTTTGACGGCAAAGCCATCACCAGGATGTTTGAAAAGTGGACTGATTCCCGCCACATCGAGCATACAGATATTCCTTTTATCGCCGTGGCATTTGATCTGCACCGTCAAATCACTGTGCTCATCGACAAAGGTCTCTGTGCTGATGCCATGCGCGCTTCCAGCTCCCTGCCCTTTATCTTTGCCCCCCATGAGATGAGCGATTACGTCTTTGTGGATGGTGGTGTGGCGCATCCCTTGCCCCTTGCTTTTGCCGATAAGGTGCCGGGTGAAATCACCATTGCGGCCAATGTGTTGCCCCCGGTTTCTTTTCAAGCGGAATTCTATGAATCCGGAAAGAAAAAGAAGAAGGACAAACTCAACCGCTATGATGTCTTTTTGCACTCCCTGATGCAGAACCAGGGGTTTATGGCCATCCAATCCATCGTGCAATACAAGCCTGATATCATCATCGATGCCCATCATCCGGAACATGGCTTTACCGATCTCGAAAAGGCAGCTGAGTTCTATGAATTTGGTCTCAAAGCCGCGCAAAAGGCTATTTCCAAACACGCTGAACCTGGCTTTGCTGCCAAACTAAGAGGAAACTACGAAGAACTGCTCAAACGCATTGTAACCCGTAGAAAGACATGATGATAAAGTGATGCTAAGTACATGCTGAAGCCATCATGGCCACAGTGATCTATGCCACAAGAGTAGTATAGCCCTACCAGGCCCGTCTTCACCAAAATTGATGCATTCTAACTGGCTCTCTCCCAATAGAATCACGGGGGCAATACGCCTGCGAGGCGTAATGCTGGCGCAGTGCTGCCGTAGTGCAAAAGCGCGAGCTGATAGCTCAGTTGAAGTGCGCAGGCCATTTGTCCGGCATTTTTGAAAGCAAATCAGGTCAGTAAATCCGCTCCTGAGATTTCCATTGGAGTCAAAACAACTTGGATGGTGGTGTTTGATCGAATCAAAAAGGGTCATCTTGAACGCAAAGTAGCTGCGAGGTCCAAAAAGGACACAGTGGAGCTGCGAGGTACGATTATCACCAGAAACATACAGATATCCTGGGTTCTTCATGAAAGGTGAAAAGTGGTGGGTGATACTGGATTCGAACCAGTGACCTCTACGATGTGAACGTAGCGCTCTAACCAACTGAGCTAATCACCCTTTTGAGGATGGTGGGAGATACTGGATTCGAACCAGTGACCTCTACGATGTCAACGTAGCGCTCTAACCAACTGAGCTAATCACCCACTGTGAAAGCAAGTTTTTTCAGGCTTTGATTTTTGTCAATCGATTTGTAATCAGTCCCAAGCCGCTTCGAAGTTTAGATCAGGCACAAAATCGTAAAACTCCCAGAAGTAGATGTCCCAGTCTCCATCAGTACTATGCACGGGATTTTCAAAAGGATAGTGCAGCACGCGGGTTTGGGGCGGCACGCGCAGGGCATAGCTCGCATAGGAAATGGGTTTGTTCCAGGAAAGAGCCGATAGCAGCACATAGAACCCCTGTCTGGCCCGTAGCTCCTGCCGATAGCGGATGCGCACTGTTTCGAAACTTTTGGGCTTCATCTTAAGCTGAAACCAAAATCCCTGCGGACCTATCTGATAAACGGGTAGAGGACGTTCATCCTCGCCGATTACCACGCTCACATCCTGGGCATGGCTTTGCAGACTATCCTGGATCACGGGGAAAAATATAGCCTGTTCCACCTTCATCGCGCTATCATTCAAAAAGCCAAAGCGACCATCGAAGACCCACAGGCTGTCTTGCACACTGAAGCACAATTGCTCGGTCTCAAAACTGAGGCCGGACGGCTGAGCAGCCAAGGGGGTCAGGATATTCGTCAACAGCCAGATCAGCAGCAGAGCTGCAAAGCTGGGTAAAGCTTTGTCATAAAGTGGCAATTACAGAATTCCTTACTTCAGCATTATGAAGCGGCTCCGGCTTAGCGGCAGATCATCCCGCAGGACTTGTAAGAAATACACTCCGCTTGAAAGAGCCGGGCTATGCCAGTTTTCGGAGTATTGATACTCGCCCAAGAGCCTTCCTTTGAGATCAAAGAGGCGGATCCGGGAAGGAGCTGCAATCTCTTTGTCAAATGTGATCCGCATACTCTGTCCGGGCTTTAGCACATTGGGAGACAGGATCATGGATGCTGCCAGCCGCTGCTGGAGCAGATCCTGATTGGCAGTGCTCTGCAGCTCCACATTGTACACATAGCAACCAGCCGGCTCAGCGATAAAGTTTTCCGAAAAGACAAGCTGCTCACTATCAGGCTGATAGATCTTCAGCAGGGTTCTGGCACAGGGAACTTCCACTTCGATCAAGCCATTCTCATCACTAAATACGTAGGGATTGTAGAGATCCTGGTAGTAAAGAGGAAGCCCGGTAACAGGTGTGCTGTCTTCATAGTGAGCAAATATCCGGATCGTGGAAGAAGTGGTGCTGGAGTAATCCGAGACAAAATCCGGATGGTCACTCTTGGCCCAGATCCTGTATGAGCCACCAAATAAAGGATCTGAAACATCGGTTTGATAGATGCTTTGCGTAGCGATGATCGAATGCAGATCCACATCACCAGAAGGACCCCAGGCTACCTGATTGCCAAAGCCTTCATCATATTCCAAGACCAGTAGACCCGCCTCCGCAGTCACCAGCAAATCCGGCATCAGATCACTCAGATTGATGGTAATGGGGTAGCTTTCAAAATCAGTGGGAAAGTCGGTCAGAGCAAAGTCTATGGAATTGGTGCCATCGCTGATAGACATCGAGCTGCCACTCATGAACGCAGTTTCATGTCCAAACTGGAGCATCATATCTCCGGCATCATCAAACCAGAATTGCTGGATCAGCCTTGGGATCATGGGATTGGCCGAAAGGGACAGCACGCTAAAAAGAGCGATAAGTAAAAAGAACTTGCGCATCTCACACCTCCTTAGTGTGTGTAACACAAACACATAATACAAATAAGGTCTGGAGCATAATTTGTTCCAGACCTTATACTATTTCAAATATTGACTACTTGATCAGGAGCAGCTTGCCGCTGACTGTGTCTGTGCTGGTGCTGAGGCGAATAAAGTACAATCCGGCAGGCATTTGCCGTCCGCTGCCATCGCAGCCATCCCAGGCAAACTCGCGGATGCCCTCACTGAGAGTAGTGGTAAATATTCTTTCGCCGCGCAGATTGTAGATAGCAGCTGAGACTCTATCCCCGGTTTTGGCATCCAGAGCAATTCTTACCTGCTCCCGGAAGGGATTGGGATAGACCTTGTCGATCCTGAGTGCAGGCACGGTAGTGGCCAGATCATCGTCATTGGGAGCTCCCGGATTCCAGATGCGGTTCACAAATTCAGGATGATCCACAAAGGGATTGCGGTTGCTCTGAAAGCCATGCAGCATATCGTTTCTGCTTTGCTCTGCGGCATCGGGAGGATCTTCGTAATGCCAATCTATCATTGTGTCAAGCATGTTTACACCATCCTGTACCAGAGAATCTCCATAACGAGTATAAAAATAGAGAATGGCGCGGGCAGTATTGCCCCGATATTGGGGATTGACCTGAAACACCATGTGCTGCCAATTGTCATACCCCCGATAGCTCTGCAAGGGAGTGTAACTATAATATACAGTGGAGGCTGCAGTGCTGGCAACATTGCCGAAAGGTAGATTACCGCGCGAGGAATTCACCTGCATCGTAGTGATAAAAAGATGATGCAGATCAGCTTTTTTTACACTGGTGGCGGGTTCAAACCAGCTTTGTGCGTATGTATGTTCGGTATTGGGGCTGCTCTGGCCGGAATAGGAGCTATCGATGTGGTATTCCTCTCCAGTGTAAACACAGGTGACAGTGCCATTATCATTATCCAGCTCCTGAAAAAGGAAGACCTTGGCGCCGTCATAGCTGGAATAAGTATTGGTCGAGATCAGATCCCGCAGGGCATAGAGCAAATCGTTTCCATAGATATCTTCCACATCTTCATAATAGTCTGCAGCCAGGCTACAGACTACAAGAATCATCAGCATTGTAATGAGGTGTTTTATCGTGAGTTTCATGTTGTTTTCCTTGTTTATACGTATATGGCGGGTTTTTCGGGCAGGTAAAAGAGCTCGTGTTCGATGAGTTCGACCAGGATGTGCAGGATCATGGTGTGGATCTCCTGCACCCGATCACTGGTGGAGGCTGGCACAATCAGTTCAAAATCTGTATTCCCGGCGATTTTGCCGCCATCTCCTCCCAACAGAGCTACGGTGATGCAGCCCTGTCTTTGAGCTGCTGTCAAGGCCTTGATCACATTGGGGGAATTCCCGCTGGTGGAAAGACCGATTGCCACGTCTCCGGATTGGGCATAGGCGTTTACCGCCCGGGCAAAGACCTCCTCAAAGCCGTAATCATTGGCGACACAGCTAAGATGGGAGGGATCGCTAATCGCAATCGCAGGAAGGGCTTCGCGGTCTTTGCGAAACCGACCCGTAAGCTCTTCGGCAAAGTGCATGGCATCACACATGCTGCCACCATTGCCAAAGATGATGACCTTGCCCCGGTTCTGATAACAATTGGCAATGTGCCGGGCAATCTGCTCGATCTCCGTCAGGTTTTGCTCGTTTTTTGCAAAGCGGGAAAGCTCTTGCTGAGCAGCCTGAAAGGCCTGTCTGATCAGAGTTTGCATTATAGGTTTTCCTTGAGCACCATTTTGGTCTTGAGCTCAGCTTCTTCGATCTCGTCAAACTCTTTCAGGGTCTGATTGATCAGCCGGACGCGCTCTTTGTATGGCGCAAAGGCACTTTTGAAACCGTTTAGGATCACATATTTCACCGTGGAATAATCCAGCCCCAGCTCGTTGATAGCCAGCATATACTCATCGGTAACGGTGGTATCGCTGATGGTTCTGTTGTCGGTATTGATCGTCACCCTCAGCCCATAATCGATATAGAAATCAATGGGGTGGCTTTGGATGTTTTCCACGGCTTTGGTGTGGAAATTACTCTTGATGCAGATCTCCAGGGGAATGCGGTGATCGTTTACATAATTCAAGAGATCGCCATCTTCCACCAGTCTGGTGCCGTGCCCGATGCGGTGAGTTCCGCAGTAGTGAATCGCCTGATGGATGGATTCCGGACCGTAGGCTTCTCCGGCATGGATGGTGATATTGAGGTTGTTTCTCAGCGCCAGATCAAAGGCTTCTTTGTGATCTTTGGCAGGATGGTTGTATTCACCACCGGCGAGATCGAAGCCAATCACGCCTTTGTTTTTGAAAGCGATTGCCAGCTCTGCCAGTTTCAGTGAGGTATTGGGGTCCATATTGCGAATGCCGCAGATGATCACTCCAGTCCTGATCCCAAAATCCCGTTCACCTTTCCTGAGTCCATCGATCACAGCCTGGGAAATCTCGGTGAGTTTGAGCCCTTTATCTGTATGCAGAATCGGAGAATAGCGCACTTCCATGTAGCGCACGTTTTCTTTGGCAGCATCCTCTGCCAGCTCATAGGCTGCGCGGCGCAATCCTTCTTTGCTCTGCAGCACCAGATTCACGATGTGAAAGCCCCGCAGATAGTCTTCCAGGCTCACAGTATGCTTGCCGCAGACGATCAGCTTGTGCAATTCCGCCTCATCCATGGTGGGCAGCTTGATCTTATGCTTTTTGGCCAGATCGATGATGGTGGCAATGCGCACACTGCCATCCAGATGCACGTGCAGATCAGTCTTGGGCAGCTTGTGTATCAGCTCTTTAGTAAGTTTGATTTTCATAATGTATATCCTCTTATTGTATCGGACACCTTATTTGATAAAAGTAATACTGTCAAACCTTTTTTGGGATGAGCCCGGATCTGCTGGTTCGAAACAGTGTAAAAAACCCGTGATCGCTCACGGGTAATATCGGTTTATCAAGCTATGAGGGTTTAGTATTTCTCGATCTGTTCGTCCAGCTCTTTGAAAGACTGTGAAGCCTTGAATTGATTGTACAGGGCTTCTTCATTGCGGATGGTGTTCATGAGGTTTTTGTTGACCTCATCCCGCGGGATCTTGAGCTGCATCCAGGTCTTGAAGCGGGGTCCACCGTGCTCGTTGACCTTTCGGGTCTCGACCTTGCCGGCTATCACTCCGGAGAATTTGGCATTGGCAACCGCCCGAACCACACTCGAAGTGAGCGAAAGCACCTGAGGGTCATTGACACCTGCTTCTTCTTCATAATCCTTGATCATGCCCTGAACCACGGTTTCCACATATTGAGCGGCATCCTGCAAAGCATTGGCCCGCGCCGAATTCATGGAAGAATTCTCGGAGAGATTGGTACCCTGACCATAGGTGCAGACAAAGCCGTCATCGCTTTGGGCTCCCCACCAGGAAGGACGATATACCAGATCTCCGTCTGGTTCTACTTTTTCTTTGTTTGAACCACAGCCAAAGATGAGCAAGGCCAGGCTCACGATCATAAGTGCAAAAAGGACTCTTTTCATTTTTCCTCCATACGCAATCAAGCGTACTTGTTTTTTCTTGTTCAAAGCTAAGCGATAGGGAAAACATACACTACTATACAAGGATGAAGATACTTGCCGCACTGTCAAGCAAAAATATCTCATAGCCGCAGCTGCAGCTGCAAGCGTTGATGTTCCTGATAGCTGCGACTGAAGACATTATTGCCTTTGCGATCCGAGAAGAAATACAGGTAGCGATGCTCTTCGGGATTCAAGGCTGCCAGGATCGACTGGATACCGGGATTTGAGATCGGGGTGGGCGGCAGACCGGGGTTTTTGTAGCTATTGTATGGAGATACAATCTCGGTATCTGCCGTGGTGAGGACTTCTCGCTTTATTCCTCTGCGCTCCAGGATGTAATCCACCGTGGGGCAGCTTTGCAGGGGCATACCAAAACGCAGACGATTCGCAAATACACCGGCTACTGTGGAGCGCTCTGCATCATTGCCGGCTTCCTTTTCCACGATCGAAGCCAGGATCAGCTTCTGATAAAAATCCGCTTCCTGATGGTGATCGATGCCATGTTGCTGCAGCTTGCGATAAAACTCTTTGCTCATGATCGCCAAAATGCTGTCTGCGGGACAGGGTACCGGGATCAGATAGGTCTCGGGATACAAAAAGCCTTCCAGGCTGCTCAGGGGCAAGCCCGTAAGCCTGTGCACCAATGCGGTGTCTGTGGCTGCGGCGTATAAGCTGCCATAATCTGCCAGCCCGCTGGCTTCGATCCGCAAGATCGTGCGGTGCAGAGAAAGCCCTTCCGGGATCGTGATCCAAATCTGCTCAGACACACCTTCCTGCAAGCGGGAAACTGTGTCCCAGAGGCTGCTATGCCCGCCAAAAAGATAAGTGCCTGGCTTGAGCTGTCGGTCTGCTCTTCTCAGCTTTGCCAGCAAGCGGAATCTGTCGGCGCTATTGATGATCCCGGCTTGTTCCAGGCGCACACCAATCGTTTTGGCACTGTCTCCTTTACGGATCACCACCACCCGCTGAGTAGAATCCTGCGGACGAAACACCTCATGTGCCGTGAATCCCATGAAGATCACCAGGATTCCGATCAGGAGTATTCTCAGCAGCTGCCATCTACTCATAAACTTGCAGGTTTTCCAGATAGCTTTTCAGGATCATGGCAGCAGCCATGGCATCCACAGATTGGCGTGCTTGCTGCCAGCTTTTACCCATCTTTTTCAATTCTTCCTCAGCCTCAGCCGAGCTATAGCGTTCATCATGAGCAATTACCTGCTGCTCCAGCTCTTCCTGCAGTCTGCGCATGAAAGCCTCAGTCTCAGTGGTTTTGGGAGTATAGCTACCATCAATCGCATAGGGCATACCGACCAACACCATACTCACCTGATTTTGCTCACAAAGCGTGTTGATCCCACGCAGAAGGTCTTCAAAACCGGTATTTGCCAATACAGAATGTGGCTTGGCAAAGATGCGCAGGGGATCACTCATGGCTATTCCGACCCGTTTTGTACCATAGTCTATCGCCATGATGCGCCCCATCATAGATTCGATTCATCCCTCCAGATGATAATCTGCCACACTCCACCTTCCTGCACCAGATAAAAGCGTGCCGTGCCATTAGCCACATATCTGCTATTGGAGGCATTGTAGCTCAGGATCAGATCAAAATAGCAAGGCACCACGATCCAATTTTCCCTGCCTATAGCCGGATCAATCTCCCATAACTCCTGAGGTGGAATCTGCAGCCTGAGCTCGATTGCATCCGCAACCGGAAAGCTGCCGTCGCTGGAACCGCGTTCAAACATATTGCGGGTAAGCTCAATCTCCTGATCATAACCCCACCAGGAATCCCGAATGCCATCCCCGTCCATATCGATGCCGATCTGCGAATACTCGCTGGAGAGCAGCTCAAAGCGATAATCCGGGTGCAGCAGCTGCCGGAAAACATTGATGTTCTTCTCGCTATAAGCCTTCTCCAGATTGCGCAGAAGCTCTTCGGGAGAGCGACTTTGGATCAGCGAAGTGGAAGAATCTATCAGTTTGGGACGGAAGGGATTTTCGCAAGCAAAGATCACCAACATCAGCAGCAGGGGCAGATACTTAGCTATTCTCATGCTTTAACCTCCCCCAGGTGCTCTCTTCGGATGAACGGTAGTCGTACCAGCGATAAAGGTACCAATTTCCATGTTGCCGTCGGTAATGCAATTCCAGGTTCCCTTCCACCAGGATATCTGCTTCTGCCTGCACTGGTTTGGCGATAAGCTGATAAGCACGATAAAGTGTAGCTGCATTGGAAGATATCTCGTCCGGGGTTTCCAAGGCTTGCAGATCGACGCTAATCTTGCTATAACGGGTATGCAGATTCAGCAGCATGTCCTGCTCTTCTGCGCTACTCCATTCTGCATCCGTGCTGAAGTCGGTAATATCCTGCGGAGCAAAATGAAAGCGGAAACCATCAAAGAATATCCGCGTATAATTCACGGCATTACGCGAATCCTCATAGGCAAATTCCAGATTTTCCAGGGCCAGCTCCAGATTTGTGGCAAAATCGTGCCACTTAGCTTCCTCAGTGGGAAGCTGTGAATCCCGTAGATCAAAGATCTCACAGGACATCAGCGCGATCAGCGCCAGGAACATTACCGCTATATTTCTCATGTGATCATGCTAATCTACCCTGAGAATGTGTCAAGTAAAAAGCTGGGGACAAAAAAGCAGGTGAAAAGAAAATATGGGCAAATTCCCTTTATCCTCTTGCCCAAAAAGGCAACCGAGCTGCGAGCTCCTGTGCCCCAATTCACCATCGACACACCTCGCCCAACTCTGCAGTCACAACAAACACTCTATCCGCAGCAAAGAACTGTAGGAAACATCTCC
>CAZCRD010000008.1:0-2891 GCA_964501025.1 uncultured Candidatus Cloacimonadota bacterium | reverse complement strand
CAAGGTGCTGGCAGCTATACTGTGGATACCAGTGTGGATTATGAGACCACGCTTGAGATCAGTGGGATTTCTGCAAAAGGCAATCTGAGCATCACATTGACTCCAGAGGACAGCACTCTGCCCGTTATGCTCTCCAGTTTTACTGCCAGGGTTGTATCGGCAAATGCGTGTCGGGTGGAGTGGAGCAGCCAATCCGAGAGTAATCTCCTGGGTTATTATGTGCTTCGGGGAAGAGATCATCTGGCTGCGAGTGCAGAGCTGATCTCTGCTTTGATTCCCGCGTGCAATAGCAGCAGCACCCAGCGATACTCATTTTTGGATCATGCTGCTGAATATCCGGTATATTATTGGTTGATGTCGGTAGAGATAGATGGCTCGGATACGATTTATGGACCAGTCTTTGCAGATTTTCAGAGTGAGCAAACTCAAGCTATGGTCGAGTATCGAGACGATGTGTCTATTTTTCCCAATCCGCTTAGCCATGAAGCGACCATGCAAATATCCGTAGCTTGCGATCAGCAGATCGGATTCAAACTCTATAACCTGAAAGGGCAGTTGCTGCGCAGTGAAGAAATTGGCTGGCTAAAAAAGGGCAGACATCAGATTCCGTTCAGTGCAAAAGATAGCCAGGGAAAGTCTCTCAGCACCGGGATTTACCTCTTGGACTTGAAATATGGAAATAGCAGCATTCGGGAGAAGATCTTGATTGCCAAGTGAGTTTTGGCAGGTATCTTTTGTAATCCAGATTTACCATGATGGGCGTAGTGCGATCAGCAGCTCTGGTCCCGAGGTTAAGTGCGGAGGGCGACAATCAGCATAGCATTAGATATTAAGCACAGAGATTTATCCAGCTTTAAGCGAGGTTTGATACCTCGCTTTTTGCGTTTATGGAGGTTTTATTGAACAGCGAAGGGCTGATCGGGCATCGCAGCGAAAGCGGAGAGTACATAGTTGGGATCCATTCCTTCTCCAGGGGGGAAACAAGACATTCTCATTCCTCATAGCATTGCGATATCACTACGGTACCAATACGAGTCTCACCCGTATTGGTACCGTAGTGGTATGGGGGGAGGGGGACAGGGGTGGCAAATTGAATTTGCCACAAAGGCCAGAGGCCTTTTCTTTTCCTGAAAGCAGCTTCGCTGCTTCTGCCAAATCGGAGTTTGGCAGACCAGATCGGCAGACAGAGTGTATCAGTCCCGAGTTTGGCAGACCAGATTTGGCAGAGCAGTGATTTGCGGTCCAGACGCTTTCGCATCAGGGAATATCTGGTCTGATGCCAGTATCAAAGTAAGTCGGAATTGCTTAAAAAGGTCTGGATTCGTTCAGATTTCCCTTTGAGCTCCATACTGCTTTTTTTTGTAAAACACTCGGCGTTTCCAGGATCCAGTCTGGAATAAGTAGCTTCGGAGATCATCACATGATTGGCTGCACTGCTCTTTTCCAATCTGGCGGCAATGTTCACCACATCGCCGATCACGGTGAGATCCTTGCGATCTTGGGTGCCGATATCTCCTTGCAGCACCAATCCGCTATTGATGCCGATGCGCACTGCGATGGGCTGTTCATTATTATCCAGGCGGATTTGATTCATCTCCGGTAAGCTGGTATTGACAATCTGTAAAGCCGCCCGGACAGCATCATTGGCATCATTAAAAACTGCCATGATCGCATCTCCGATAAATTTGTCGATATCACCATAGCATTCCCGGGTGATCACTTCGCAGATGCCAAATAGCTCATTGAGCAGTTTCACTACTTCATCAGGCGGGTTTGACTCGGAAAAGCCGGTGAAATTGACAATATCAAGATAGAATACACTAAGATCAAGAATGCGGGGTTGATTTTGGTGCACGTCGGTTTCCAAGCGGTCACGGATATCGGTATAAGTAGTAGTGGAGACATATTTCTTGATCAGATTATTGAATTTTTCCTGCAAAATTCTGTAGTTTTCTGCCAGAGTAATATCCCGAAAGACCTCGATTGCTGCCACGATTTTGCCATCTTCGTCATGAATTGCCGAGATATGAGTTTGCACCGGGAAGCGCTTGCCGCTTTTGGACTTGGGATATACTTTTGCCTCCACCGACACGTCATCTTTGAACACCTGCAAAATCGGGCAAGCAGCCCTACACAGCAGCATACCATTTTCGTCGATATGATTCAGGATATTATCACCGCAGCATTTTCCCATTACTTCTGCTTTGCTAAAGCCGGTCATCGCTTCTGCAGCCTGGTTCCAAAAAATGATCCTCCGTTTCAGATCCACGATGTAAACTCCATCATAGATGCTATCCAGGAGTTTGGTTAGATGAGAGTCTTGCTTGATCTGTGATAAAATGTCCATTTCTAACTCCTTGTACCGGAGCTATGCGGAAAGGTCATTTACCTGAAACTCCAGTTTTTCTTGTTTGGGTATCCAAGCTATTGTGCGTGGCCATGATTGCCTTGTCCTTGTAAAGCAATCTATGTCCAAGCAAACAAGCTAAGAGAATCCAAATCCTTAGTATAGTAACAATGTGACATATTGCCCCAAAGTAGTCAAGCTAAAAGACACTGATACTGCTCTTTGAATGAAAGAGTGTCGTTTGATTTGTACAGGCGGTCGCTGTACCGCCTTTTTCACAGAAGCAGCGGATTCCAGCCGCTTTTTTGCCATCGCATTGTCAAACTGGGTTCCGGATATTCTCCACTGGGCTTCGCTGAACTCAGCCCAGTTCCGAATTCCGGAAAGACGGCGTGGGGGTGTGGGCTTCGGCAGCATCGGAATGCTACCTTACGTAGCGGAGTCTTTCCGCAGCTCCGAGTGTTACGTAGCGGAGTCTTTCCGCAGCTCCGAGTGTTACGTAGCGGAGCCTTTCCGCAGCTCCGACTGTTTCGTAGCGGAGTCT
>CAZCRD010000007.1:0-21303 GCA_964501025.1 uncultured Candidatus Cloacimonadota bacterium | reverse complement strand
CACAAAGCCAGTATAAACCCCTGATAAACCCGTGATCATGGGTTAATCAGGGGTTTATATTGAGGTGGAATTGGGTATAGTCAAACGGACAAAGCTAGGGCGGGCTGGATCCTCTGTGAGAAAGCAGGGGATAGTGTTTTTTAGGGGATCTTAGCTTATAATGGGGGCGCAGGAATCTCTTTTGATCAATTCCGCTTGCAGAACCACATGCTTGTAATCCGCATTGATGCCATTGATTTCGTCCAGCAGAATCTCAATTGCGGTTTTGGCAATGGCTGCGATCGGTGCAGCATTGGTGCTAAGCGCCGGAAACACTCGGGCTGCCACCATGATATCATCAAAACCAATGATGCTGATATCATCGGGGATGCTGAGGCCACTTTCCTGAATCACTTTCATCGCGCCCATGGCCATGGAATCGTTTGCACACATGATGGCAGTGGGAGGATTGGGAAGACAGATAAAGTATTCTGCGGCTCGTTGTCCGGAGTCATAGGAGTAATCGCCCTTGAAGACCAGTGTTTTATCTTCGTCCAGGCCAGCTCGTTGCAGAGCGCTGGTATAGCCGAAGAGCCGGTCTATACAAATATCCGAATCCAAAAGACCGGAGATAAAGCCGATGCGCCGATGCCCCAGGGAGATGAGGTATTGCACGGATTGGCTGCAGCTGTGAAAGTTATCTATGGTAACCGAGGGGATGGATTTGTCGGAAGACACATTGTCCAACAAGACAATGGGGAGATAGGGTTTGATTTCCTGGATTCGATCTTCGATGCGGGGAAAGCAGCAGATTACGACTCCATCAATCTTTTTCTGGGTCTTAAGGGGATTCAAGGCATCAAAATCTGTGAAAAACAGCAAATTGTAGCCAGAACGGGTGATCTCTTCTTCCAGGGATTTGAATACTAATGAGTAATATGGGCTGGAAATGCCTTCATCAATCTCATCATCCAAAAGGAATCCGATGTTGCCGGTAACTTTGGAGTTTATTTTTTTGTGACTTACAAAGGTGCCTTTGGTGGCTTCTTTGTAGAGGATGCCTTCTTCCACCAATTCCGCAATAGCTTTGCGAACAGTCATATAGGAAACGTTGAGCTGACTGGCTAAGACTCTTTCACCGGGCAGCTTATCGCTAATAGTGCGATTCTGGATGCTGTCCTTGATCATGTTTTTCACATAGATGTACTTGAGTGTCCTGTTAGTCATGAAGCATTAACCAATTCCTTTTTCAGATAATATTACTATATAGCAAGCTGTGCAACGAAAGTCATCTCGAGCATAGCATATCAGCACACTGCTATAAAGCTACCCGACCACAAAAATATAATGTGAAAAAAAGTCAAGTAATCTTTTATGAGAGGCTTCATATCGATTGGGATTGCAGGTTTAATTTGCGAAAACAAAAAAAATGCTTGACACGAAAAGCTAATAATCAGATATTGCTATATAGCAGTGTGACCCTTTTACAGAACGCTCAATAGATTATCCTAAATGGAGGTATCACAATGGCAAGCAGAATGCTAAACTTGACCATGTTTGCGATGTTACTATTTTACATGTTTGGATGCGATAAGACTACCGCTCCTACATCGGTGCCTGATTCTACTGATCCGATCAATTACACATTGGTATGGGCAGATGAATTTAATCAGGATCCCTCAGACACCTCTCCCAATAGCAACAATTGGGGCTATGACATTGGTTATGGTGACAACGGCTGGGGTAATGATGAATGGCAACAGTACACCAATGTCCAGGAAAATGTGAGGGTGGAAGATGGTAATTTGATCATTTCTGCTGTGTGGGATTCGATCAACCATCCAGTTCCCGGCAAGCGTGATGGCTCGATCACCTCAGCCCGGATCAACACCAAAAACAAACTTGCAGTGAAATTTGGTAAAATCCAGGCTCGCATCAAAGTTCCTACCGATACCGGCATGTGGCCGGCTTTCTGGATGCTGGGAAAGAATTTTGATTCCGTGGGCTGGCCAGGATGCGGCGAGATTGACATCATGGAAGTGAGTCCCCTGCTGCATGGAGACAACACCACGATGTGCACGGTACACTGGTGGGACGATGATTCCGGTAGTCATATTTATGATGGCAGCACCAAACAGCTCAGTGAGCCTCTTTCTGAGGACTATCATATCTACGAAGTAGAATGGGACGAACAGAGGATAGTGGGCAGAATTGATGATATTACATATTTTACCAAGATAATCGATCCCGGCACCATGGATGAATTTCTCAAGGAATTCTTTTTGATCTTCAATGTAGCCGTAGGTGGCAATCTGGGTGGTGCGCCTGATGATACCACAGATTGGCCGCAAAGCATGTATGTGGACTGGGTGCGAGTATATCAAAACGAAGAATCTCTGATTCCGATCGAGACTTTTGGTCTCTTTACTGATGAGACCCCGGTAGATGATGGCTTGACCATAGGTCTCAATGCAGAGATTTATGTTTGGGAAAATACACTGTCGAATGGCACGATACCTCCTTTTGAAGGTTCCAACGTGATTTCCTTCTCTACCACAGGAGTGGGTTGGTTTGGTGCTGGGATCAGCACAAACTCCCCTCTTGATCTATCCGATTTTGCCCAGGGAAACCTCAAGTTTATGATCAAGATACCGCCAAACGTGACCTTCAAGATCGGGATTAACGATGCTACAGGCACAGAAAGCTATGTGCTCTTCCCGGCCAATCAAACTGCATTTGGTCTGGAAAGAGATGGTGATTGGGGGCAGGCAACCATTCCGATTTCAGCCATTCGAGGAAATGTGGATCTGGAAATTCTGAGCTATGAATTCATCATTTTGGAAGAGAACGGCGTGCAGTGCCAGTTTGCTATCGATGACATCTATTGGGATGGTGGCGGAGCTACTGCCAGCACAGTGAGCTTTGATGCAGATAGCTACAGTGTGGATAGTGCCAGTGCGATGATCTCAGTGCATGATGTAGCTGCAGCGGGCAGCCAGGTCTCGGTTTCCGTAAGCAATGATACCGATACTATCAGCATTGCGGTGTCGCTGGATGCGATGGGCATGGGTTCAGCTACGGTGAACTTTGGTGCTACCAATGACGCTACGGATACGATTGCCATCCAGGAGGGTGGATCTCTGAGTGCCACATATATAGACAGCAATGGAAACATAAGAAGGGATACAGTCAGCATCCAGGGGGGTGGCAGTGCAGATGCCATGGGCATTTATTCCGAAACTCACACTGATCCCATGCTCCCCTACACGCAGATTATCAATAGTGCAGATTGGAGCGGAAATTCGGCGGCACCGGATGAACAAAGCACAGCTGTGGCTCCGGTGGATGGAACTTTTGTGCTCGCCGTCGATTTTACGGATCTGGGAGCGGGCTGGGGTGGCATTGCTTTTGATTTTGGAGCACAGGATGCCTCAGCATATACTACCTTAGTGCTCAATATCAATAGTTCCGCCATGCCGGCATTAGCGCATTTTGGAGTGAAGTTTGAGGACAATTCTGGTGGCGAAACTGAAGTAGATTTGATGTCATATACACCGGTAGTTTCCGGGGCCTGGTCCCGATACGAGATTCCGATGAGCCATTTTTCTGCCGTTAATCTGAGTGATCTCAAGTATCTGGGATTTTGGAATCCCTTTGATTCTGGTAACAGCTATATAGTTGGCAATCTTTATTTTGACGATATCCACTTGAAAAACTAAAGGAAGAAACAATGGCTGAAAAAGTACACTATATTACAAGAGAAGAAGATAAGATATCCTTAAAACAGAAGGCAGCTTATTCTGTAGGTATGTTGGTAAACAATCTGCAGGCTGCCGCACTGCCGGCCATGGTGGTAATCCTCAACATCGGGCTCGGTATGGATGTAATGTTGGTGGGACTGACCGCGTCCATCCCCCGCATCTTTGACGCTATTTCGGATCCTCTGGTGGGCTACATTTCCGATAATACGCGCACCAGATGGGGACGCCGCCGCCCATTCATATTTGCCGGTGCTCTATTGGCGGGCTTGATCTTTGCCTTGATGTGGCAGCTTCCCTCCGGCTATATCGATATCTTTGGCAGAGAACCTGTGAGGCAGCATCAGACGGTATCTGCAGAAATTCATGAAGCTGTGATGGCTGAAGATGGGGCGATCAATCTGGATTATAGTGAAGAGCAATCCGATGTCTCATTTGTGCTTTATGGACCGAACATCTTGTCCAGCCAGGATGAATCAGGTTTTGCCACAGATATGGACGGCTTCCCGCAGGTCGAGATGAACGTGAGATTCCCGGATTATGAATCAATGCGAGTCTTGATCCACGAAGCACCTTCTGCGCTGGTGGCCAATCCTGAGACCTACTATCTGGATCTGTCAGCTCAGGATTCCCAAGATGGCAAAGGCAAGCTTTATAAGTATGGGATTAGTGATTTTGAGCTGCTCGAAGACTCCGGTGGCAACAAGCAACTTGATACCCAGTCGATCAAGAGTATAGCTGTCGATCTCAGTGGAATACAAGGTGCCGGAGTGGCATCCATCAGCTCGTTTAAGCTCAGAAAGGAAGAGGTGTTTTTCACCAAATACTTCATCTACTTCCTGATGATGTCCATCCTCTTCTTCCTGGCCTATACCATCTATGCCACTCCTTTTGTAGCATTTGGCTATGAGATGACTCCGGATTACCACGAGCGCACCAGACTTCATGCTTTTGCCAATACAGTAGGTCAATTTGCCTGGCTGGGAGTACCCTGGTTTTATGCGATCATGTCCAGCGCTCTGTTTCGAGATACTGTGCATGGAGCCCGGACCCTGGCCATCGTAGTGGGTATCATCGTGGCTGGTCTGGGTATCATCCCGGCGATTTTCCTCAGAGAAAAGACGATATTAGAACCCGTACAAAGAGCTACTAAAGGCGTGTGGGAAAACCTGAAAGAATTTTTCAAGGGGATCAAAACAACCTTCAAATGCAAACCCTTTGTCAAGATCTGCGGAGCTACCTTCCTGGTGTTTAATGGCTTCCAGCTGGGGATGTCGTTTTCGATCTACGTGATGATCTATTACCTGTTTTCAGGCAACAACGCCAGTGCGGGAAAGCTGATGGGGTGGTTTGGCATGCTCACATCCATCGCGACCCTGGGCGTAATCCAACTGACCGGATGGGTTGCCACCAAGATCGGCAAGCGAAATACATTCTTGTTCACGATATCCCTATCGCTTTTGGGATATGCGATCAAGTGGTTTGGCTACAACCCCACCTATCCCTATTGGCTGCTTTTCGCTGCACCACTGGTAGCCTTTGGTACCGGATCGCTCTTTACTCTGATGGGATCGATGATATCTGATGTGTGCGATTATGATGAATTGACCACGCACCAAAGACGCGAAGGAGTATTTGGTGCTATATATTGGTGGATGGTAAAGATCGGGATGTCTCTGGCTGGCTTGCTGACTGGTGTACTGCTCAAGGCCTCCAAGTTTGATCTGGCTCTGGGCTCAGGGCAGGAAGCACGAACCCTGTTGCTGCTCAGAATATTCGATGTTGGCATCCCACTAATAACTTCAGCTTTAGCTCTGTGGATCATTGCAAACTACGAGCTAACCGAGGCCAGAGCTTACGAAATCCGCTTTGAGCTGGATGCCCGGCACAAGAAGATTCTCGAAGATGCTGAAACTCCTGCTGAGGTATAGGATGAAGTGGAGCGAACAATGATTGTAAAACAGCTAATCTCAGTATTGATCCTCTTGCCCCTGATGAACATATTGGGGGGGCAGGAGGTCAAGGGCGAGCATGCATTACTCGAGACCTCGGAGATCATCCTGACTTCTGCTGCAGGGGAAAAACAGGCTATCGGGGACAATGTTAGCTTCCAGAAAGGATCAGCCCAAGGGACGGTGGTATCGATCCATCCTGAGATAGTGAAGCAAACTATTGATGGCATTGGAAGCTCTTTCACAGAGTCCTCCGCTTTTGTCCTGGCACACCTGGACAAAGATAAGCGTCTGGAAGTGATGGAGAATATCTTTGGGATCAATGGAGCAAATTTCTCCCTGACTCGCACCCATATCGGGGCTTGTGATTTTACGGTGGAAGGGAGATACTCCTATGCTGATGTAGCGGGAGATACTCAGCTCAAGAGCTTTGATATCGCAGCAGACAAAGCGGGCTTCAGAGCTGCAGAATACCCCGGGATCAAAGATGAAGCTTATGATCTTCTGCCCATGATCAAAGAAGCCCTGGCGATCAAAAGCAAACAGCGGGATTCTGAGCTGAGGATAGTATCTTCGGCCTGGACTGCTCCTGCCTGGATGAAAGATATCCAAACCTGGTATATCCCCGGTGCTCCTGAAAACAACTGGCAAGGTACCGGAGGATCGTTGATAGAAAAATATGTGCCGGTGTATGCAGATTATCTGATCAAGTATCTGGATGCATATCAGAAAGAAGGCGTTCCGATCTGGGGCATCACTCCCGTAAACGAGCCTCATGGTAACAATGGTCAATGGGAAAGTATGAATTTCACTCCGGAATCGCAGCGCGACTTTATCAAACACCATCTGGGTCCCAAGCTTCAGGATAGCGCTCATGCCGGGGTCGCTTTGATGATCTATGATCAAAACCGCGATGGCCTCGAGCATTGGACCGATGTGATCTTTGCCGATCCCCAAACAGCTCCCTATGTATATGGAGCAGCCGTGCATTGGTATGAAAGTACCTACAAGGTATATGAAGATGTATTTGACCGAGTGCATGGCAAATATCCGGACATGGCTATCATGCACACGGAAGGATGCATAGATGATCTGGGCAAAGATCCGCCGGCTGGCGTGACAGATCCTGAGGGTTTCAAGGAAAGCGACTGGTTTGATAATGATGCTTTCTGGTGGAACAAAACCGCTACAGACTGGGCCTATTCAGTTAGCTGGGAAGGAGTGAAAACCGAGGATCATCCCATGTACACTCCGGTGCATAGATACGCTCGAAACATCATCGTGAGCCTGGATCATTGGGTTACTGGCTGGATAGACTGGAACGTAGTCCTGGATCAGGATGGCGGGCCCAATCATGTAGGCAACTTTTGCGGAGCGCCGATCATGATCGACACGGCATCGCAGTACGTCTATTATACCCCGATCTATCATGTGTTATCCCAATTCAGCCGGACGATTCGCCCCCAGGACAAAGCAGTTCAAACCGAGATCCTGGATGCCTCGGGAGTAGAAGAAGATCTCTATAGCTGCGCTACCATCAATGATGAGGGTTTGCTAAGCGTACAGCTACTAAACACTTCACCAAAACCCATCGCATACAAGCTCCAGATTGGGGCAAACTATGCAGATATGACGATTCCGGCAAATGCGCTCAAAACGGTGCGAGTGCAATTGGGAAGGTGAATAGATGAGGTACTCTGCGATATTACTGGCCTTTGGATTTCTGATGATGGGGGTGATAGCGTCCTGTACCGCAAACCCTTCCGATGGCAGATCTGAGCACGCTCTGGCTGAACTGCGAACCCAACTCGAAGCTGAACAGGATATTGACCGGCTTGATCCTTTTGAGCAAAGGGAATTCTCAGCTTATCTGGACGGAGAATGGATCGGCCAAGCCATTTCTTATGGATGCTATCGCGAGGGACAAGCCCCCGGCCAGATAGGTCCTGATTCCGCAGAAATCCTGGAAGATCTTTCTATCATAAGCAAGCACTGGAATCTGATCCGGGTCTATAATGCTGACGACGATACTCAGCGCATTCTTGAAGTGATCAGGGAAAACAAGCTCCCACTAAAGATGATGCTGGGCATTTGGCTGGAGAATGAAGATTACTTGTCTGAAGCAAAAGCATCCAATATCAACAATGTATTACGAGGTATCGAGCTTTGTAATGCCTATCCGGATATCATCTCAGCAGTGAATGTGGGCAATGAAACTCAAGTATTCTGGTCCTGGCACAAAATGGACACTGCAGATCTGATCCGCTATATCAGAACGGTAAGAGCCAATACCACGATTCCTGTAACCACAGCGGATGACTATAATTTCTGGAACAAAGCTGAGAGCGAAGAAGTGACAGCGGAGATAGATTTTATCGTAACCCATATCTATCCACTCTGGAACGGCAAAACGCTCGATAATGCGATTGACTGGCTAAATGAAAACTACCATGAGGTCGCCCGCACACATCCTCAGAAACTTCTGGTACTGGGAGAGATAGGCTGGGCAACCAACTACAACCCGGATAAGAAGGGGGATGGTGAACAGGGGACATTGGTCAAAGGAGAAGTGAGTATCAGAGCGCAAGAGAGATTTTTGCTGGATCTGGATGATTGGGTAAATGAAAATAAAGTAATTACCTTTCTCTTCGAAGCCTTTGATGAACCATGGAAAGGAGGTGGAGAAAACACTGGACCCAATGAAATCGAAAAGAACTGGGGTGTGTTTTATGAAGACAGAAGCCCCAAGAGTTCGTTTGATAATTTTATAGCAAAAAAACACAACAAAAAATGACAAAGCCTTACAAGGAGTAAAAATGAAAAATTCAATGATGTTTTTCGCAGTAGTATTCATCGTATCGATGGGTTCTGCTTTGTTCGCACAAAATGCACCGATTGATTTTGAGACAGGTGGCTATGGAGCTGATTGGACTTGGACCGTGTTTGAAAACGGCACCAATCCCCCCGTACAGATCATGGCCAATCCGGATATGTCTGGGGCCAATACCTCAGCTACAGTAGCTCAATTTACAGCCCTCATGGATGGACAGCCCTGGGCGGGTTGCGAATCCATGCATGGCTCTGATATCGGTACCTTCACTTTTGATAACACAAATTGCACTGTGAAGATCATGGTGCACAAGCCGGTAATCAGCGATGTGGGCATCAAGTTTGTCTCCGCCAGCTCAGCCTCCTCTGGTGAGATCAAAGTGGCCAATACCGTAATCAATCAATGGGAAGAATTGACCTTTGATTTTTCCAGCAGGATTGGTGAAACCAACGATCAGATCGTCATCTTTACGGATTTTGATCTTGCCGGCAGAACTTCGGATAATGTCACTTACTTTGACAACATCACCTTTTCTGAGCAGATGGAATTGGTTGGGCCGACTGTGGCAGCTCCCACTCCGACCATGGCTGAAGGTCATGTGGTATCTCTGTTTAGCAATGCCTATACTGATGTCCCGGTAGATACCTGGTCTGCAGAATGGGATGATGCTGATGTATCCGATGTCCAGATTGAAGGCAACGACACCAAGCTGTATAGCAATCTGGTCTTTGCCGGGATCGAGTTTACTTCTCAGACCATAGACGCTACGGAAATGAGTTATTTCCATATGGATATCTGGACTGCTGATTCCACCGATCCTCCGGCGATATTCAAGATCAAGCTGGTAGATTTTGGTGCCGATGGAGTCTGGGGTGATGACGATGTGGAGCATGAGATCACCCTTACCGCCACTACAGATCCTGCTCTGGAGAGTGAAAACTGGGTAGCTTTGGACATTCCATTGTCTGCCTTCACCAATCTCACCACTACGGGGCACTTGGCTCAATTGATCATCTCTGGTGATCTGAGCACCGTATACATCGATAACATCTATTTCCACGATGGAGCTGTATCAAACGAAGACAGCAGTTCGATTCCGGTGCCGGCGATGCTGGGAAATAGCTATCCCAACCCCTTCAAGCCGATATCAAATATCGACTTCAGCATCGAGAAATCTGCTCATGTTTCTCTGAAGATCTATGACGTCAAGGGTCGTTTGGTGGAAACTCTGGTAGATCAAGTGAGATCAGCCAATACCTACCACCAGGTCTGGAATGCTGAAAGCGCTGCTCCGGGGGTATATTTCTATCGTCTGAGCGTTGATAACAAAGTAGTGGATACCAAGCGGATGATTCTGCTGAAGTAAGGTATAGATTCGATCAGCCGTTGCCATCAAGGCATCGGCTGATCGTTCTCTAAAAACTTAAGATCTTGATAGATCAGAATAAACAAGGAGAATGATATGAAAGCGCAAAAGACAATTTTGCTGGCAATATTAATGATAGCTCTGTGTGCCTTTATCTATGCCCAGAGCATAACCGTGGATTTTGAACCGGGCGGGATCGGTGCCGAGTGGGGCTGGACTGTCGGTGAAAACGCAACAAATCCGCCCTTGACCTTTCCGGCTAATCCTGCAATAGGCGGGATCAATAGCTCCGCAACCGCAGCTCAATTTGATGCTCTGGCTTCGGGTAACGCATGGGCACTGTGTTTCACAAGCGACTTTGACACCTTTGAGTTTGATGCTACAAACTCTATCGTAAAGATCATGGTGCACAAACCGGTGATCAGCAATGTGGCAATCAAATTCGAGGGTGGCAGCACCCCGCTTGAGCTCTCAGTAGCCAATACTGTGATCAACCAATGGGAAGAGCTTACTTTTGACTTCTCACAAGTGATTGGCAATACTTACAGCACGATGGTGATCATTCCGGATTTCGCTGCCAGAGACGAGGATCATACCATCTATTTTGACAACATCCAGATCCCCGAAGGCAATGTCGCTCCTCCGGCGGAACCTGAGGTAGCTGCACCTACGCCTACCATCGATGAAGACTACGTAATTTCTTTGTTCAGCAACGCCTACACCGATGTACCGGTGGATACCTGGTCGGCAACTTGGGACCTGGCAGATGTGGCGGATATCCAGATTGAGGGTAATGACACCAAGAAATATTCAAACTTCACTTTTGCCGGGATTGAGTTTACTTCCCAGACCATCAATGCTTCCGACATGACTCATTTCAATATGGATATCTGGACCCCGGATCCCACCGAGCTACCTGCAGTTTTTAAGATCAAACTGGTTGACTTTGGTGCGGATGGTGCCTGGGGTGGTGGAGATGATGTGGAACATGAGCTCATCTTTGATGCAAACACCAGCCCTGCTTTGGAGAGCAATGCCTGGATCAGCATGAATATCCCCTTGTCCGCTTTCAGCAATCTCATCACCAGGGCACATCTGGCTCAATTGATCATTTCCGGCGATCCCAATACGGTATATGTGGACAATGTGTTTTTCTATTCTGCTTCAGATTTCTCAACCGATGCCACTTTGAGTGATCTAAGAGTAGCCGGCACCACCATTCCGGGATTTTCTCCGGCTATCTTGAACTATGAAGTCGAAGTAGCAACTGGGGGCAGAGTACCAACCGTAAGCGCTACCACAAACCATCCCAATGCCAGCTACGTGGTTACCCCTGCCGAACAAGTACCGGGAACCACATCGGTATTAGTTACTGCTGAAGACAATGAAACCACACTTACCTATAATGTACACTTCGTATTGGAATCCCAATTGCCCACTACTGCTCCTCCGATTCCCGAACATGCGGACGTGGATGTAATATCTATATACAGTGATGCCTATGACAATGTGCCAGGAGTAAACTACAATCCCTTCTGGGGACAAGCCACAGTCGTTACTGTGGATGTAGAGATTGCTGGAAACAACACCTTGCAATATGAAGATCTGAACTATCAGGGAACTGAGTATCCTGCTCAGGATGTATCCGGATATGAGTATCTGCATGTGGATTTCTGGACTGCAAATTCCACCGATCTGGGCATCTACCTGATCAGTCCCGATGCTGAGAACGAGCATGTTTTTGACATCGTACCTGCTACCTGGGTGAGCGTGGATATCCCGCTTGAATCCTTTGTACCTCCTGTGAATCTGGCTAATGTCTTCCAATTCAAAGTGGAAGGCAATGGCGATATCTGGTTTGACAATCTCTATTTCTGGAAAACCCCCACTGCTCAGGGCACTGATGCCACACTCAGCGATCTCAAGGTGGATGGCACCACCATTTCCGGTTTTGCACCTTTGACCGAAAACTATGTCTATGGAGTACCCGAAGGTACAGTCGTCCCGCCTCAGATCACATCTGTCACCACTTCTGATGAAAACGCCACCTTTATCATCACTCAGGCCTCGGAAGTACCCGGTTCTGCCACTGTGGAAGTGACTGCGCAGGATGAAGAGACTACCAAGACCTATACCGTGTCTTTTGCCATCACCACACCCAATTCCTTGCCGCCAACCCCAATGCAGGATCCTGCAGAGGTGCTGTCTTTGTTCAGCGATAGCTACACCGATGTACCTGTGGATACCTGGTTGACCCCATGGTCTCAAGGAGCTTTGGAAGATATGGAGATCCTGGACAATCCGGTGAAGAAATACAGTGCCGTGAACTTTGTGGGTATCGAGACTACGGGAGCTAATCTTGTAAATGCTTCCGACATGACTCATCTGCATCTTGATGTATGGACTCCGGATGCCAATGACTTCAAAGTAAAACTCGTGGATTGGGGAGCGGATGCTGCCTGGGGTGGTGGTGATGACACCGAACATGAAATCACCTTTGCAGCTCCCGAACCGGGATCATGGATATCTTACGACATCCCCCTTTGCTCCTTTACAAACCTGGACAACACGGGTAACATGGCTCAATACATCTTGTCCAAAGGACCTTTGGGCACCATATACATTGACAACATGTATTTTTATGCAGCCGGAGCTGAGATTCCCGCAAATGTAAGCATTATTGCAACGGAAACCGGGGTTACAGTTTCCTGGTCACCCGTTGACGATGCAGTATCTTACACAGTATATGCCGCTAATGATCCTGCCGGTCCTTTTGATCCGGTGGTAGGTGGCACATATGATGAATGCAGTTGGACTTCAGATGTTACGCAAGCCATGAAGTTCTTCTATGTAACCGCCACCCAGTAATTAGTAGAGACAATGAGCGCAAATAGCAGTAGCCCTGGCGCGAGATTCCCGCTGCTCCTGGGGCAAGCATACCAGACGAGCAAGTGGGGAAGTTCCTCCGAGCTTACTGCCGCTGACGCTCAAATGAGTATCACAAACTTATCACACATTACACTCGTACACATTGAAAGCACACGATCAGCCGGAGCCGGATTTGCCCCGGCTGATCGCTTTTGATCAACCCTCAAACTCTTAAGACTGAAAGGAAAAACGCTGATGCCTTGCAAAAATACAAAATACAGCTTAGAAGACAGCGGTGATTTCACCATTTCAAATTATAACTCCAGCAAATTATTCTCCAGCTTCTTTCCGGGATTAGCGGGTAAAAACGGCATTCCCATGTGGACTTTTTATGTAAATCGCGGTCAATGTATCTGCAGCATGGGCATAGAGGGTAAACATCGTCCGATTATGGAGTTTCTGCCAGCCAATTGGGCTTACAATCTGGTTTCCACGCAAGGGTTCAGGACCTTTGTAAAGATATCTGATGGTGAATCTAACACCTTTTACGAACCGTTTCAGAACAAGCCGCAAGACGCAGCCTTGAAAAAAACTCAAAGCATGAAAATTGCGCCAGCAAAGCTCACTCTGGAAGAAGAAAACCACAGCTTGGGTCTTTTATTTAGGGTCGAATATTACAACACCCCTCAAGACGATTACGCTGGTCTGGTACGCAAATTGACCATCAAAAACCTTAATCCTCAGCCGGTAAAACTGCAGGTACTGGACGGGCTGCCTTTGATCATCCCCTACGGGCTGGATGATTTTGGACTCAAGCACATGCGCCGCTTGTTCGAGGCTTTTGTAGAGGTCACAAATTTTGAAAACAAGGTGCCTTTTTACAAACTGAAAGTAGAACCTGCAGATCGCCCTGATGTGGTGCGCATTAGCAAAGGTAATTTCTATCTGGGTTTTGATCCCGATGGACAATTGGTCTCACCAATATACGATCCGGTAAAAATCTTTGGTATCCGCGGGGACTATAGCCATCCGGAAAACTTTCTCACAGATTCACTGCAGGAGCTGACCAGAGACCAAAACTTTGAGAATCGTCTGCCTTCAGCAATGGGGGCATTTAGCACAGATATTGCGCCAAATGATGATTACACATATACATCCGTGATCGGCCACGCCGGCTCGGTGGACTTACTGAATTCCCTCGTGCCGCGCATTTCCCAACCGGAGTACATCCAAAAAAAACAGCAAGAGAATCAAGATATCGTTGCGGTGATTACTCAAAAAAACTTCATCTGCAGCTCAGAGCCCACGCTGGATCAATATACCCGGCAGAATTTCCTGGACAACGTCCTCCGAGGTGGATTCCCGCATACCATAAAAGGGAAAACCAGCTCTTCCATCCTGCATCTTTATTCCCGCAAGCACGGAGATTTGGAGCGTGATTACAATGATTACCGGCTCACGCCCACGCCATATTCTCAGGGCAATGGAAATTTCCGTGATGTAAACCAGAACCGGCGTTGTGATTTATTCTTCAATCCTGATGTCCGGGCAGCTAATGTAATCCAATTTTACAACCTGATCCAACTGGATGGCTTCAACCCCTTGGTCATCAAAGAGATTCGCTTTACCCCTTCCAGCGAAGCAAAGCTGGATGAGGTCCTGACCGAGTATCTGGCTTTGGATCAGATTCAGGATGTCAAACAGTACCTCAGCTCACCCTTCACTCCCGGCGAATTGTTGCTCTGGCTCAAAGCGCGAAGATTTGCGGTGCAAAAAAACAAAGATACCTTTATTGGCGATCTGCTGGGTATCTGCGACAAAAAGTACGAGACCGCTTATGGAGAAGGTTTTTGGGTGGATCACTGGTTTTACAACCTCGACCTTTTGGAAAACTACCTGGCTGTGTATCCGGAAGAACTGGAAAATATCTTGTTCAAAGAGCAGCTATTCTCATTTTATGACAATCCGCATCGGGTACAGCCTCGTGACGACAGCTATGTGATCTGGGAAGGCAAACCCATGCAGCTGGATAGTGTGATCCTGGATCCAGAGAAAGAGCAGCTCATCAATCAGCGGAATCAGGATAAAAACAAAGTACGCACAGATTTTGGTAAAGGCTCGGTATATCATACCACCCTGTTTGTCAAGATCTTACTACTCATCGTCAATAAACTTGCTTCGCTGGATAGTGCCGGAATTGGGGTAGAGATGGAAGCCGGTAAGCCCGGTTGGTATGATGCCCTCAATGGCTTGCCGGGATTGTTTGGCTCTAGCATCAGTGAGAGCCTGGAAACCAAACGCCATATCTTGTTTCTCTTGCAGGCCTGTAGCGGGATTGAGAGTCAAAACACACAATTGTTGATATTTGTAGAGTTGCAGGATTTCATGAAGAGCTTGCATCAGCTGCTTGGCACTTCCGTGTCCGACTATGAATACTGGGATCAGGCAAATACCCTCAAAGAAAAGTATCGCAAAACCACCAGACTGGGTATCAGTGGCAAAGAAAAGAAGATTGCGCTCAGCACCATCACAGAATTTCTCACTGCAGCTCGGGCCAGGCTGGACATAGGCATTAGCAAAGCTCAAGCTGAAAAAGATGCTGTGATACCTACATATTTTATCAGCCAGCCAGTGGATTATGAAGAGATCCTACTAAAGGATTCAGCCGGAAAACCTGTGGTCAAACGCAATGAAAGAGGATTGAACTGCATCCGGGTCAACCAGTTCCGGCATCAAGCCCTGCCGCTGTTTTTGGAGGGTCCCGTACATTTCCTGCACTGCCAGCCCACATTCGAACAAGCTCAAAAACTCAGCGCCAATGTGCTGCGCAGCGGCCTTTTTGATAGCAAACTCAAGATGTACAAGGTCAATGAGTCCATTGCCGATCAACCCATGGAGATCGGCAGAGCCAGAACCTTTTCTCCCGGGTGGTTTGAAAACGAGTCGATCTGGCTGCACATGGAATACAAGTATATGCTGGAGCTCTTGCGCAATAGGCTATACTCGGAGTTTTACCGGGATTTCAAGAATGTAATGGTACCGTTTTTGGCTCCGGAAGTGTATGGCAGGAGCATCTTGGAAAACTCTTCTTTCATTGTCAGCAGCAACAACCCCGATCCCTCACTGCATGGCAATGGTTTCGTGGCTCGCTTGAGTGGAGCAACTGCTGAATTTGTAAACATCCTGCTGCTGATGTGCCTGGGAGAAAGACCTTTCAGCCGCAATCAAGCCGGGGAATTGCAGCTTGAGTTTCAGCCGGCTTTGCCTGGGTGGTTGTTTACCAAGGCAGCAAAAACACAGCTTCTGTATCTCGATCACAAGTGGCAGAATGTGGAGTTTGCAAAAAACACCTTCAGCTTCATGTTTCTTGGCAGCATCCTGGTAAGCTATCACAATGCCGATCGTAAGGATACCTTTGGGCAATCCAGAGTATCTCCCGCACTGTGGACTGTGATAGACCTTCAAGGAGATTCACACACATTTGCGGGCTCATTCCTGGAAGGAGAAATCGCCGAAAAAGTACGCCAGCGCCAAGTTCGCAGCATCAAGGTGGAATTGCGTGAAGCAAAATGAAAAATCAAAGAATAAAGATTGGAGAATAAGGATATGAATCAGATTGAAAGCAAAATCTCCGCGTTGTTGTCAAAGATGACCTTAGATCAAAAGATTGGTCAGATGTTACAGCCGGAACGTCAATTCATTACGCCAGAGCAAGTAAAAAAGTACCATATTGGTTCGGTCTTGAGTGGGGGAGGATCGGTTCCCGGTGAAAACAAACCTGAGGATTGGATCGAGATGAATGACGCCTACTGGGAAGCTTCGATGCAAGAAGATAACGAGCATCTGGCGATTCCGATCATCTATGGTGTGGATGCCATTCATGGCAATACAAATGTGAAAGGCGCCGTGGTCTTTCCTCACAATATCGGCCTTGGTGCAGCTCATGATCCGGATCTATTGGAGCGCATTGCTGCGGTTACAGCCAAAGAGATAGCTGCCACCGGAGTGGACTGGACTTTTGCCCCCACTTTGGCAGTAGCGCGCAATGATCACTGGGGCAGAACCTACGAAAGCTATTCGGAAGATCCCAAAATAGTAGCTGAATATGCACCCAGATTTGTGTGGGGACTGCAAGGAAACTTCCAGGAAGATAAGGTGATGGCTTGTGTAAAACACTGGGTGGGCGATGGTGCCACCTTGCATGGGATCGATCAAGGTGATATGTGTATCAGCGAAGCTGAGCTGCGCAAGATCCATGTGCCACCATACCAGGCTGCCATCGACGCCGGAGTGCTTACCGTGATGGTCTCTCTTAGCAGCTGGAACTCGGTAAAATGTCACGGTCACCACTTCCTGATTACAGAGCTGCTCAAACAAGAACTGGGCTTCGATGGCTTTGTAATATCGGATTGGGATGGAATTGACTATCTGGATGAAGATTATGCCGAATGTGTAGTCACCTCCATCAATGCCGGCCTGGATATGTTTATGGTCACTTCCCGGTGGAAGGAATTTATCGATATTGCCAAAGCCAATGTCGCCAATGGTCGCATATCCCTACAGCGGATTGATGATGCCGTGAGTCGCATATTACGGGTCAAATATCGCTTTGGCATGTTTGAAAAACCCAGACCCGCCCAGAGAAAGCTATCTCTGGATCACTCCTGTTTCGGCTGCAGTGAGCATCGTGAGGTTGCCCGTGAAGCTGTGCGCAAATCTCTGGTGATGCTAAAGAACGACGATGATATCCTGCCCTTGAACAAGGAAGCCCGTATTCTCGTTACCGGCAAAAACGCTCACAATCGTGGCCATCAGTGCGGAGGATTTACCATTGCCTGGCAAGGTGTGAATGATAAAGAAGCGCTTGAAGAAAGTGGATATCAAGAGGTGGATCACGAAAAAATCCGTGATGATGTTCTCAATGTGGCTGATTCCTGGGGTTCTGCCATCCAAAACGGGACTTCGATCTGGGAAGGCATTCGAGCCGTAGCCCCCAATGCTGTGCTTAGTAATGATGGCGGGGATGCAGATCCGGCCAAACATGATCTAGCCATCGTTGTGATCGGCGAAGTGCCTTATGCCGAAATGTTGGGTGATATCCGGGTGGAAGGCCTGGCCAAAGGCTTGAAAATCGGTCCTGGATCCACTTCTGATGATACTCTGTCTGCTGATGGTATCCCGATCATGAAAAAAGGTCCTTATGGCACTCATCTGTACCTGCATCAGCTGCATCCTGAAGACATCGCCACGATTCGAAATATCACCAGCAAAGGAATCCCGGTGGTAGCCATCATGATCTGCGGACGCCCCCTCGTGGTCAATCTGGAGCTCGAAGAATCCACCGCATTTGTGGTAGCCTGGTTCCCGGGATCCGAGGGACAAGGTGTGGCTGATGTGATCTTTGGCGATTATCCGATGCAGGGGAAATTGAGTTTTTCCTGGCCTCGCTATGATGATGAAAACTGGAATCTGGGGGATGATAACTACAATCCACTCTTCCCTTACGGCTTTGGTCTGGAGTATAAGTAAACTTAAGGGTGCCGGTATCAGTGCTTTCCGCACGGTACCGGCGTTCACGATTCAACAAGCAAGATATCCTGTGTTTACGAGATCGCAAAGATCTGGATCCCTGCGAGAGCTAATTCATTAAGCAGGTCTGAAGATCCCAAGATCTCGAGTTCCGGGAAAAAAGCAACTAAAACCACGGGATACTATCCAAGAGATTGGGTGCTGGGTATTGCCGGTGGCTAAAGCCAACCGGAAATCATCTTGTTTGGTCATGTTGGTCATCGAGACACGGCAGCTAAAGCAGCCGCCTTTCATCTTTCAGCCCCTTGCGGTGTAGCAGAGTCTGGCAGCCCCTTGTGGTGTAGCAGAGTCTTTACAAAGCTCCGCATGTTTTGTACTCGCGGCTGCTATTCCGCCTTTTTATGCCTTGCAATGCATTGACTGGATTCCGGATATTTTCCGTAAGACTCCGCTATACTACGTCTTACTCCAAATTCCGGAATGACGGACATGGGACACGGATCAGTAGCGGAGTCTTTACAAAGCTCCGCAAACTACAACCCCGTCATTCCGATCCGGAATCCAGTATTGGTACTCATGTACCAGTTTCAAGTGCCAAGTTGTACGATCTTCAAATGCCAGCTCCGGCGAGCGTCCCAACCGTACAGGCGGTCGCCGTACCGCCTATCCCAAAAAAGACCCCCGTACCGCCATATTTCCCAGTGGGGTGGCAAATTGAATTTGCCACAAAGGCCGGAGGCCTTTCCCTGAAAGCAGCTTCGCTGCTTCTGCCAAATCGGAGTTTGGCAGACCAGAGTCTAGCGCCCCAATCAGAATGCGTAAGAATGGGCATGACACGTAGCACCAGAATGCTACGCTACGTAGCGGAGTTTGGCAGACCAGAGTCTGGCAGCCCCTTGTGGGCGAAAGAACATAGCGAGGGTGCGCAGCGAAGCGGAGCCCCTCGGACAAAGGCGGTATCCCTTTCCTGGAGCCCTTTATGGGCGACACAATTCATCCCCTGGGTTCTTACATACCAATGTAAGGAATTATACTTCTATCCCTCTATCCACCAAATCAAGAATTGAAACAAGCCTGGGTTCTTACATATCAATGTAAGGAATTATACTTCTCTTATCCTGTTTATCAATATCAAAACACCTGCATCATTACCTTATCTTTATTACTCTCTGTTTCCCAATAGCATAGCGCCGGCATTGCGCCTGCGAGGCGTAATGCTGGCGCAGTGCTGCCGTAGTGCTGAGAGGGTGGACGCGTCATCCTGACGCATTTCGACGTATCTCTTGACGCATTTTCCCTATCATGCAGAGGCTTGAATAATTACCTGATTCTATTCCAGATATGCGGTACTGGCGATGCTGATCCACCTCTGTGCAAGCCATTCTTTCCAGCTATGAGCCAGGCTCTTTCATGCCGAGTGCAAGAGTTACCTTCCCCCCGCCTGTTTATAAAGACACAAAAAAACCGCGGGATAACCCGCGGTTTTTATATTAATCAGTACTTATGTTATCTTACGATGACCATTTTCTTGGTCTGGTTCATGGAAGGTGTGCTCAGTTTGTAGAAGTAAATTCCGCTTCCGCAGGCATTACCTTTGCTGTCACGACCGTTCCACTGCAGGTTGTGGCTACCTTCGTTTACACTATAGGTTTTCACCACCTGACCCAGTACGTTGTAGATGGTTACGTTTCCGCTTTCGCCAGCTTTCACTTCCACATCAATATTGGTATTGGTGTTGGCTTTGAAAGGATTGGGATAAGCGTTGTTCATCACGGTCTGAACCGGAAGTTCAGGAGTGACTTCGCCGGTTACTTCCACATACTGCGGGCCAAACATGGTGCTGTGACCATAGTCAGCAGCTTCCAGCCAGTAGTAGTAGCCATTGCCAATCACTACTTCGCGATCTTCCAGAGAATAAACCTGGGTGCTGGAAGTATTGGTGGCAGGGATCATTACAGGAGTGATCAGGGTAGCTGTGGCAGCGTCCTGAGCTTCATTGCGATACACACGGTAGCCCAACATATTGGTCTCAGATTCACTGATCCAGGTGAGTTTCACAAATTTCTGTGCGGTAAGCACAGCATTGAATACACTCAGTTCCACAGGAAGAGTGGGATCTTCGTCGCCCAATACGATAGGAACTTCCAAGTCCTTACCAGGATTGATCACGAAGGTGATAACTCCACCCACAGCTTCCACAGCGTGCCACATGCCACCGGCATAGTAAGCACCCCAGGGAGCAGTAGTAGTGAAGGTCACGGTCCAGGGACCAGCACCAACCAGCTCGAGGACATACTCGCCCACGACAGCCATGCTGCCATTCGGGAAAGCAGGAATCTCACCATCAGGCACGAGATTGGCATCTCCACCAGTGATGGTTACAGTATCGGTACCGTCACCAATAGGTGTATCCACGCCTTCAGGGATGTCTGGATCGACGATTTCTTCGATTTCTACCATGAAGGTAACAGAAGCTACATCGCTATCTCCCTTGATGCTATTGCCAGCACCACGGTCGGTGATGCGAGCTCTTACTGGGGTGTAAGACTTTCCACCAGGAGCGGCAGGATCTGCATAGTAACCCATCACTTCAACGGTGTAGGTACCTTCATCAAGCGCAGGTGTAGTCCACTCGAAAGTAAGACCAACATCATTCCAATCGACATCGGTTGACATTTTTGCCATGTAACCTTCAGGAGCGGTGCCTGCACCGGCATCCCATTCCACAGTTACTTCACCGGCTGCTTCCCATTCAAAAAGCTGGTCTGCTGCCGGGAAAGTGATCACGGGGGTGGCAGGATGCATCGCGCCCATAAAATTCACAGTTTCATTGTCTTCAGCAGTGTAATCATATTCTACAGGATCCCAATCAACATCGGTCATCTGCAAGGAATAGGTACCTGCTACGGCAGGATCAAAGGTGAATGGGGTAACTGCGCCAGTGTCAGCTCCATCAAGATAGATGGCAGCACCAGCGTAGTTTGAGGTCACTTCGAGGGTGTATTCATCGGGACCTCCACC
>CAZCRD010000006.1:0-7940 GCA_964501025.1 uncultured Candidatus Cloacimonadota bacterium | reverse complement strand
GATGATCTTCTCCAGAGCGTCCTGGATCAGGATCTCGGTCTCGGTATCGATATTGCTGGTGGCCTCATCCAGGATGAAGATGGAAGGATTGTAGGCCAGCACCCGGGCAAAGGCCAGCAACTGTCTCTGACCGGTGGACAAGGTGGCGCCGCGTTCCATTACCGGCTCATCATACTTCTGGGGCAGCTTCTGGATAAACTTATCGGCATTGACGTGGCTGGCTACCTGCTTGATCTCGGCGGGGCTCAGCTTGGCGTTGTTCAGGGCGATGTTTTCATGGATATTGCCACTAAAGATGAAGACATCCTGTTGCACAATGCCGACATTGGAGCGCAGATCTTGAAGAGCATAGCTATGCAGCTCTTTGCCATCGATCAGGATGCGTCCCTTCTGATATGGATACATCCCCAGGATGAGGTTTACGATCGAGGTTTTTCCGCTTCCGGTATGTCCCACCAGAGCGATCTTCTCGCCGGGTTTCACGCTAAAACTCACGTCTTTGAGCACCCATTCATCGGGGTTGTATGCCAACCAGACGTTTTCAAACTCGATCTCGCCTTCCAGTTTTCGGGTGCTGGAGAGATGGTCACGATAATCCTCCGGTTCCTGATCCATCAGGTCAAAGATGCGCTCTGCACCTGCCAGTGCTCCTTGCAAGACGTTGAACTTCTCGCTGAAGTCATTGATGGGCTGGAATAGCTTGCGGATGTATTGGGTGAAAGCCATGAGCAGACCGATGGTGATGGCATTGCGCAGGATCTGTCCGCCGCCATACCAGATGATGAGAGCTACCGCAAATTGGGATGACACGTGGATCACGGGACGGAAGAAGGCAAAGAGCCGTAGCTGTTTCATCGAGGTGAGGAAATAGTTGTGGTTGATGTTTGAAAATTCATCCCGCTTGTGCGAATACTGATTGAAGAGCTGGATGATCTTCTGTCCGGCAATATGCTCGGCGAGAGTGGCATTGAGCTGGGCCAGATATTTGCGCACTTCGCGATAGATCACCCTGGTCTTTCTTCTGAATACAGCGATGACCCAGATGAGCAGGGGCAGCACGCTCATGCTCACCAATGCCAGTTGCCAGTTCAATACCAGCATCAGGATCATGATCGCGATCACCAGGATCACATCCTGCACGATCGTGATCACTCCTGAAGCCAGCATCTCGTCGATGGCGCGGATGTCGTTGGTCACGCGGGTCACCAGTCGTCCCACGGGGTTGGTGTCAAAATACCTGGTTGGCATCCTTTGCAAATGGGCAAAGACATCGTGCCTGAGGTCGTTCATCGCTTTTTGGGCGAAGGTGGTGGTCATCACAGCTTGAGTGTAGCCTGCAGCAAAGCGCACGATGATGATCACCAGATAGATCATAGCGAGGTACATCAAAGCTCGAGATGAATCCCGCCGCACGTCCAGGCGCTCTTTTCGCGGCAGCTCCAGCATCTGCTCCCGAGCCACGGCGATTTTGTCACCGCCGATAAAGAAATATCCTGCCAGATTCCGGATGCCCTGTTCAGGATTCGCATCCAAGCTCAGATACTTGCCCAAAATCTCCCGGTTTCGGGAGTTGTCGTCCACCAGGAAGACCGAGTTTTCGCTGAGCACGCCTTCTGCTCTGAGGCTTTCCAGTTCCGGCTTGTCCATCTTGTTGCGCTCGGTCTGTGTGATCACCACAAAATGCACATTCTCATGCTCAAAATCTTTGAGCTTCAAAAAAGAGTAGCGCTGCATGAAGTCATCGTAGCGAGCCTCATCAGTAAAGACGGCGATTGATTTGTCGGATACGATGTGATCGTCGATAGCCGAGCGCTCGATCAAGGGTAAGATCAGCTCTGAGAGCGTGACCAGCATCAGCACCATGAAAGAGATAATCACCCATTTCATGTATGGTTTCAGATAGTGCGCCATCCGTGAGAACAGGCGGTGATCGTAGATTCTGTATTTCAGATCGTCGTCGGAAAATCCGTGTCTACCGTGCATCATCTTTCATCCTCCCCGCCTTCGAGCCGGGCTCGAATTCTCTGCTTTTCGTAGAGGTCGTGATAGATGCCGCCGGAGCGGAGCAGGGACTTGTGATTGCCCCGTTCCTTGATCACCCCTTCGTCCAGCACAATGATCTTGTCGGCATGCTGGATTGAGGAGAGTCGGTGGGCGATGATGATGGTGGTCTTACCTTTGCGGTCTTCGATCAGGCGTTCCAGGATCTGCCGCTCAGTTTTGGTATCCACAGCCGAGAGGGCGTCGTCCAGGATCAAGATCTGGGGATTGGTCAAGAGGGCACGGGAGATCGCCAGACGCTGCTTCTGACCTCCGGAGAGGGTGATGCCGCGCTCGCCCACCATGGTGTCAAAGCCGTGATCAAAATCCTTGATCTCTTCATACACACTGGCGATGCGGGCAGCTTCAAAGACTGCTTCATCGGAAGCATTGGGATTACCCAGGCGGATGTTGTTGGCGATGGTATCGCTAAACAGGAAGATGTCCTGCGGCACCAGCACCATGTCCCGGCGCAAAATCTTCAGCGGAATGCGGTAGACATCGCGGTCGTCGATAAAGATGCTGTTCTGGGGCGGGTTGTAAATGCGCACCAAAAGCTCGATCAGGCTGGTCTTGCCACATCCGGTGGGACCCACGATGGCCAGTGTCTTACCAGCATCGATGCAGGCGCTGATGTCCTTAAATACCAAAGGTAAATCCTCGCCATAGCGGAAGCTGAGTTTTTTTACCTCAATCTTGCCAGAGATATGCTCGATGCTATGATCCGCTTCACTATCGTCGATCTCCGGGACTTCAGCGAAGATCTTGTTCAGCCGCTTCAGTGAGGCAGTTCCCCGCTGATACATATCCACGATCCACCCGATGGCGATCATCGGCCAGACCAGCATGCCCAGATATTGGAAGAAAGCGATGAATCCCCCGATGGTGATATCACCCCGGATCGTACTGCGTCCGCCAAAATACAGGGTGATGATCATCGAGCAGGCGATCACAAAGCTCTGGAAGGGATGGAAAAACCCGGCGATCCTGGCCATGGATATGTTTTGATTCACATAGACATCAGACACTTCATCCACTTTCTTCAGTTCGCTTTCTTCCTGGGAAAAGGCTTTCACGATGCGGATGCCGGAGATGCTCTCCTGGATCTTTCCGCTCATGGCGGCAAAACTGGCCTGCACTTGGGCAAATTTCTTGTGCATGCGCTTGCCAAAATAGCCGATGGTAAAAGAGAGAAAAGGCATCGGGATGATCGCCAGCAGGGTCAGGTTCAGATCAATCGAGACCATAAAAGAAAAGCTTGCTATCGTCATCAGGATGATATCCATGGCTGCGATCAAGCCAATGCCAAACAGCATTCGCACCGAATTCAGGTCGTTTGTGGCATAGGCCATCAAGTCCCCGGTCTTGCTCTTGTTAAAGTAGTTTTGAGACAAGCGCAGCAGGTGATTGTAAAAATCCTGCCGGAGACTTTTTTCGATCCTGAATGAATTGCCGATGATCAGGATGCGCCAGAAATAGCGCAGGATCATCACGGCAAAGGCGAGCAAGATGATAAAAAGGGCGACCCAGATCAACCCCTTTTGATCAATGCTGCGCATCTGGATGCCATCAATGGCATATTGCATGACCTTCGGTGTGATCAGTTGAACTACATCCACCAAAATCAGCATGATAATGCCACCGATGATCTGCTTGTAACTCTTCTTCAGATAAGGAAGAATCGTGTCAAAAGATCGCATATTCTTCTATATGTCCTTCGTGATTATTTGTTGGGATAAAGCCCATAGTATAAAGCTATGACCAAATATCATGCCAATCTGAAACGGGGGTAGTTTTTGTCAATTGCTTTGTAAGGCAAGAGCTACAGATGGAGCCTGCGCTGCCAGAATTCCGGATCTGGCAGAAGCAGTGAAAAGAGTCAGTGAAATCTGCAATTTAGGTCACCGAGTTTTGCAAAGGCCAAAATAGATACACTTCCAATGTCATAAATACTACCTTGCGAAATCCATATCGGTATATTGAGTATATCATTACGGATATTATGATCTTGATTTGAAGCTGAGTATAGTGTCAACCACTTGGACAATATAGTGCCCGATTTGCAGGTTTTAGTGATCAAAACTATGAAGTTTACTGAAATTATGTCCAAGTGGTTTTCTGCAAGTGCTGATCAGATATTCTTTTCTCTCATTAACTTATCCATTTTGTCCAAGTGATTGCTATTTGCAGATTCAAGTGACTCTTTATAAGCAGAGAGGCTGCTTTGAGGGAAGGTCTCCCCGCCTTGGCGACAAATACTTTTGTGCCACCCCCATAGCCACTTTCAGTTTGACCCTAAAGCAGGCAATGCGCTCTCCTTCCAAAAAACTTCCTTGACCTCTGCTGCTCTTGCACAAAAGCTGGCATCAAAAATCATATCCAGGAGCCTGTGATGCGTCTAAGATCCTTAGCAGTTCTGCTATTAGCTCTCTTGCTGCCGGTGCTGTTACCGGCTGCGGAATACTCGGCCAGAGTAGTGGATGAGCGGGGAAGGGGGATAGCGGATGTGTGGATAAAGGGCGGCACAGACACAGCGTTTAGCGATGCTGAGGGCTGGTTTCAGATTCGCACTGAGGCGGATTCGCTGAGCTTTGCGCGGCTGGGCTATCACGCACTCAGCCTTGAGGTAGGGGATCTCCCCCGGCTGGTCAGGCTTACTGAAGATCCTGTCAGTCTGCCGCCGATTCGGGTTCATGACCGCTACCGGCAAGTTTCTGCCCCGGCGCTGGATGCTTTGGCCATCTATCCTGACACCAATTCTGCTAAGCGCAGCACTGCGGATATCCTCCTGGAGCATTACTCCTTCAGCAGCTCTGATGTAGCCCTGAGCGGAGAATATCAGAGCCTCTCGATTCTGGGGAATCTCAGCCGGCATACTCTGGTCTTGATTGATGGCATCGCGGTCAATGCTGCGGGAGAAGCCTTTGATTTTTCCCGCATTCCTGCTTCTCAGATCAGCCACATTGAGATCATCAAGGGCTCTTCTTCTGTGTATGGTGGTTCTTCCGCCATTGGCGGTATTGTCAATATCATCACCCTCAGTCCTGCGCAGCATGCCAAAGCAGAGATCCAGAGCGGTCTGGGTTCCTTTGGGATGAATTCGCAACGCTATCTGGCGGCAATAGCCCGGCGCCATTTTAGCCTGAGCTTAGAATACTCCCACTATTTTGCCCGCAACGACTTTGTCTATGAGCCGACCTGGGATTCCGGGACCGAATATCGACGCATCCACAATCGCAAGCGTGCGGATTACTTCTTTGCCAAGAGCATGTATCACGGCACAAATCACTATTGGGAGATGTTGCTGACATATGATTCCTATCTGCGCGAATTGCCTGGTCCCATCAGCTTTCCAGAGCTCTATGATGCGGCGTCTCAGCGCGGGGCAAATCTGCTTGGCAGGCTGAGCCAGGTTTACCAATTCTCCCAGCTGGACAATGAGCTCTCTCTTAGCTTTGACCACAAGACAAGTAGCTACACCAATCTCGAAAGCAGCAATCCCATCGCAGCAGAGCAGTATCGGCAGCTATACCTCAGTCCCCTGTTCAAGGATCAGCTCAGCTTTGATCCGCCAGGCTACAAGCTGGAGCTAAGTGCAGAATTGCGTCCAGTTTATTATCGCTATCAAGATCCTCCAGAATCTGGCTTTGGCTTTGCTCTATCCGAATATCAAAACCTGAATTCTGCCCTGTATGGGCGGATCGAGAAAGAGCTGGAGCGCGGAAGTCTCAGCTCGCAAAGCAGTTTGGCTTTGCGTCAGGATTGGGCTCAGGATGAAGCTCATACCAGCTGGCGGGTGGAGCAGCACAGCACCCTGTATCTCCCTCCTTTGGAGCTTGGCTTGCAGGGCAGCATCGGCACCGCTTTTTCGCTGCCATCATATTTTGACATGCACTGGATTGGCGATAGCCAGACTCAGGGCAATGATGAGCTGAACAGCGAAACTTCCTTTGGCTACCATCTGGGTCTGAACCTGCGGCACCGGCTGTTTGAACTGCGGGGGACTTATTACTACAATGATATCGAGCAGCTGATCCAATGGCGGCAATACTTTCTCAATGGCTCCACCTGGCGTCCCTTCAATGTGGGCCGGGCAAAAATCTCAAATTGGGAATATGGCCTCAGCCTGTTTCCGCACCAGGGTCTCAGCTTTGATACTGGCATCACCTTTACCAAAGCGCGGGATTTTAGCAGGAATGATGAGGGTGAGCCCAGCGCTACCTATGATAAGTATTTACCTTACACGCCTCAGTACAAGGGCACTACCGCAGTGAAATACTCACATCCATCCTTTGGCACCAGGCTCTCATACCTCTATGTCGGCAAACAGTATAGCACAGTGGATAACCTCATCGGCAGCATGGACGCCTTTGCCTTGCTCAATTTTGACTCTCATCTGAATCTCAGCGTTTATGCAGTGGATCTGCTGCTGGATCTCAAATTGAACAACCTGCTGGATCACCGCTATGAGATCTATGCCCATATCCCGCAGCCCGGGTTCAATTGGAGTCTGGGTCTCAGCCTGAGTTACAAATTGCAGTTCTGAGCCAGATCCGGCTGCATATTCCGCGATCTGGGAGATCTGCATCCGGGGGGAACTGCAATCGGCAAAGCAAGCTCACAAGAATTTCCTTGCCAAAATCTCTATATCCAAAATCTTGGTAACTTAGACTATATTTAAGGAATACAATATGGCTTCAATGGCTAACATCCGCAATGGGATGGTGATAAACTTTAAGAACGACCTCTGGGAAGTGGTGGAATTTCTCCACGTCAAACCCGGCAAAGGTCCCGCTTTTATGCGTTCAAAGCTGAAGAATCTGCGTAGCGGCAAGGTGGTGGAAAATACCTTCCGCGAAAGCGATAGTTTCGATGAAGTGCGCATCGAGCGCAACAAAAAGGAATATTTATATCGCGATGGCGATTTCTATGTCCTGATGGACATCGATACTTACGAGCAGATGCACGTGGAAAAAGCCACCATCGGAGATGCTGAGCAACTGATGATGGAAAACATGGAAGTCACTGTGGCTACCACTCCCGAAGGGGAGATCGTGGGCATCGAATTGCCCACCACTGTGGTGATGAGCATCGCCGAATGCGAACCCAATGTAAAAGGAAATACAGCCTCCGGCAGCGGTAAGGTCGCCTTCACGGAGACCGGACTGCGCCTTACGGTTCCCTTCTTTGTGGAAGCCGGAGAAAAGATCAAAATCGATACCCGCAATAGCGCGTACATCGAAAGAGCAAATAATTAAGAGGATATAACAATGGGAAAAGTAAAAAGCTTCGCCGCCAAACTGGCTCACGATGCCAACAAAGAAGGTAAACTCATGTGCCCGGTATGCAATACCGAGATCAAACGCGTGAAGATCATCCAAAACCGCAAAACCGACGGCACCTGGCGCCCCGACAAGCTCTTTGTGGATATCTGCAAATGCAATGAAACAGATATCATGAGTGGGAAAGTAATCTAACTTTCTGCAACTATTTCAGACAGAACCCTCCCAGACGGGAGGGTTTTTTTGTGGTTTTAAGGTTTTGAGGTTCACGTAGCTTTGATGCATATCTGCGCAAGCGCTTGACAGGTATTGAAATAACTCGTGGAAACACATTGTGTGCATCTCCTCGAAGCGAAAGAGAGCCAAGATAAAACTGGATTCCGGATATTTTCCGTAAGACTCCGCTACACTACGTCTTACTCCAAATTCCGGAATGACGGACATGGGACACGGATCAGTAGCGGAGTCTTTCCAAAGCTCCGTGGGGATTCGTAGCGGAGTCTTTCCAAAGCTCCGTGGGATGTGATGGCGCCGCAGCATCGGAATGCTACGCTACGTAGCGGAGTCTTTCTGAAGCTCCGAGTGCCTCAAGACCCGACAAACTTCCGGCCTTATTTT
>CAZCRD010000005.1:0-6187 GCA_964501025.1 uncultured Candidatus Cloacimonadota bacterium | reverse complement strand
CCCCTTTATGGGCGAGTGCTTTGTCATAGAACTGCATGACCCCGAGGAAAACTTCGTAATAGAAGCAGAAGTAAACGGGCGGGCTGTCCAGATCCAGGTCGCAGAAGGCAGCACAAATCCTGAAGATGCTCCGTCTCGTCCCATCACTCTGCAGCAAAACTATCCCAATCCTTTCAACCCCCGGACTTCGATCTCTTTTTATCTGCCTGAAACTCAGGCTGCATGCCTGCAAGTCTTTAATGTTCGAGGGCAACTGATCCGCACCCTGGTGCACGACCCACTGGCTTCCGGTGAGCACAGCTTTGTCTTTGATGGTTTGGATTCACAGGGCAGAGCTCTGAGCACAGGAGTATACCTCTACCGTTTGCAGACCCCAGCCGGAGCCTTGACCAGGAAGATGGTGCTCAGCAAATGAAGCAGCTCTTGATCTGCTTGAGCCTGATTGGCATGGTCTTGCTGCTGGGAGCTTGCCCCAAAAAGAGTCCAGACTCTTCCAGCCCAAAGACCTCACCCACTTTTCGCAAGGATGGAGAACTGCAAATCCACAGCGCTGATGGAGATCTGAAGGCCAGCTTTGAGATAGAGATCGTGCAAAAGGATATCGAGGTCATGCAGGGCTTAAAATACCGGGATGCCATGGCAGAAGATCAAGCCATGCTGTTTATCTTTGAACACATTGATTATCATTCTTTTTGGATGCAGGATACCTATCTGAGCCTGGATATGATCTTTATCGATCAAAACAACAGGATCATCTACATTGAAAAGGACACCACTCCCTTTAGCGAAGAACAGATCTTACCAGACCAACCCAATAAATATGTGCTGGAAGTATTGGCTGGCACCACAGACAAATTCGAAATCATAGAAACGGATGTAGTATCATGGCAAATCTTAGAAAACTAATTATTCCTGCGATCCTCTTGCTGCTGCTCTTTGCCTGCAAAGCAAAGCCCCAAGCAGGAGATGCTCCAGCAGAGCAAAATATTGATCAAGATGCTTACGGATCCAGCGATCCTGAACCAGAGCAGGATACTGCCCTGCAAAGCTATGAATATAGCTGGAATGAAAGCGATGATATGCCCGATGTGGTAATAATCATCGATGATTTTGGCAATAGCGCCGGACAATTGCTCGCAGATTTTGGCGATCTGCCCCCTGAGATTGTTTTTGCCGTATTGCCCGATCTGCCTCATACCAGGACTGCAGCGGATACCGCCATCAAGGGTGGACACGAAGTGATCATCCACATCCCCATGGAAGCCGAAAACAGCAGTATCAACCCTGGAGAGAAGTACATAGCAAAAGATATGAAAGCCGGTGAGATCCAAGATATACTCTCTGATTTTGTTTCACAACTGCCCATGGCGATAGCGGCAAACAACCACATGGGTAGCGCTGCCACAGCAAATCGATCCACCATGAATAAGGTCTTGAGCATACTCAAGCAGGAACAACTCTTTTTTATCGATAGTGCTACCACTGCACAGAGTGCGGTTTATACTGCCGCACAAGAGCAGGGAGTATTCACCGCCCGCCGCGATATCTTCCTCGATGTACCTGATGTGAGCGATGCTACTCTGGCCAAAAAGATCCAGGATTTGGGCCGATACAAAGGCAGACGGGAGCCGGTGGTTATCATTACTCACTGTCACAACCGTGAAAAACTGGAAGCCCTGCAAAAGTTTATCACACAGATCACCGCCATGGGCATTAGGATCGTATCCCTGCGGGATGCCTTTCCCCAGCCTGTATCTTAGAGACATTACGATTCCCTGCCAGATAGAGTTCTTGCGCGCACAAGCCTATGCCCCCTGGCACTGCAGCACCATCACGCCATCACTACGGACTGCGACCCGTAATGGTTCCGTATTGCTAAGGGGGAAGAGTGGCAGATGGGCAGGCAGAAAACAAGCGGATAGCAAGCGATCCCAATCAGCGCCAAATGAGGGTAAAGCTTCTTAGCAGCATGGAACCGACTTCCCGATCCTGCTACGAAGGGAAGCAATTCCTGCAAGTAAAAGCCATGATCTGTGGCGAAACATCCACAATTTCAAAGTTTTGACAGTGATTTTCCTTGACAGAAAGTGCATTACATACATAATTGTGCAAAAGAGGTAAAAATGGAAAAGAGAATAATTCTGCTAACCCTATTTACAAGCCTGATAATCATGGCTTGGAGCCTCACTATATCCGAGATTCAATATACTACTTTCCCCGGTAGTGACAATACATATCCCTCTTTATATGCTGGCAAAACAGTCAGCACCGAAGGCATCGTAACCGCTATAGACTACAAATCCGGAGGTTTTTTCATATCAGAACCGGTAGCTGGAGGATACAGCGGGCTTTTGGTGATTCAGAGCAGGTCTCAGGTAAAAGTGGGAGATCGTATTCGCATCAGCGGAACAGTGCAGGAAAGCTTTGGCATGACCACACTGCAGGATATATCTTCCCTGACTATCCTGGAGCGTAATCATATTCTGCCCCATCCGGTGGTTTTGACCACTGCACAACTCACCCGTGCGGTGGAAGCTGAGGCCTATGAAGGGGTCTATGCCCGAGTCCTGAGCGTCAGCAGCACCGGCCGTAAGAGCAGCCAGAACCGCATCATGATCAGTGATGGCACAGGACTCTGCAGGGTTCTCTTGGGCAGCTTTGGCAGTGCTCGGAGCATCCGTTCGGAAAATCTGGGTACTCAGTTCTCCTCCATTACCGGGATTGTAACTTTCAGCTTTGGTGAATTTTCCCTGAACCCAATAACAAGCTCTGACATTGAAGTAAACCAGCCGGTATCGATCCAGAACCGCAGCTGGGGTAAGATCAAATCTATTTACAAGTAATGAGGTTTAATGATGAAAAAGTTTTTTAAGACTATCTTCCTACTCGGTGGAACAGCTGTTGCTGCGCATTTTGGGCTCAAAGCCTATCGTCGCATCAATGGCATCGTGAAGCTCTCAAAATCCTTGCCCGAATTTCTTTCTAACGTCTATGGCGAAACTCCCAAACTAAGCATGAACCAAGCCATGAATCATCTGACAATCCAGCTTAGTTTTAGCCAGGAAATCATCGACAAACATGATGATATCGAAAACACGATTCGTGAGTACATTGATGACTTTTACCCGGAAGTGGCAAAATGCTCTGTGGATATAAAGATCGGTATCAAAGGCGAAGAAGAACCGGAAGAAGATCCTGTGGAAGAATTTGTCGATAAGGTCGAAGAAAAGGTCGAAGCAGTAAAAGAAAAAGTAGAAGAGAAGCTGGAAAAGTAAGCTATTGCACAAATACTGTGTCTTAGCAATTGACATCTTAGGTGAAGCTGCGGCTTCACCTTTTTTTATGACTTAGTTTTTTATGGCTTTGAGCATTAAAGCTATTTATATTTTCTATAAAAGATAGAAAATCCAGGAGGAATCTCATGAAAGTAGTACACTACGATCAAGTGGAACTCGAAGATGTAAATATCGAAGGTGCCAAAGGCGCCAAGATTCGCTGGCTGATCAGCCAGAAAGATGGTGCACCAAATTTTGCCATGCGCATGTTTGAAGTAGCGCCAGGGGGACATACTCCCTACCATAAGCATGAGTGGGAACATGAAATGTATTGCCTGTCTGGCACAGGTGTGGTGGTTACCGAACGCGGTGATATCCCCTTTGCCGAAAATGATATATTGTATGTGGATCCCGGCATGGTTCATTCGTTTAAAAACGTGGGTGAAGACACTTTGAAATTTCTGTGCTTGATCCCCAATGAAAAGCCGGTGGTAAAAAAGAACCTCAATCCCTTTGCCGATGAAGAAGCAAACAACTGTTAGGAGCCCCAATGATTAAAGCAAATAAGGAATATCTGTACAAACTGCTCAAGGTGGCCAGCCCCTCCGGATTTGAGGGTAAAGCCCAAGCTATCACCCGTGAATATCTGTGGGGAACCTGTGACGATATCTCCAGTGATGTAAATGGCAATCTCATCGCCTTCAAAAGAGGAAGTTCCGAAGTAAAAGTGATGATCGTAGGTCATGCCGATGAGATCGGCTTCATGGTAAACTACATTGATGAAAATGGTTATGTATATGTGAAGCCACTCGGCGGATTCGATGTAAACCTTCTGCCTGGCCTCCGGTTGGACATCCATCACCAAGGTAAGATTGTGCGTGGCATCATTGGTAAAAATGCACCTCACATGTCTCGCGGGGATTCTGATGCTCCAAAGTTGAAGATGGAAGACATCTGGATCGATATTGGAGCCAAAGACAAGGACGATGCTCTCAACAAGGTCTCAATCGGAGACACCATAACCTACAGCAGCCAGATTGAAGAACTGGGAAACAACAATATCGTTAGCAAAGCTACGGACAACAAAGTCGGCGTATATATCGCTGCCGCAGTGATGAAAGCACTTGCCAAAACAGAGCTGAAAGCCAATCTATTTGCCGTAGCTTCTGTTGGCGAAGAGACCACCATGAAAGGTGCCAGCACCAGCAGTTACAAGATCAAACCGGATATCGCGATTGCTGTGGATGTAACCTTCACTTCGGATGTACCGGGTGCGGACAAACGGAAGTTTGGAGACGTCCGCCTGGGTCAAGGACCCACCTTGGCTCTGGGACCGCTTGTGCACCCCGGAGTAAATGCGCATCTGCAGGAACTTGCCAAAAAGCACAAAATCCCGCTTCAGATCGAGATTAGCCCTCGGGGTACAGGCACAGATGCTGATGCCATTCACGCTCAAAGAGGTGGAGTCGCCACTGCCGTACTCAGTATTCCGAACCGCTATATGCACTCTCCCAATGAGATAGTGAATCTAAACGACCTGGACAATGCCGTCAAACTCCTCATTGAATTTGTGAAGAGTATAGACGACAAGTTTGATCTCCTTCGATAGTACAACAATTAGTACAAGATAAAAGCTCAGGGATGATACTTAGACGGTGTCATCCCTGATTTGCTATGGGATTTGTAATAGTTGGTTCAAGGCAGCTGTATATTCTTTGTGATGATTCTCTTAAGGATATCAGATTCATTGGGCATACCCAATGAATCCCATGGCCAGTAACTGCTCTTGCATACGAAGCAGATCAAGCCACCATGGCGAAATTCGTAGTTGATTGTCCTTAGATTAATCGATACATTCTCGATATTTGCCACATTTTGCCAAGTGCTCCTGGTAATAGTGTGCTCTCGCACATCGGTCGGCAGATCTTTGTAATAGGACACACTATAGCTATCTGACTGAACCTGTACATCCAGCTCTTGCTTGCGGGGATTGGCTGTGAGAGACCATTCCAGATTCAGATCATCCATGGGGTCAAAGGTCTGCTCGATGTGGATAGGCATGTTTGGCATGACCAGGCTTCCCTCTATACTTTTTTCTTCTAAAACTATGTGATAGCGAATCGTATCGCCGCTACCGGCTATAAACTCCGAGTCAAAAAGATTGAAGCTATAATCATAGGAAGTATTCCCATATACATCATTGTATCTGAAGTTCCTAATCTCGATATGAACATCATCAAGATACATAGCCACCAAAGGCTGCTTTGAGACAAAGCGCAAGCGAGGATCTTCTGATGAGTGAGCTCCCATGTACTCGTACTCCAATAGCAGATAAAAATCCTCTTGCGGCGCCAGAATCATCTCGATCTCCGATGGCAGAGTTTTACCACTACGGCGGTCACAAGAGCAAACAAAAAACAAAGACAACATCGTTACTATGACAAGCAGATACTTCATCTTGATCCCTCCTTCTCATATTGAAGACGCTCGCATAGCTCCAGAACTCGTTGAAAACGCCACTCGAAACCGCCCTGAACGGACACTGGCATTTGATAGTAATCGTATGCGGAGATTATTGAGATGAAGCCGCCTTCGTGAAATTTATAGTTTTGAGCTTCCAGGCCAAACTCTGCAGATCTGATATCATCCAGGATTTCCCAAGTGCTTCTAGGGACTGAATAGTCGCGGACTTGGGGATCCAATTCATCATACTTTGAAACATAGCTGTTATCCTCAGCTCGATACCATTGCAAGAAGTATTGCAGATCAGGATCCTGCTGTAACTCCCATTCAAGATTCCAATCGTTTGCCGGATCAAATGCTGGAGGATCCATAATGATTCTTGGAGGCATCTGAATACTTGATGTTATTGTACGGGCACTATAGACTAACTCAACACTCAGTTGTTCACC
>CAZCRD010000004.1:0-12374 GCA_964501025.1 uncultured Candidatus Cloacimonadota bacterium | reverse complement strand
TATTTCATCATCAGCATTTTGCGGGTATAGCTTGCTGATGGGGTTTGCAGGCGGTAGAGATAGAGTCCGGAGGCTACCGCAGTGCCGGAATCATCGCATCCGTCCCAGCTAAAGCTATTGCCACCAGAGGAAATCTTACCCTGGTGCAGCTCCCGAACCAGCTGTCCTTTCATATTGTATATCCGCAGGTTTGCGACAGTATCGGATTTGCTGTCAAAGGCAATGGTGGTATTGGGATTGAAGGGATTGGGATAATTGCGCAGATTGGTCACCGGGATCTGGGCGACTATATCTTCGCTATTCACATAACTATCCGGAGCGGTAGTGGTGAAGCGAATGGTGCGTCCGGCTTCGAGTAGAGCGGCGGTGGGAGGATAGATATTGGCATAGGTATAGGTCAACCCACTGAGCTGATTGTGATCCTCCAGCCCTACTGTACAGTAGTTTCCGGTGCTGGCAGGATTGTCCACAGTGTGGTACTGCACCACGATGTCTCCATCATCGTCAGCTTTGGGATAGAGAATGATCTGGAATTTTTCCAGCGAAGCATCATCACCAGCCTGGATCGTGTATTGATTGTAAGCTTCATTGTATTGCACGATGTAGCGGTTGTTCGCAGCATCATACCAATGCAGGATGCGCATATCGGCAAAGATATCGTCTCCGCCTTCTGTGACGCCGATTTTCTTGCCTTTGAGATCGTCCCAATATCCGGCGATCATGGCGTAGGGACCCAGGGCAGCAGGGATGTAGTGGTTGTTGAAATAGCTCTCTGCCGTATGGATAAATGAGACCCAGCCATTGGAGCTGATGGTCATGGAATCGTAATCACGACCATAGAATCTGAAACTGAAGGGAAGGGGAACTTCCAAAACGCCATCATCCATGATCAGCCAGAGATCACCGGGGCCACCAAACTCGGGATCAAGCTCAAGCCAGTCATATTCGGGAGCCATGGGGTAATCCACATCGGTATCATCATAGGCAAAGTATCCATACGAATCAGGTCCTGTGGGATCATCTGAACTGGGGCTTCCTGCGGTGACAGAATAGAAACACAGCCATTCATAGCCGGTTTCATCGGTAAACATGAAGCTCAGAGGTATGGCTCTGCCATCCCAGACATCGGAATGGAGGGTGATATTGACATCAAAGTAGACATCCTGTCCGGAATTAAGGTCACCGACCTGGATGGGTGTGGCAGAGATGCTCGCCGCTTCAGTGCGGGGTTCGACAATCACCTGGGTATTTTGCATGGTGGCGGTGCCGTTGTTTGCGCAAGTGAAAGTGAGAGTGGAGGTCTGCCCCAGAGCTAAGGTTCCGCTGTGATTCCACACAGCAAGCCGGGCTCCTCCTCCTGCCAATTGGAAGATATGGGTGCTGGCTGGATTTTGAGTCAGCAAATGCAGATTGATCACATCTTCAGGATGGATGTTGTGATTGGCTTCGATTCTGAATTCCAGCGTATGTGTGGCAGCCGGTGCCAGATCAAAGGCGGCGGGATTGAGCGCGGTGATTTCCAGATTTTCATAATCCTGGATACCAGCAGTCACCTCCGAATAGGAATTATCAGAGTAGTTTTTTAAGGTGATGGCAAATTCCAGGCTTTCATTGGCATTTATGCGCTGATCCGCTCCACTGTTTGCGGCAATCCCGATGCCGGCTTCATCGTTCAAAGTGAGCGTGCGGACCAAAGGCACCCAATTGGGCTTGGATACAGTAAGCCTGAGATTACCTTCCTGCTCGGGATCGATATTGAGGATAGCGATGCCATCCACCACTTTGGCATAGGTAAAATTGATATCATCTTTGCTGCCTGAGACCGTTGCTCCTTCCAGATGCGGGGCATTGATGCGGATGTGGGAAGCAGATTGAGCAAAGCTGAGTCCGCCCTCGATGATGCTTTCATCGATGACGTCGGGCTCCAATATCCACATATTCAGGGATGGATCAGAGAGGATATTATAGACATGGAAATAGAAGGGGACATACTGTCCGGGAGCCTGCTCTGTGGGGAAGTTTCGGTAAAGCTCGATCTTACCCTTCAATACTGATGTGCCAAAGCCACGCACCCCGAAATCCATGATAGCACGAAAAGCTCCGCTGGATATGGAGTTGTTGAGCCGGGTCTTGGTATGCAAATCAGAAGGACCTACAAAAGCTACACAGCCGCCCATATTGGCCGTGGTCCCCATTCTCATCCAGGCTTCACCAAAGGAAGGATTCACGGTATTGGCAAAGTCTCCGGTGTTGCAGACAATGGAAAAGACGATCGGCATCCTGGGACCATTGAAGGTATTTGCCAGATCCGGAATATGGAAGCTGGGATAATGCCAGCCATTGGCATCTCCCCAACCGCGATAGCTGATCAATTGCACACCTTGATTGATGGACTGGGTGATCGAAGAAGTGCCTGGATAGCTGGGCGGATAGAACACTGTATCTACCTGTGCATAGCCAAAATCAAGCATCTTTTCACGCAGCCAGCGACTCATCCACACCGGCGTGGTGGGCCTGAGGTTACCTTCGGCATAGTTTCCCGCGATGGCAAGGCTGCGGGTCATCCACGTGGTATCCCCCATAAAGGGTTGACGCTCATAATTGATGGTCTTTGCTGCCATCACGATGAATTCCATGATGTCGTTGAACGAAAACCGTCCGACCAGCATCTCCGGAAAATAGTCATCTCCTTCCAGCAAAGTGTAATACTGATCATCAGCGTCATTTTCGGCATATTCTGGGGAAGGATAGAAGTTTGTAGGTATGCTGTAGTTTCCCCCGGTATCTCCCAAAAGCAGCAGGTAATCTGATCTGTGTTCCAGATAATGGCTCTGAATGGTATCGCGGATTTCCTGCAAACTACCGCCGGCATCGGCTTTGTTGATCACAAATACATCAAAGCCCAGAGAGCGTTTCCAACGGATAAACTCAGTTTGATAATCCGCCAGATTGGGATGACTGATGATCAACATCTTAGGTCGGGAAACTGGCAGGTTTCTGAGGTATGAGGTATCCCAGTTATCGGCCAGAGCTTTGTAAGCATCAATAAAGGCGGGAGAGAGACTTTGCGGGAAAGTGGCTGCTCCAGAGCCCTGGAGATTGAAATCCAGAGTTTGCAGAGTAAGAATTTCGGTTTCGGTCTCCAGCTGAGTCTGAATCCTGAGGGTGAGTCCACGCATTTCTCTAAAGACAAAGGGCTGAGTGAGCTCCAGGGCAGATACATCTATCTCACTGCGGGTCTGCAGATACTCTCCCTGAGGGGAAAACACCCGCCAGGTCATTTGATTGACCAGCAGCTCTGCGTTTTCATAAGGAAAAGCAAAAGTGCGGGATGTAATCGCTGTGTCAGGAAACTCAGCTTCATCGGGCGACACTTGTGCCCGGTCAAAGGGGCTGGTGCGCAAATCTTCAAACCGGGCATTGATCCCAGATCCGGTATCCTGAAAGTGCTCCAAAGTAGCTGCATTTAACAGGCTAATGCATATTATGCTCAGTAGTAATATTAGTTTTCTCATCGGTCCTCCCAATATGATGTTGATCTTGAATGCAAAAAGTGTTCCAGAGTGTGATCCAGTAGCGTATTTTCTAACAGAGTCTGGTAGTTTGATCGCCATGGGTCACGCCGGACTTGTCATGACACTCGCACTGGAAAGGGATTTATCTAATTGATAAAAAACCAGCGGAGATTGGCGTGAAACGAGAGCGGAATGGGATAGAGTCCGTGCAGCGAAGTGGAAAGAATGTTTTTGGCTGTCACATTAAAATCAAAGAGTTTGCTGATTCTTACTCCAGCCCAGGCATCGAGCATGGTGGAGGCTTCGATCAGATAGGGATTGACGGCATTGGCTAAGTAATAATCAGAATGCCCCTGCAGGCTGAAGCCAGCTTCAAGGATATTGTCATACTCCAGATAGTGATACAGCCTTTGCTCACTGAAGAAGGTGAATTCCGGCGCTGCCATCAGAGCAGGATCGTGCTCGCGATAATTCCAGCCCGAATCTACTTTGATGCGCCAATCACCAAAGTACTTGTCATAGCCTCCAGACATGCGCAAGATCATGAGCTCTGCATTCAGATCCTGCAGGGCACTTGCTTGCTGTTCTGTTTTGCGACCAAGGGCGAGTCTGAGCTGCAATCCAGCATATTCCACGGCTGCAAACAGCGCATTCTCCTGTGGGCTAAAGATATCTACAGCCGGGATCAGAGAGGCATCAATGGGTGAAGTAATCTCACTCACTGCATCTCGCTGGCCGCGATTCATCCTGGAATAGACTCCCAGCCGGAAGAGGCTGAGCTTTTTGCTGAGTTCCGCCCAGGTGTTCATCCGCTTCCAATCCAAACCTTGGGCTGCGAGATGAAGATCCACGAAAGAGGAATGTGTAAAGCTCAAGCTGGACTTTTGCTCATATAGATCTTGATTGTAAGCACTTGCAGGAGTGTAGTCCTGACTGATATCGCGATATTCATAAGCTAAGTTCAGCTCGCTGAAGGGTAAGACAAAAGCTCTTTCTGCTGAGATCTGCAGGGATTTTGTGCGCCAGCTTTGCAGAAAGGAGGTACTGGATATGCGATCCTTGAAACTGCCCAAACTAAGGGTGAGCCAGGGATGATCTATCTGCGCTACCAGCTGGGAATATTGGTTTTTCACCCGGAAATTGCCCAGATGCCAATAAGCCGGATTCAGTTCATAAGACCCTCCTTCCCTCTGGTATGAGGCCAGATCAAAGGATAAGATCAGATCCTGGTAACGGTATCGAATGTATTGCTTTACGGAGTTACCGCTATTTGCCGAATCCACCCAATAGCCATTAAAGAGGCGGTAATCAAACTGCATGCTGACACCTTCCCAACCAAAGAGATCGCCTTTGGCAAAGCTGCCTTGAGCATAGCGGCTATCGTAATCCCCCAAAGAGCCTTCCAAATGCGAGAGGCTGACCGGATAATCATAGACGTGCTGATGGGCAGCGATAGCAGATCCCTCTTGTTCAAGGTCTTGAAATTGGGACAGATAACCCAGGTACAGCCAGTTTTGATAAAAGGTAAGCGGAATCATGAACCCCCAGCTCTGCACCTGCATGGGATCATATTGCAGACCGGTGAAGTCGTTGCTCAGGCGGTATGAAGTGGTGATATTGGGATACTGCATCGGGTCAAACAGTCTGGCATTGGGAAAATCCATTTCGCGGATGGTATCGATATGTGCTATCACATCCGCCCGGGATAGATCTGCAAAAGGATCAGGCTGCTGCAACACTTGATCTTCAAAGGCAAAACCCAGACTATCCGCTGCGGCAGGCGCTTCTTCCTGCGGTGAAAAAGCCGGAATATCGCCTACTCCTGAAGCGCTATCTTCGCCCTGAGCAGCCAGCTGCAAAGCCCAGGACAGGATCAGGATCAGAGCCAGCCGTTTGATAAGTACCATTGATAGGTTTCCTTTATCAGCTCCGGCATGGCGGCGGGGGGATTCCAGCCCAATAGCCGGATGGATTTGGAGCTATCAGCCAGCCAGGCTTCGGCTGTAATCTCCTTGAATTTTTCCAGGTTCATCACTACCGGCTGTCTGGTGCATCTGCCATACCAATCACTGCAAGCAAATGCTGTGCTGGCCAAAAATCTGGGAACCAGTATCCGGCGAGGCTTTGAGCTCATTGCAGCGGCAATGTGGGAAACCACTTGAGCTTGCGTATAAATCTGGTTGTCTGTGGCAAAAAAGGTCTCATTGGGCACATTGGGATTTGTGATCAGATGAAGGATAAAATCCGCTAACTGGCGGACATGGATCATGTTCAATGGTCGTTCTGCTCTGCCGATCTGCAGATTCCAGCCCTTCTGACAAAACTTGAACAACTCCAGGAAATCTCGATCTTTTGGGCCATACACTGAGCAAGGACGCACGATGTTGTAAGGCTGCGTGCATTGATTTTGGATCACCCGCTCTGCCAGGGCCTTGCTTTTGCCATACACCGAGATCGGTCTCAGGGGATCAGATTCGGTGCGGGGACGGGTTTTGTTCGAAGGACCGGCGGCGGCCTGAGAGCTGATGTAGATCAATCTAAGCGGATGCTTGACCTGATTGATGACGCTCACGATCTTACGGGTAAGACCCACATTGGCGGCAAACATCTCCTGTTTGGTCAGGGTCTTGGTCTTTCCCGCATTGTGGATCACGATGTCCACATCACTGAGTGCACTATGCAGCGCGGATGAGTCAGAATAATCTATCTGCCGCACTTCAATGCCCAATTTCGTGAAAGATTTGCGCACCAGGGCAATAGGCTCAAAACCTTTTGATTGCAAGCTGCTGAGAAGGGTGCTGCCCACGAAACCGTTGGCGCCTGTGATAGCTATTTTCATCGGTCTCCCGTGTGTTCAGAAAAAAGTGGTGGGCGTTAACGGACTTGAACCGCTGACATCTTGCTTGTAAGGCAAGCGCTCTCCCAACTGAGCTAAACGCCCACTATATTATCGGCTTAAGCGCTGGTCGGGGTGAGAGGATTCGAACCTCCGACACCTGGTTCCCAAAACCAGTGCGCTAACCGGGCTGCGCTACACCCCGCAGCAGTTTGTTCACGAAAAATAGGCATGGCTTTTCTGTCAATCTTTTTTTCTGAATGGCTTGCATTTTACGCTCTGGCAAAAAATGATTTGACATAATGTTGCCAAAGCTTGAGTTTGGGTTCATAAGGAGTTTTTTTGCTATGCGAGATCACATTGATGTTTGTCCACTGTCCTATCCTGAGCTGCAGATCCCCATTGCCTGGGCTGCCAGCGAAGGCTGGAACCCCGGATTGAATGATGGTGAGTGCTTTTTTGCCCAAGATAACCAGGGCTTTTGGGGCTTGCGCAAGGATGGCAAGATCATCGCCACAATCTCTGCCGTGAGATATGATGGCGGATTTGGCTTCATTGGCTTTTTCATCGTGGAAAAGGCCTTGCGCAATCTGGGCTATGGCAGACAGATCTGGGATCACGCGATTCAGAGACTTTCCGGCTATTGCATCGGACTGGATGGCGTGGTGGAACAGCAGGAATTTTACCGCAAATCCGGATTTGTGCTCGCCCATCGCAACATCCGCTATCAGGGTATTGCGCAAAGACAATCAACTCAATCTGCTGAGATCACCAGATACCGCCCCCAGGATTTTGAACGGATATCATCTTATGATGCCATCCATTTTGCTTTTCCTCGAGAGAGCTTCCTCATCAGCTGGCTCAGTCAGAAAGATCACACAGCACACATCTTGCAGGATAATCACAGCATCAAAGGCTATGGTGTTATCCGAAAATGCCTTGAGGGCTATAAGATCGGACCCCTTTTTGCCGATGATTATCTTGGCGCCAAAGCGATAATGCAGGCTCTGATAAATACTATTCCCATCGGTGAAAGCTTCTTCTTGGATATCCCTCAGCCCAATCTTTCTGCCCAAAAGCTGGTTGAGCAATATCAGATGAACAAAGTCTTCGAGACTGCCAGAATGTATCTGGGTTCTGCCCCCAGCTTACCCATCGACCGGATCTATGGGATCAGCAGCTTTGAATTGGGCTAAAGAATACGCGGGGACTTGATTGCTTCAATTGTTGTCCTGAAGTATATGTGATACTATTTCTTATGTGTATATAGATTAAGCATCGCTATATCTCTTCTTCCCAGACTATGCAAAGTAGTCTCCGTTTTGGGGGAGACAGATGATAGACATTACTGCTTGACTAAAATCCATAAAGAAAAAAAAGATGTCCTTAAGTTATTCTTGCATGAGGTGAAATCCATGAATCTTCAAAGCAGTGCAATCCTTGATAACGAAGAAATCTTCAATGATCTTCGGCAACAGGTATTGATGCGGGCTCAAACCTGCATTAAGCATCAGCAAATTGTCTTACACATCACCGATGCCATCATGCTCTCTTTGTGGGAAAACCCGGGTGATGAAGCAGATATGGATTCATGGATCAAAAAGCAAGTCGACCGCCAAACCGAAAGCTATATTGAGGATCTCTGGCAATATACCTTTGCCTATGCCCTTAGCTTGCTAAAAAATCCGGATAATGCGCAAGATATTGCCCAATCCACCATGATGGCATTTTTGAGCAATCACAAGAGGATAGATTTTGTCAAGGCCTGGCTGAAAAGAACCGCCTTCAATCTGGCAATGCGGACTTTTCATGAAGCAGCAGCTGAGAACAGGCTTCAAAAAAAGCTGGCCATAAATCATAGTCCGTTCAGCGATCCACATGAATCTCAAGCCACCAAAAAGCGCATCAACAACAGCGATATCAAGCGTCACTTGACTGCTGCTGAGCATAAGGAATGGCAAAGGCTAAATCGCATTCCAAATTTGCGTGATTATGCCAGCAAAGAGAACCTGAATTACGCCCAGCTCAAAAAGCGGAAGCATATCCTGAAAAAGAAGATCAGTTCTGGCTTACACCGGGATCAAGGCTGGGAAGATGGCCCTGAAATCCTGAACTACCACACTCTGACAAACATCAAAAGGTTCATGCAGACCCTGGTAGAGTATGCTACTAAAACCGGACAAAAGAGAATATGTCGCTATTGTCCCAAGGAGCTTATCAATCCCCTGCACGAAACCCTCGGGGACATGAAGCAGATAGATGATTGGGGCATCTTCATAGACTCTGTGGGATACTACAACATCAGCATCCTGGATAGCTCGGAACCCCAAAAACCTAAGCTCAGCATGATCAAAATCCGCATCAATCGCGCAAATCAAATCCAAATCAGCGAATGTTATACCCCTCAGCTGCTTGGGACAAGTCCAGCCGACAGGGTGGAGCCTCTTCCCCTGGATAAAGGTAAATGCATGCTCTCGATGGCTGATATTTACAAAATCATCACCTAAAACAACCTGGATATGCAAGGCAAACCGTTTACATCCATGCCCTACTGAGTCATTTCTGAACTTATATTTACCAAAATCGCAGTTACTTACAAGTCTTCTGGGTAACCTTTTTTCCTTTCGTGAACTAATTATTAAAAGCAAAGGAGAAAAGAATTATGAAAAAACTCATGATTACCTTCATCGCAGTATGCATCATGTTTGCCCCCATAATACTAAAGGCAGCACCTTCTAATGACTTTGATATCTCTGGCTTGCCAGAGTACACTGGAGATATCGACAACCCCGAGTGCCTGATCATTTATCGCTCTGATAAGGTCATAGTAGTCAAAATCGATGGACAATACTATTTCTATATCCTCAAGTGATACTCTTTGATCTGTATATGATGACCAAGACTGTCTGAAGTCAAATGACGGATACTGTATCCGCTCAAGATTGGTATTTTCTAAAGCAACAACCCACGCTTTGAAGGGTGATTGAATTGATAAACAAGCACTTGCCGCAAGGACCGGAGGGCATTTCTCTTGTGCAGAATCGCTGTAACTGCCTGATCGAAAATTGGCTGAATCTTCCATGATTTGGCATGATATAGATTGTCTTGGGTGCGAGTCGCCAGGTGACTCACATTGGTTTTATCAAACTATGCAGATGCCACTGCAGAAAAGCCTTGACAGTTCTGCCAAATTATTCAACATTTGACAAACCTGCTTTTATGCCGTGCGAAAAGACAAAAGGAGATCAGTACCATGATCAAACTCAAGCAATTTATGCTTACCCCCCCCCCCACGTATAGCGATGCGTTTTAATAAATCACTGCTATGCTCGTTTTTAATGCTGGTCCTTTTCGGAGTAGGATGGACTCAAACAATCTACGTGGATCAGAATTCAACGTATGACGAACAAGATGGATCTGAGCTATATCCATATCATGAAGTGGGAGCTGCTGTAGAACATGCAGCGGGAGATGAGAGAGTAGATACTATTATTGTCCTCCCTGGCATGTATTACGAGAACCTTAGTTTTGAAGAGTGTACCCACGAGATAACTCTTCGTAGCACCTTCGATCCGATTTTAAACAATATTGAGATGATCGAAAGCACAATAATCAAAGGCGTAACAAACAGCTTCAAACCAAGCATTCATATCTCTTTCTGCGAAGCTCCAATTAACATATTTGGACTAAGCATAACTAATGGTATGGGGGAGATTCGTTTGCCAGTAACCCAGGATAACACCTGGACAAAGGGCGGAGGCATTTGTGTTGAGGGAGACCATAATTCTGAGCAGTTTGTTTCCGTTAAGTGGTGCAATATATACGAGAATTACGCTTTTTGGGGAGGAGGTATTTACGGTGAATATGCATATTTCACATTAGAAGATAGCAAAATACACGACAATGCCCTATATTTTATAGGCGATGAATTCCCTCCTGATTCTCATAATGCTAATTTCGTTAACGGCCCAAGAGGTGCGGGTTTATACATAGCCGGTGGAATCTCAAGTGTTTACCGCTGCAAGATCTTTAATAATAACTCGTTTTTACCCAGCAATCACCCGCTTTACAATAGCCTGTGCTTTGGCAATGCCGCTGCCTTGGTGTGGAGACATAACTGTTCTGTCGGTATAATAGGAATAACAATTGATTCCTGTGAGATTTATGAGAATACAACCGAAACGCACGATGAATATATGGAGTTATGCCAATGGCCATATAGGTGTTCCATCCAGCTCCAACGAGCTCAGCTATATGTAGAACCTCCTGGATCCGGTTCCAATTACGTGGAAATCAGCAATAGCACGATTACTGATAATCGGATTACTTGGGATATTGAATCTGGCGATGGCCATGTCAATACGGCTATTGGGATTTCAAGGCATCTTAATTCAGCCCACCTACAGGATTCATTCACAAACGACATAGTGTTTAATAACACTGCCGGACCCACATTAATTAACCAATCAGCCACCAGAGTCACTCAGTTGTATGGTGGCTTTTTTACCACCTTGGGCGAATGGATTCCTCAGATAATACCCATAAAACACTGCTGTGTAAACGATGCACACAATGCAGAGCTATACCTTGATGAGGGTGGCGGCAGTATCGATGCGAACCCCTTGTTCGTGGATCATGCTGCCAATAACTACAATCTGCGTTGGGATACAGATGTGATCTCCCCCTGCATCGATGCAGGGAGTGGTGAGTATAATGAAGGTGAAACTCCCCCAGACATCGGCGCTAATCCAGCAATAGAGCATAGCCATTGGAAGTATAGCTTTGAATATCAGTATGATCTGGACAAATGGTATTGGGTGAGCTACCCGGTATTGAATACAATCACCGACAATGCCCTGATAGCAAACGAGTTCTTTGAAGAGTTATTGCATAAGCATCAAATCTTAGAAAACGGCAGTTACGTTTGGACCCCCACCTATCTGGAAGAGATTAGGTGGGTTAATCAGGATCAGTATTCCATACTCTGGCTCGAAAGCTCAAATGAATGGAGTGATCTCGTTGGCAACCACCCCGTCTTTAGTCCCCAAGGCTATAAGATCAAGATGCAATCCCGCCTTGATCCAGCATTTAGCTGGCCGGTTACTTTACAAGAAAGTGGCTTCAAGACTCCGAATAATACGCAGTTCCCGATCTACAGCGGAGTGGAGAACTGGTTGGGATACTTCAGAGAAGAATCTCAATACCCTGAAGATGCCTTTGCAGATATTTGGGATGATCTTGTAAGTGTAAGAGCAAAAAACTGGAGTATCGCCCGAGATGAAAGCTCTGGCTTGATGATTGGAAAGAGGGGTACTCTGAACTATGGTGATATGGTAATCGTACGCACTAATAACGACCATAATAGTTTCCAATGGGGTGGCAATAATCCAGTTCCGCCGGATTCAAAGCCCGAGATTAGAAGCTTCGTGTACGACGAGAAGCCGGATTATACACCTGTGTATCTAAGTCTATCGGATAGTTTGCTGAATGATCTTGATGAAATTGGTCTGTACCTGGATGGAGTATGCAAGGGCGCGGTAGTGGTGGAAGACAGCCTGGAACAGATCTCAGCTTATGTGGATAGTGCCACAGAGTTGAGTGAAGGTAATGTGGAATTTGTCTTCTATTACAACGGCAGCAAAAGCATGGGACCGCAAATGAAAAGCATGGAGCTGCCGGTGGGCAGACTTCAGCCCAAATATTCTAAAGCGGGTTCCGCCTATCCATATTTCGAGCTCAAGCTAAGCCAGGAAGAGATGGGTAATGTAGTCCCTCCAGAATTCACACTCAGGCAAAACTATCCCAATCCCTTCAATCCTAGCACTACCATCACTTACTCATTAGCTGAAGACTCGAAAGTGCGGCTTGACATCTATAATGTTAAAGGTCAATTGGTCAAGAGCTTGGTAAATAAAGATATGAAAGCTGGAATCCACAGTGTGGTCTGGAACGGCAGAGACATGAACAAACAGGCTGTTGCCAGCGGAGTATATTTCTACCGCCTCAGCAGCCCAAGCAAGACC
>CAZCRD010000003.1:0-12325 GCA_964501025.1 uncultured Candidatus Cloacimonadota bacterium | reverse complement strand
AAAAAAAACGAGGCGTTGATGAGACGCCTCGAAATGTGCGATAGTTTGTTTACTAAGTTATAGCTTCATTCCAGAGCAGGATATCTACTCTGCCGTAATTTTGAAAAATGCTTTTGCTTCTGCGGGATCCAGGCTGCAGCTGGTGCCGCTGATACTATCGAATAGTTCATAATCCTGCGAAGGATCGTTGCTTTTGTAAATGTGATATACACTGGCATCGGGCACAGCATCCCAGCTCAGCAGGGGATTTCCGCTGATCTCATCCAAAGTGATTTGGACATTGGGAGCTTCCGGCCCGGCTTGGGGAATACCAATCCAGAAGTTATTGAACATCACGTCATTGTCATCATCATACTCCACTGATCCGGCAAAGATAGCGATTCTTTTGTAGCCGGTATGTCCGGCAAGCGAAATGGAGATCGTCTCTGAGGTGGTAGGGATATCGTGCAATACATATTCCGAGCCGGAATTATTGTATTCTCTTACTATGTTTGCCAGGCTCCAGTTATAGCCATCACCGATGAGGATGGCAAATTGATCATCTTCATTGGCATAGTTTGGCGGAGTTCCATCTGGAGGTTGATTGTATCTGAGCACTGCAGCGTCAAATTCCAGGACATAATCATCCGAAGGGATATCAAACAGAGGTGAGATCATGAAGCCGCTAATCGAAGCCCACACGTTGATCTTGGCAGCCTGATCATCTGAGGGGATATTCAACCAATCATCCTGTTCCCATTGACTGGAGTTTTCACCGCCGAGCACGATGGGTTCCGTGAGCGCTCCGGTGTGGTGAGTCCATCCGGGGGGAGGGAAATCTCCATCAAAGGTTTCCAGATAGGGAAAGTCAGCGATGGAAGGATCTGCTATGGTGCTAAAGCTCCAGATGGGAGCATTCAGGGTCGGCCCGAAGCTATTGATGGGTACTACCTTCCAATAGTAGGTAGTAGCATAATCGAGATATTGGTCAGGGATATAGCTATTTTGTTCGGTAAGCAGATTGTTGACGATATTGGTGGGAGGATTGTCGGTGCCAAACCACAATCTGTATTCAGTGGGAGAGCCGCCGGTGTGTTGCCAGCTCAAGTGAGTATTGAGCTCTACCTCTGTGGCATTATCTTCAGGAAGCAGAGCTTCTGCGGGCGGTGGGGGCTCGGTAGTTTCGGTGGTAAGCCAGATATTTGGACGATAGTCTCTTTTACGAGAGCCACTGGTGGTGGGGAATGATGAGTTGTAATACTTGTACACGGCGCTGTAAAAACTGGTGTCTGTAGTCATGAAATATGGAGGGCCGCTAATGCCACTGCCATCATGATTTTCCCAGATTATCTCGAGTCCCCAGCCATAACTGGGATCAAAAGAGTATGGTGTATCCAGCTGGATTTCCACCCATCCTGGTCCATTCCAGGATACAGAACCGCTATAGACTTGAGTGTAGTAATCAGTATTAGCGTAACTGGTGCTGTTGTATTCATCATCATAAAAATAGCCCATATACACTGCCTGATTGTCGGTTACATAATTATCTTGAGTGTTGCTCACGTGAAAGGCAATGCTCTGGATGGGCTGATCTCCGGTGAATCCAGATGCGATCAATTCATCCGCAGTGTACATGATCCTGCTCCACCCATAGTTATAGTAGCCATAAAGCGGCACTTTGTTTTGGGTGTCATTATCCGTGCCAATGATGTAGTCGCCTGCACTTAGCAACGAAAAGCTGAGCAGCAGGGTAAAGAATAGGATTAGAGATTTGTGCATGGTTTGCTCCCTTATTTGATCATTGTGAGTTTTCGGGTTTGTGTGGTATCGCTGGTACTCATACGCAGATAGTAGACTCCACTGGAGACAGGACGGCCATTTGCATCTTTGCCATCCCAGCTTATGGAGTGCACTCCCGCGCTTTTGCTGGCGTTTACCAATTCACATACTTTCTGACCTTTGAGGTTATATACAACCAGGCTTACCGGTTGTGTTTTTGTGACCTTGTAACGGATTGTGGTGCTGGGGTTGAAGGGATTGGGATTTATGCTTTGCAAGCCGCTTCCTGCATTGGGGGCTTGGGTGTCGGAATTGCTGACAGGAGAGATTTCCCACCAGGACATGAGATCTTCCATCCACTCCAGACGATCAGCGTCTTGCGTGAGCTGGGAAAAATCGAAGCTAAAATACATGGTGCGATAGGAAGGAGTATCCACTGTGGTGGCAGCTACACCGTGATAGAGATAGGCTTGACCATTGATGGGACCATCCTCAAAGGCATATATATAATTTGCCCCGATCTCTGGATAGGGGACGTCTTCGTAAAATGGATCTCCGGCAGCATCCTTGGGGAAGATACAATCCGGGCTATTGGCATAGACGGGATATTCCACACCCTCAGTGCCTACTTGAGTTCCGGGCAAAGCCAGGATGGTGCCATGCTCGTAATTGTAGTTATTGGGTCCGCCCAATCCGTTTGTGCCTCCACCAAAACCGGTGGCCACATATGAGGTGCGGAAATAACCGGACATCAGTCTGCGAATCAGGCTGGAATTGGGATGAGCATGTTGGCTGCTGGCCAGGCCATCGGAAGAGAACCAGAGGTTTTTGGGCTCTTGAGCTGTGCCCAGATCCAGGTAATTGATCAGAGCTTCTGCCAGGACGTACATTTTATCTGAAGCAGTGCCGGTATTGGCATAGGCCAGGATGCCTTGATACTGGTCTGGGAAGCTGAAACTGGGATACTCTTCCCAATCGTAGATATCATAGGCAATATCGAGCTCGGTGAGCAAAGCCTCATAGATGGGAAGCTCAATTCTCTGATAATCCTGATTTCCACTATAAGCGATCAAGACAGAGGCCTCAGGGGTGGGCAGGATCTGAAAGCTGAAAGAGCTATCAGGAGCGTCTTCCGGCAGTCGGCTGAGATTTCCTTCGCTGTCTTCAGCTTCAATATAATACTCCACGGTGGAGCCCAAGGGAAGATCCTGCACCAGGAAGTAGTAGTCATTGTCGGATACAGTGGTGACACTTTGTTCTTGCCAGCCTGATCCATCATTGAAAAAGAGACTGGCGCTGAGGGGCAAAGACATATCGATGATATTGGCTGCAAATTCCAGCTCTTGGGCGAAAGTATTGCCCACAGCACGGTGAGAGATAATGGGCGCCTGAGTGTCTTCGCCACTGTAAAAGAGGATAGCGAGTTCATCGTGCAGCAGATTCCCGGCGGGTTCCACTCCGATGTAAGTGCCGTCTTGCACGATCTCGCGCAGATATACCAGGCCGGAAGCGGCAGCTTCATTTTGGATGGCGACGGTGGCGCTGCGGCCGTGATCATGCGGAATGCTGGCTCCGGTCTGTCCGGTGGCCACCGTATGATACTGCATCTTGATTTCACCGCTTTCGTGCAAGATCACCTGAAACTTCAGCAGCGAATCTCCGCCGCTTCCGGTATGGAATCTCACATCGTCCCATTGGATGATGGTATAGCGGTTGGGCTCGGTACCAAAGCTTTCAAAATACACATTGCCGGTGCCCTGATCTGCGTGCAGGTCGTCCCAATACACAGCTATCAAAGCCGGCATCTGAGAGTAACCGGGGATCGGGTACATATAGTTAAACATATTTCCATCGTTTTCCCAACCGAGCCCGGGATAGCCTGTATACCAGGTGTTATCTGCCAGCAGGATCTCTCCATTTACATCTACATAGGCAGTGGAATATGTGCTGCCATAAAAGGAGAAATCAAAGCTCAACGGGATCGGCTCACTAAAGTTATCATCTCCACCCCAGCTGGGAACCTCATACATAATCGTGGATTCACCAGTCTGGGAGATATCGATCCAATCATAGTCCGGCCCCAGAGGATCATTGCTATCCAAAAAGCGGTAACCAAAATCGTCCGGACCGCCACTGGTGATGCGATATACGACAGTAGTGGTAAAAATCAGAGTGTTGTTATCGGGAAAATCGTCCTGAGTAAGGATCTCGAAGACAAAGTTCAGCACACCTTCCTGATCTGGAATGAAGCTGGCAGGGAAGCTTACCCCGATAGTCTCATTTGGGGTGATCTCGCCGGTGAACACGACATTATCTGTGTGCAGAACTGCTTCGTCTTCGTCAAAGACAGTTAGTTGCACCTCTATGTCGTTGTTGAATTCTGCGGCTCCGGCATTTCCGATCAGGATTTCCGGGATCAGCGGCAGCTGCAAGAATTCATATTCGCGGGGAGATACTACCTGTGCCACAAAGAGATCGGCAGCGGGATCCGGCAGCACATTCACGCTAAGATCTGCATCTGCGTTGAGGCCACTAAGATCATCGCTCAAAGTGAAAGTGATTTGCTCTTGTCCCACATATCCCGGGGCAGAGAAACTCACCATAAAGCCAGCAATCTCAACCTCGATATGGGGATTGTCCTCTACGCTAAGGCTGGCATATTGAGCGTCCGTGCAGACTATGTATTCAGAGAAATCCATAGCGTATTCATCGCTGCTGAAAAAGCTGATCGCATCGGGTAGATTGAGCTCGGGATCCACTACCTGTTGCTGCCCGATTCTGACGTCATCCAGAAGGATACCGTAGTTCTCACATTCCCAGAGAAAGCCAATGTAGATATTCATCCCGGCAAAGCTATCCAGAGAAACAGAGCCCATTTGATAGCTATTGCCAATATCTTGCAGATTTAGTAGCAAGGTATTGAAGCTATTGATCTGAGGGGTGGTGGTGGAAACATATACTTTGAGATTTTCAGTGGAATACCAGGACCGGGTGTAAAATTCCAGTTCATCTCCGGAATTGACACTGATCTGGGGGGTGATCAGCCAATCCTCGTTTTGATTTGGCAGGTAATTGTCCACAAAAGCAGCTCGAGCACCACTATGGGAATAGGCGTGCTCGATGCTGTGCCATACCTGGCCATCTCCATCGTCAAAATAGCTCCAGCCATCAGGCAGAGTGGTGGTTTCTTCAAATCCTTCTTCGATGTGCCACTGTCCCAAGAGCAGGCTGCTGCACATCAAGATGAGTATTGTAGTTATGATCGCTTTCATCTGTAACCTCATATTCTATTTACTTGATATTTGTGGTTGTTCGATCTGCAAAAACCACTCAAAGGTGCCGGCGACATTGCCACCCAAAGAGCGGTTTTCTCCCCAATACAGAGAGAGCAGACCGCGGGATTTTTGCTTGTAAGAAAGGTCTATATTTGCCAGAGAAACATTGGGATTGGTACCCAATGTGACCAAGGCTACTCTTCTGCCATCAAGGCCACCCTTCAAGATGGCCTGGGCCAGGAGTTTTTCATTATCTTCAGCTGAGAAGGTCTTAATCTCGTTATTCTTGATCACCAGTTTGGGCTTGCTGATCTTTTCCCCAAAAGCATAGGCGACATCGCCCTGGATTTCACCATTCATGCTGTCGGGGGCAGGTACCATCAAAAGCTCACCACCGGGGTAATTGATCACCGGACTTTGGCAGGGATGATTTGTAAAAGAGCCGCTCTCGGCAAAGATGGTTTGCAGTCTAAACCGCAAGTTTGAATCATTGCCCTTGATCTCAAGAGACTCTTGATCGCGATATTGTTCGCACATTTGAAGCGTATCCTGGCTGAGCTTTTTGTAATCAATATCCAGAGCTTTCCAAAATTGCAATTCACTCTCGATTGCCTTTTCGGACAGCGTGTCCTTGAGCAGACCGGGCATCATCGCGACGCGTATCTTCTTTTGCTGGATGATCTGCGCACTTTTGGCAAATTGATTCAAGCGCAGCTTGATCTTATCCTGATCGGTGAGCTGAAGATTGCGGGCTTCGCCATTGAGATTCAGATATACATCATGAGCCTTCAAAAGGCGGTTAAAATGCTCGTAATCAGCATTGAATGCCGGTAAGGAATATTCCTCATACTTGGCTTTGAGTAGCTCTGTATCCTGATAGAGCATGGTAGTACGGATGTTCATGCGGCCGGCTTCCAGGAGGATCTTTTCTACCAGGGGCAGATTGTATTTGCCGGTCACGATTAGCAGCTTTTGTCGGGCTCTTAGCTTGAGCGAATCCCGCAAAATCCGGGCTGCGATCACTGATAAGGGGAGCTTGTATTCACTTTCAAGGATGCTCTGGATCACTCCTCGCCCGTTGATGGTGCCTTCGTTGAGATGTTCTCCCAGAGCAAAATCCAGGATGAAGTTCTTTGCCGCAGCTCGATAATATACCTCTTTGCCATTATCGGTAATCTCATCCACAATCTGGATCAGTCCTTCATCCAGAAGTTTGTTGAGATTATAATGAATCTTCTGCTTACTCACACCAAAAGCAGTGGCAAGCTGTTGACAAGTGGCGGCGGAACGGATCAGCTCCCGCAGCATGCCAAACTTGAGATCGTTGGCCAGCTCCATCACCTGGGAGTGTTTTGAGACTATCTTAATGTTTTTTATCATATTCTTTCCTCTTTTGCTAAAAACAGCGAGTAAGACTGCGCCATATTCAGCCTTCTATTATGAGCATAAACTATTCATATAATGGGTTTAAAAGCTCTGATGCCAGCTATATTTAAGCTGAGATATGTGTCAAGAACTTTTTGACCATTATTTGGTGATCAGCGGAGTATCGGCTGGCTGTCAGGCTCGAATAACTGGACATTCAGCTTTCAAAAACTTCCAAACTTCCTCAGCATTGGCTCTTGCTCTTAGGCGGCTTTGCCTTATTATATCAGTAAAACAAACTACAGAGGAAAGCATGAAACAAACAGTAATCTTGATTGTAATGAGCTTGATAATCGTGAGTCTGTGGGGTCAATTGGATTTTCGGATCGAGACCGAACTGGGTGCAGCGATATCGGGTTACAACGACGTCCGCAGCCCCAATGAGGATCCCAGCATCCCACTATTGTCTTTGAGTGAAGATCTGAGCACAGATCCGGCCTTCAGCAGCAGATTGCTCTTGCATTACAAGCCTCATCCGCGGCATCAGATCTCGCTATTAGCCGCTCCGCTCACTTTCAAGCCCTCGGGCAGCTTGCCCAATCAAATCAGCTATGAAGGGGAGATCTTCAATGCCGGCGAAGAGATCGAAGCCATTTACCGCTTTGATTCTTACCGTCTGCAATATCGCTATTTCTTTCCCAAACCCCTATTTGTGATAAAATCCGTCGGCATTTCGGGTAAGATCCGCGATGCTGAGATCACCCTGGAAAGCAAGGATATAACGGGCAAAAAGTCCAGCAAGACCAATACGGGCTTTGTTCCGCTGTTGAGCTTCAATGCCGGTTATCATCTGATGGAAGAGCTGGAATTGGTGCTCGAGGCAGAGGGTCTGGCTTCACCTTATGGCCGGGCTGAGGACGTCTATTTGGGCTTGGATTTTATGATCAATAATAAACTAAATGCACGCGTGGGCTACCGTTTACTCGAAGGTGGCAGCGATATAGACGAAGTCTATACTTTTGCTATGGTTCACTATGCCACGATAGGATTTAGCATCAGACTATAGACAAGGAGAAAACTATGGAAGCTTTTAGTTTCCACAATCCCACCCAGATCATGTTTGGTAAACTTCAGATTGGGAATCTGGGTGCACAGATGCATCGTGATGGCATCAAAAGCTGCATCCTGATTGCCGGTGGGGGATCGATCCGCCACAATGGCGCTTATGATCAAGTAATACAGAGTCTGGATAAAGCCGGGATCAAATATAGTGAAGCCTGGGGGGTGCAGGCCAATCCCAGACTGGATAAAACCCGGGAAATCATTACTCAAGCCCGGGATTTTGGTGCCGAAGCCGTCCTGGCCGTAGGCGGAGGCTCGGTGATAGACACCGGCAAAGCAGTGGCGGCAGGGGTGTATCTCAAAGATATCTGGAATGCCTTCATCCGCAAAGAGAGGATCCAGCAAGCCCTGCCCCTGTATACTGTGCTCACTTTGTCTGCGACCGGCAGCGAGATGAACGGCAATGCCGTGATCACCAATATGGATAGTCTACAGAAATGGGGGTTATCATCGCCTCAACTCTATCCCCGCTTGAGCATTATCGATCCCAGCCTGCAAAGCACTTTGCCGTTCCAGCAAACTGCCAATGGTGCGATGGACGCCATGGCACACATATTGGAGTTCTATTTTGCCGATGACCAGGCGCTATCTACTCTGGCGATCGATGAAGCTTTGCTGCGCACGATCGTGGAGATGACACAGCGATTGCAGATTGATGCTCAAGATTATGTAGCCAGAGCCAATCTCGCCTGGAGCGCTACTCTCGCCTTGAATGGCATGAGCGGAATCGGACTGAAAGGGGGAGATTGGGCTTGCCATAGCATTGAGCATGCCTGCTCGGCCTTGCATCCAGAGATCGCCCATGGCGAGGGACTGGCTGTGATCTTTCCCGTCTGGATCGAGTATCTCGGGGAAAAGCAACCCTCCCGCTTTCTCAGATGGGCACATTCCGTGTGGAATGAAGATAGCGTAAGCCTGGCTGTGCGCAGCTTTCGGAACAAACTGCAGAGCTGGGGCATGGCGGCGTCGCTGCGAGATCTGGGCATCAAGCAGGAAGAATTGAGCAAAATCCTGGAGCTGAGCATGCTCACACCGAGCTTGGGAGGAGTATTCAAACTCAGCAAAGACGAAGTGTGCTCACTGCTAATGCTGGCGTTTTGATAAAGATTTTGTGAGGAGCTTGGGGCTAGGCTACAGGAAGCTTGGTGACACCCGTAAGTGGCCGTAGCGGAGTCTTTCCGAAGCTCCGATTGGTTTTGTAGCGGAGTCTTTCCGAAACTCCGGGTGTTCTGTAGCGAAGTCTTTCCAAAGCTACGCTACTTAGCATACAGCTTAGCTGCGCAGTCGGTTGACAAAGCAGCTGCCATCTTCACGTCGACACAGGATGTGTCGAATCCTGCAGCGGAAGCGTAAAAACCTCAAAACTCCAAGACTTCAAAACCTCAAAACCTCAAAACTCTATTCATTATCAACCATCTCCAGGGCATTAGTCCAGCACAGCTGTACACAGAGGCTGCATCCCATGCATTTCTCTGCATCGATGGTGGGATAGCCGTCCTCATCCAGCTCGATAGCCAGATAGGGGCAGCGGGTGCAATTGCCACATTTCACACAGAGGTCCTGGATCAGGCTGGAGTGCTTGTGTTTGGGGGGGAGATCCATAAAATCTGTGATCGGATTGGGCTGAGCGATGCCGATTAGCTCCTTTACCGAGGGGATATTGCGCTCTTGCAGGAGGTGACTGAGTCCGCTTTCCAGCTGATCGATGATGCCATAGCCATAGCGTTCGGGCAGAGTGCAAAACTGCACGTTTCCGGCTCCCAAAGCCAGGAAATTGGCGGCATCATGGTGATTCATGGCTCCGCCATTGCCGGAGATAAAGACTCCCATTGCTCCGGCACGCGCCAGACTGAGGTAGCTGATGGGGAGCACGCCTTCGCCGCTCATTCCGGCGATGATGCCTTTTTCCCATTTGCCATCACCGGCTCTAAAGCCCAAAGTAGGGAAGGTATTGGCCAGGGTTACCCCTGCTTTTTTTTGTGGATAGCGGTCAAAAACTTCCTTTACTGCGCTGATGATGGGGTAAATGGCGGTTACCGCTCCGGTGAGTTTGAAGAGTTTGGGAATCTCCGGATCCGAGATTTGCATCACCCAATCGATGATCCTGGCAGTGAGAGCGGGATCTTGAGCCACGATGTCGCCCTGGGTGCCATCTCCACCCTGAGGGCAGGACAGCGAGTATTCGATGCCCATCGCACCGGCAGCTTCGAGTTTTTTGGTATTGGCTTGCCAGCCGGCTTTGTCCGCTTCGTCGTCTCCGGTCACAGGCCCCCCGGTCGAGGCCATGGTCAGGCGATCCGGATACTCTTTGATCAAACGGCTGAGCTCTTCACACACTCGATCAATGGGATGTTCGGAGACGTTGTCACAATTTGCAAAGGTCTTGCCCTGGTCTCCCCAGACAAACATGTATTCACTGGGGATGTGGATCTCAAGATTGTCAAAGGAGGTCTTCATAATGCCTCCAGCCCAGCCGGCCTCGTAGGCGAGCTTCATTTGCTCGTAACCATCAGAGGGGGGAGCGGCGGAGAGGATAAAAGGAGAGCGCAGTGCCCGGCCAAAGAAATCACAAAAGATCGGCACTGGCAAGCGTTTCCAGCCTGGCACTTGATAGACACTTTTGGTAGGTTTTTCAGGCTCCGTGAAGCTCGATGTGCTCACACTTGCCGCGATCCTGAAGGCGGTGTTTTTGCCGGAAGCCACAGCTTCGACCACGGTGCTGGGACCATTGACCATATCTCCGTTAGTAAAGATGCCCTCGCCTTCGATCTTGAATGCGGGACGATTACCCACGGCGATGATCACGAGATCAAAGGGGCGATACTGCTCTGTAGAGCCTTCTTCATCCTTGATTTTGGCAGGCTGAAAGTCTTGATCTGGGGGCAGATATACCTTACGGATCTTGATCCCCACGGTGTGGTCGTCTTCGTTGACAATCTCCGAGATGCGGGTGCGGTGGCTAAAGAGCACTCCATTTTCGATGAGGATTTCCTTTTCTTTGGCGGTCAGGGGCATTTCGCTGAAAGTCTCCAGGGTAAACATCTCCACGTGGGCAGCTCCGGCTTGGGCGATGGTCAAGGCTTGATCAGCCGCGATTGCTCCCCCCACCAGGGCTACTCTTTTACCTTCAAAGAGGAAGCATCCGGGCTGTTTGAGGATATCCATGCCATAGATAGCTTTGTCGTCCCCGGGTATATTGAGCCGGATGGGATCATTGAGTCCGCCTGCCACCACCACAGCCTTGAAGCCTTCTTGCAAGAGGGATTTGGGCTCCATGATCAGCTTTTTGTGGTGCACGATGTGAAAGCTTTCGCTTACCCACATTAGATCAGCCATCAGCATGCCTCGATCCAGACGTGCATCCGGGATCATTGCTGCCTGGCCACCGAGTTCGTCGGGATCAAAGATTTCCGGATTGAAGCCCAATTGCCGCAGGGTGACCGCAGTGCCGATGGCGGCGGGTCCTCCACCCACGATGGCGATCCTGGCCCTACCTGCCTGGGGCAGATCAAACTCTGGAGATACGCCCATTTCCCGGGCTTTTTTGATGATAGTGGCTTGCACTGCAGGAATCTGGATCGGATGATCAAAGAGTTCGCGGGAACAGGCCTGCACACAGTGATGATCCGGACACACATCACCGCAAATCCCGCCCAGGGGATTGGAAGCCAGGATCAATCCTGCGGCGCGCTTAAAATCTGAGGGAAGACCCCCGGCAGCAGCCATCATAAAATCTGCCGGAGAGCAATCGCAGGGGCAGGCGGTCTTGCAGGGTTTGGTGGCGCAATACTCACAGCGCCGGATTTCACTCATCAATTGGGCATCGGTCAAATACATATCTATCTCCTAATCAAAGCTTTTATATTAGCAAACAAGTTTATGCAAGAGCTTAGTATCTGTCAAGAATTTGTTCGTCATACCCGGGGATTCGGGATAAATATCTTGACCTGATCCACACCCTGCATAGGTTTAGCATAAGGAGTGAAATGAACTATGAAAACATTTGTTATCACTGTGCTACTCGTCATCATGCTCTTGCCTTTGGGGCTGAGCGCCGAAGAATCAAGCAAAGAGGATAAGGAGAAAGTTATGAAAGAATTTCATCAACAGCTTGCGGTACAGCTCTTTAATCAAAGTTGGGATATCCTGCTCAAGCAAGAACGCTCCCGCAAAGATGAAGACCTGCTGGTAAATATGATCCATGCCTCGCTATATCACTGGCGGCAGATTGGACAGCCGATCAACATCCTGCGAGGAGAATGGATGATCGCGCATGTCTATACCATCCTGGGTCACAAAGAGGAAGCTCTGTATCATGCCGAAAATGTGATGACCCTCAAGGATGAGATCCATCCCCAGGATTGGGATCTGGCTTATTGCTATGAGGCAATGGCGCGAGTGATGGCACTTTGGGGGGACAAACCAGCCTTTGATAAGTATTATCAACAAGCTCTGCAAGCCGGAGCACAGATCAAGGACGAAGGAGCCAAAAATCAATTTGACAGCGATATGAACGATGAATTTTGGTTTGGGATGAAGTAGGCTCTCTTTTTTGCTTACAAACAGAAAGGGTTGAATAATCCGCAAATTCTATTTCGGCCCTTTTTGGTTAAATCCACAAACGCAAAGATCGTTTCTGATTTTATATAGACGACGGTTCGAAATCATGCTTCTGGCATACATGAAGCTGAGTTCGGGACGGCATTTTTGATATGAGAGACGAGACTGTTCACAATCCTTAAGGTCATTATGCTGCTTTCCTGGTGTTCTTTGAGAAAAGCCGGTCGAGATATCAGATAGCGTTA
>CAZCRD010000002.1:0-18766 GCA_964501025.1 uncultured Candidatus Cloacimonadota bacterium | reverse complement strand
CGTGATACTCTGATCGTTCGCAATAGCAAGTTCATCAACAATACCCACTATTCAGAGGATGGCTTTGCCAATTTCAGGACTTTTTACGGACCTCTTTCCAGCCAAGTGGTGATCTTTGATAACTGCCTCTTTGCGAACAACAGCAGCTATGGCGGAACGCGGGATATTGATATCTTTGGTGGCCAGAGCGTTGATTTCATCAACTGCACTTTTGCCAATAACACGGGCACATACTTGGATTACCTCCGGATCGGGTCCTATGAAAACCGTATAGTGAACTGCATCATTTCGAACAACAGCAATACCTACGATATCAGAACCACGACTGATACCTACATCGAAAACAGCCTTTTCAGCAAAACGATTAACATCTACAGGGTGTACGAAGATCAATCCTTGAATTGGGGCATCAACAATCTCATCGGTACAGATCCTCTGTTCAGCGGTAGTGATCCAGCCTTGCCAAGCTCTTATTATCTGTATTCCGATGATGTAAATGGCTATTCTCCGGCCATTGATGCCGGAACCATGGCTTCTGCAATTCTGCCCCTGGGCTACAGCATCCCCCAATATGATGCCTTTGGCTTCAACCGGGTTTATGGCTCTGGGATTGATATCGGCTGCTTCGAATCTCAGGGTTATACCGGAAATGAAGAAGAGCTCAATCATCCTGTCAGTGTCCTACAATTGGCAAACTATCCCAATCCCTTCAATCCCAGTACCACGATCAACTATAATGTTCCTGCTGATGGTAAGGTAAGCCTCACTATCTATAACTCCAGGGGCCAATTGGTAAATACTTTGGTGAGTGAACCGAGAACCAAAGGCAATCATCAAGTGGTCTGGACTGGAAAAGACTCGAGTGGTAATTTTGTCGCTTCAGGCTTGTATTTTACCCGCTTAGTGTCTGGAGGCAAATCCATTAGCAACAAAATGCTGCTGATGAAGTAGAATCAATGAGATTGTCTCATTTCAAAAGGTCCTACACAGAGAGAATAGTCATCGTCCTACACTTCCAGTGAAATGGTGGAAAGGGTGTATGCGCTCCTGAAACGCCTACCGGATTCATCTCTGAGTCGTATTCGATCTGATCATCTTTGATCCAGGGGGCAAGAGCTTTGATGTATTCTCTGGCATCATCCAGGCTGCTGGATTTGGTATCCAGAGCCATGGTTCCGGATCAAGTCCGGAATGACTAAGTCTTGCTTTGGCTTTCTTGTAGCCTTGCAGCCTACCGAACTCTCGTATTCTGAGAGCTGTATGCTCTGCCAGTCCCTGCCAGTAATGGGATGAGCGATTGGCAAGATCATTGAACTGGTCTTTGAGGGTATCGGCAAGCATCTCTTTGGTATAGCCTTGCTCGATGGCTTTGGAGAGGGTATCTGCGAAGTTTTGCCTGATATCAGCTTCAAAGTGGTTCCCGATCCAGAACAACTGCTGCTTCTGGATGGTGGAGGAGAGATGCTGATCTTCTATGCCCCAGAGTCCGATGCTGGTCTTAGTTGGAGCTTGCACTTGGGTGTCCCTTAGTCCAAGCCGCACACAGCGGTCTATAACCCTCTTGGTGGGCTCATTAACCAGTGCTGTGACCTATCCTCCCAAATGAGTATTAATGACGCCCATAAGCTTATCTATGGCGTTCTTGTTAAGCTTCTCGGTTCTTGGCATGTCACTAAGCATCTTGATGGCAAGTCGTGAGACTTCCACTGGCAGCAGCTCCGGATAGTCAATGGTAAGCCGCTTGTTGTTCTACAGCTTATGCAAGGTGAAGGCTGAGCGCTACAGTTCACGCAGATTGGTGGGCAACAGTAAAAAGGATGAGGGCACAAATGTGGAGATAAGCGTGATTTTGCAACTTTTACTTGACAGTCATCACTCATGTTTGTGGATTGATTTTGAGTGATAAAGGAGATGTAGCATTATGTCGCAAAACCTATGGAATATCGAAACTGAGAAACGTTTTTTCCTTGAGGCGTTAAGAAACTTCCTGACCGAGCAGCAGCTGTTTTACAAGCTCCAAGGAGACTGCTATGCTTATGTTCCAAAGAATGTTTTATCGGAAGGCCATACACTACAAAGCCGGAACTCATTCATTGGCAAATACACAGAAAAATGGTGTAAGGATTTGCTTGCCCCCATCGCAACAAAGTTGGGATTGCATGCTGTGAATGAAGTCGTGTGCGAAGAGCTTGCACTTCCCCGAAATTCTGCGGCCGATTTAGCATTATGCACCACGGATTCCAGAGTTCAAGAACCTGAGAACATCAAGCTGATATTCGAAGTTAAAATGAGCATAGTGGGAAACTACAAATACACCAAAGACAAACAAATAGAATATATCGGAGACTATAGAGCACATAGAGGTACGCCATCTTTAATGAGATCGGATTCTATGCTAAAAGCCATAGGTAAAGCATTGAACATCAGAGTTTCAAGTAAAGCAGGAAACAAAATCCCTATCATCATCCTTGGAAACAGCCCCATCACCGATTCCTACAAATCCAAAGTTGATTTGCTCAAAGATTCTGGAGTGATTCAGGGCTTCTGGTCGCTGTATCCAGAGCCTTGTGAGTCGAATTTTATCAGAGCAACTCCTAAGCTCGGGTTTCGCACGATAACTGATGTAAGGGAACTGCATCGCGAATGCCATGAACTCATCAGCAAAAACCTCAGATACTTCTCATCGATGCTTCCCAAATCAAAAATTGGGGAGATTATCCAGATAGCAAGTCAAGAGCCAAGCAACGAACAAAAAGCTGATAAGTTTTTACAGCTACTAAGCGAGTAAATTATAATGAAGAAAGAAAACGGGACATCAACGAGTTCATTTGGTACCAGCGGTCGGGTCAATCATGATTCTTCCAAGTTTTATAACTCAAAACTCTATTCCGAATTAGACAGTGTAAAGCTTGTGGATTATAGTGTAAACCTCATCCCAAATGAGTATGTAAATCGAGTTTTGCTGGGTTCTGCTGAAAACATGAAAGAGCTGCCAGCCAACTCTGTGCACTTGATGATTACTTCTCCGCCATATAATGTGAGCAAAGAATATGACGATGACCTCTCACTAAAGGATTATTTAGATCTACTAAGAAACTCATTTAAAGAGACTTATAGAGTGCTTGTGAATGGAGGAAGAGCGTGCATAAACGTGGCAAATCTGGGCAGAAAACCGTACATACCACTATCTGACTTTATCTCAACCATGATGATTGATATGGGTTTTAAGATGCGTGGTGAGATTATCTGGAACAAGGCTGCAAGTGCCAGTCCCTCAACTGCATGGGGAAGCTGGATGAGTGCGGCAAATCCAATTCTGCGTGATATCCACGAATACATTCTCGTCTTTTCCAAAGGAGACTATTCCCGCAAGAGGAATAACAAGGAAAACTCAATTTCGAAAGAAGATTTTATGGCCTGGACTAAGTCTTTGTGGACGATGAAGGCTGAATCTGCCAAGCGTATTGGGCATCCTGCTCCTTTTCCGATAGAGCTACCGTATAGATTGATAAACCTGTATTCATTCAAGGAGGACATAGTTTTAGACCCATTCATGGGTAGTGGCACTACTGCTATCGCGGCTTTGAAATCACGAAGAAAGTATGTCGGCTATGAGATAAACCAGGATTACTTAACGCTATGTGAAAGAAGAATAAAGACCCATGATGATCAATTAGAGCTTGCTCTTTATTGATCTTAAAACCAATGACAATCAAGATTTATCATGAGCTGGATCTATTTGCCTTTTACTTGTGCAGCAGGTATAGCCCTTGTGGTGCAGCATTCTGGTGCTGCGTCTGCCCCCGGGAAAACGTCGAGCTTAGGAAAGAACCCTTGCAGAACATCCGGAGCTTCGGAAAGACTGCGTTACGTAGCGTAGCATTCCGATGCTGCGAATCACAACCCGGAGCTTCGGCAAGACTCCGTACGTAGCGTAACTTTCCGATGCTGCAAACCCCCAAACCCCGTCATCCCTAAAGCTCTTACTATCTGAAAGCTAAGAAACACAAGGTTATTGTGCAAAAAATGCGTAAGCAAAGACTTTGCTCAATCGTGCTGAACAAAGTAATTCTCTGAGCAGAGCGCAGACCGAGCTTGAACGCTGAATAGTAACCGGCGAAAAAAAGGGAGCTCCACGGGGAGCATCCCTATAATCTCTGTATTGAATGTGGGTTAGCTTAACCTTTACGATGGCAGAACCACCAGTCAAAGCATTCCATTTCTCCGGCTTTAGCTTTGGCTTTGCGCTCTTCTGCGCCTTTTACGTCTTTGGGAGGCGGCACGATCACGTGATCCTTGACGATGCCGTTGTTTGGCCAGTCTGCCGGCATTGCGCATTTGTTTGCGTCGCTGTATTGCATTCCTTTCACGGCTCTGAGGATCTCTTGCATGTTGCGTCCCAGTTCCTGGGGATAATACAGGATGATGCGGATGGTGCCCTTATCGTCCACGATAAAGACTGCACGCACTGTGTTGGTATCTTTTCCGGGATGAATGAGTCCCAGACGATTTGCCACAGAACCGGTATCGGCGATAATGGGGAATTCGATCTTTACGCCGATGTTTTCATTGATCCACTCTTCCCATTTGATGTGGGAGAAGACCTGATCCACACTCATTCCGATGAGCTCGCAATTTACCTTCCGAAATTCCTCATAGAGGGTTTGAAAAGCTACAAACTCGGTAGTACAGACCGGAGTAAAATCTGCGGGGTGGCTGAATAGGACAAACCACTTGCCCGCCATGTCGTTTGGCAATGTCATCTTGCCGTGTGTAGTGAGTACCTTGAGTTCCGGGAATTTATCTCCCAGAAGCGGCATTCCTTGCTGTTCCATATATGTCTCCTTTTAATGTTGTTTCACAAGAAAGTATAAGCAATATCACTTAACTAACAACTAATTATTTTTTCACCTTAGAGAGCTTTGTTCTTGGTTCATGGGCATATTTTGAAATACTTATTGACAACACTGAGCGCTTGCCAATCATGTAAAATGTCCAAAAATCTTACAGTCCAAGGCTGGAAAATGAAGAAAAAGACCATTACAGAGCAGTTTGCCGATATTGTCCGCAGCTATCCGGATCAGATAGCGGTACTGGATGGGGAAGCGAGCATCTCTTACAAGTTATTAGCACACAGAGCTACAGCTTTGGCTGCGCACCTTTTGGCTGGATCAGCAAAAGCTGCTAAAGGACAAGCACCAATTGCTACATATCTGCCTTCTTCGATAGATTTTGTGGTAAGCATGCTGGGGATTCTTCAGAGTGGGCATCCCTATCTACCTCTGGACTTGACGTATCCTGCCAAGCGGATCGACGATATCCTCTCACAGGCTCAATGTAAGCTCGTCATTAGCGATTCCAAACATGCTGCCGCATTTCCTGCCCTGGAAACCGAGCTTATTCTTGTCGATACACTCCCGTCAGAAGGTTATGAGCAAGTGGAACTTCCTGCAATCAAGCCAGATGATCCTGCATACGTCATCTTTACTTCCGGATCGACGGGAAAGCCTAAAGGCGCGGTAATCCGGCACGAGAATTTATTAAACACCGTGTATTGGTCTCATGAGTACTATGATATGCAAGCTGGTGAAACAGGATCACAGATTGCTCGCGTTGTGTTTGACGCTTCTGTCTGTGAATTTTGGGCACATCTATTGATCGGTAATAAACTATTGATTCTGGGTCAGAAAAGCATGCTGGATATTCCCAAATTGCGGGAAACAGTACGAGATGAGCAGATCGACTACATGCAATTGGTGGCTCCAGTAGCCGAGTTGTTTATGTCTGAGCCACTTTTACCGGGCTCATGCCTGAAATGGCTCTGGCTTGGCGGAGAAAAGCTAAACAGACGTCCTGTGGCAGGTTTTTCAGCTCAAGTGTCAAACCAATATGGCCCCACTGAATGTGCGATAGTCTGTAGCTCTGAGGATGTGTTGGCGGGGGATTCAGAGCAAGCTCCCGGAATCGGGTATCCCATCTCAAATACTCGAGTCTACCTTTTGAATGAAGCCATGGAAGAAGTGCCTCAAGGGGATATAGGAGAGATATGCATTGCTGGTGCAGGGGTGGGTTCTGGATACCTGAATGCTCCAGAACTCACTGCAAAAGCCTTCGTGAGATTTCCCCCAAGCGGGGAGCTGGTTTACCGCACTGGAGATCTGGGGCGACATCTGGCTGATGATCGTCTGGAATTTTGTGGGCGTAAAGATTTTCAAGTAAAGATACGCGGCTTCAGAATTGAATTGGGAGAGATAGAAAACGCTTTGCTCAGGCATCCAGCCATTCAAGATGCTATAGTCTTGGCTGAAGGTCCTGATGACAGCAAAAAACTATATGCTTTTGTTATTCCATGTGAGCCCAAGGCAATCTTAGAAAGCGAGATGCAGCAGCATTGCGCAGAGTTTTTGGTAGACTACATGGTGCCTGAGAATTATTATATCCTTTCAGAATTTCCGCTCACCGAAAACGGTAAGATAGATCGGCGGAGTTTGGCCAGAAGGATCCCTGTTTCCGAACAGGACAACAACGAGAATCTACCCCTAACAGATTTTGAGCGAAACCTTGCCGAAATCTGGAGTGAAGTCTTGAAGCGGGAACATATCAGCTGGTCTGATCGCTTTTATGCAATTGGCGGACACTCGATAAAGGCCGCTCAGGTATTAGGAATATTGAGTTCGCGCTTGGGTTTGCAAGCCGGCATCGATTTACTGCTGACCAATCCCACTTTGGGAGAATTTTGTGATCAGGTCAGCCGCTTGCATTCAGCTGTGGAAGAGCGAATCCCGCATATCCCGGCAAAAGACTATCCTTTGGCATATGACCAACAAGCTCTATGGTACTATTGGAAGCTCAAGCCGGAGCGGATGGACTATCTGATCTGTAGCCGTTTTGACGTTTCTGGCAGGTTTAATCCTGATATACTAAGACAAGCAATTACCCAAATGCAAAAGCGACATCCCATGCTCCGAGCTGGTTTTTATAGCAGAAACGGTGAGCCACGCCTGTTTTTTAGGGAAGAGTCGAGCTTTCACTTTGAATATCATTTGCTTAAGCAGAAGGATGCTATCGAGAGTGAAATCCGTGAACCGGACTTTTTGGACTACCCTTTCATCACTTCCAAGGTGTTGGAAATTGAGGATTCATTTCAGCATCAGAGCTTTGATCTGGAAAGAGATTGCCTTTTCCGTTGTGCATTATTGGATTTTGCCGGTGAATCTCAAGTCTTGCTCATGGGCTTACACCACATCATCACTGATGGATGGTCTATGGCTATCTGGCACCGGGAATTGCTTAGTATTTACCGCAACCTGGCTAACAAGCGGGAAACAAGTTTACCTCTACTTTCAATTGATTATGGAGATTACAGTCAGTTCCAAATGCGACAATCTCCAGCAAAGCGCTGGCCAGAGCAACTCAGTTTTTGGCGAAAGCAGCTGCTACCCTTGCCTGAGGCAATTGAATTACCTCGCAGGTTAAGCGCATTACATCCTGATACACCTCATGGGAAGAGGGTCTGGCGGTATCTGGATCCTAAGCTTTCCGACAATCTCAGAACACTAAGCAGGGAAGAGGGGAATAGCCTCTTTGCTACCTTCGCCGGATTATTCAAATTTGTGCTGTTCCGTTACTGTAGCAATCGAGATCTGGCCATATTATCTGTCTACGGCGGACGGAAACACAGCCAGATAAAACCACTTTTCGGGCTACTGACCAATCTTTTCCTATTGCGCAGTAGCCTGGATCCAGATCTTAGCCTGAGTCAGCAAATTGAGCGAGAGAATGCAGCTTCAGTTTCAGCCTTGCAAAATCTCGATTATCCTTATGAAAAACTAATACAGGATCTTGGACTCAAGGGGAAGAGTGGCGCTGAGGGCGTTGGCAATATTGCTTTCATCTACCAGAATTTCCCCTTTGATGCCGATAGTGATTTCCTCCCAGCTCTGACTATGCGGGATATTGGAACCGATGCAGCCAAGTTTGATCTGCTCTTAACGATCGAGGAAGAAAGGGATCGATTCTTGTGTTGGTTTGAGTACAAGTGTGAGCTTTATGAAGATGCCTTGATGCAGCGCATGATGGATCAGTTTGAGCAAGTATTGGCTTGCTATGCAGCAAATCCTCACATCAAGCAAAAGGAGCTTGATATCTTGCTGCCTTGGGAACGAAAGATGCTGGTATCAGAGCTGAATAATTGCGTCAGGGACTATCCCAAGGGAATATCCTATGTAGAAATATGGCAAAAGAACTTGTCCCATTTTGAGGATTTTACAGCTTTTGAAGTGGAAGGCAAAACCTACAGCTACTCAGATCTGGAAGAAGGCTCTTCCACTCTGGCAGGATTTCTCAGTGGTATGGGGGATATCAGAGGAAAATGTGTGGCACTCTGTCTTCCCCGAGATTACTGGTTGCCGGTATCTTTTTTGGCCATCTGGAAATTAGGAGCATATTATCTGCCTCTGGATCCCAAGTATCCACCAGAGCGATTGCAATACATGTTGCAGGATTCCCAGGCGGTGGCAGTATTGGGGGATAGTGCATATATGGATACATTTGCAGATATCTGTGCCGAGGATGGTCCTTTTTCAGCTTGTCGCTATATCTGTCTTGATTGGAACGAAGAACTCATCCGCTCGAGTCCACCCTTGAACCAAAACCTGTTGTCTGCCGGAGATGATCCAGCATATCTGATTTATACTTCAGGATCTACCGGTCAGCCCAAAGGAGTATTGATCAGCCACGATAATCTCTTGAATCACAATCACGCTGTGCTGGAAGAATTTGACTTATCCACTCAAGATCGCGTGTTGCAATTTGGCGCTATAAGTTTTGACCTGTCCGTTGAAGAGATTTTTCCTACCTGGTTGGCAGGAGCAACACTGGTCTTTCGTAATGATGCAATGCTGGAGACTATATCAGCCTTTGTAGATTTTATCAGCAGACATGGTGTCTCGATCATAGATATTCCCACTGCATATTGGCACGTTTTGGTAACTGAGCTCACCAAGCATAGGCTTCCTGATGAATTACGCTTATGCATAATCGGGGGAGAAAAGGCCTTGGCAGACAAACTCGCTGATTGGATCAGGCTTACAGAAGGAAAGATCAGGCTGTTGAACACTTACGGACCCACTGAAACCACAATTATTGCCACAATATATGAGGCAGATCCTAAAGGCGGCTATGAGCATTATCCTATCGGCAGACCCATTGCAAACATGCAGGCCTATGTTTTGGATGAGGAGCAAGGCTTGGTGCCATTTACCGCACATGGAGAACTATATCTGGGGGGTGCAGGAGTAGGCTTGGGATATCTCAATCTGCCAGAAGCCAGTAGCCAAAGCTTCATTGCCAATCCCTTTTCAGCTGATCCTGGAGCCCGACTCTACAAAACAGGTGATCTTGTGGCTTTTTCAGAAAAAGGTGAATTGCACTATTTGGGCAGGAGTGATGATCAAATCAAGCTTTTGGGACACCGCATTGAACCGGGTGAAATCGAGCTTAGCTTACGCAGATTCACTGATATTCTTGATGCCAAAGTGATCTTACGTTCTGGAGAATCAGGAAGAGATTTTTTATGTGCTTATCTGATTTGCAAGTCTAAGCTTCCTGCTATTGCAGAAATGCGTGGCAAATTGATTCAGGAATTACCTGAATACATGGTGCCTCAAGCCTTTGTAGTTCTTGATTCATTCCCCTTTACTCCCGGAGGGAAACTGGATGTAAAGGCTCTTCCTGAGGTCGTACCAGAGATTGCTCCCCATGAAAAGGGGTTTGTACATTTTTATACTCCGGAGCAGGAGGTTCTTTGTGATGCAATAAGCAATGTCTTAGGCTTGGAAAGAGTTAGTATTCGGGACAACTTCTTCGATCTGGGTGGTAACTCGCTTTTGAGTATGCAACTGATAGAAAAGCTGAGTCACGCTGGGCTGAAGCTTAAGATTGAACAGCTCTTCATAAGTGCTAATATTGAGGACTTGGCGGCTACGCTTGAATTGCACAATACCCCGCAAGGTGATTACGCTAAAAACTGCCTGGTGGAACTCAAAAAGGGCTCTACAGATCTACCCCCATTGATCTTTATTCATTCTTTACCAGGGGATGTGTTGGGATATGTGAATCTGGTGCATCAGCTTCCACCTGAACAGAGCGCTTACGGAATTCAGGCTTTAGGACTTTTTGAGCCAGATAAAGCGCATCACAGCATCAGGGAGATGGCGGATTTTTATCTTGAATTGCTAAAGCGGCAAAGCTTTCCCCATGGATTTCATCTCGCCGGTTGGTGCTTTGGAGGCAGGGTAGCGGTCGAGATGGCCCAACAATACCGACTAAGAACTCGCCATGCACCAAAGGTTTTCCTCTTTGAAACTTATGCCTACAATCCCGTAAAAAGCTTGAAAATACCGTTTCAATTGCATCGTCTTAGCCTATTGTTTGTAAATCGCTACAGGCTTCCCAAAATAGTCTGGAACCGCATTTTGGACAAGAAAAGCATGATGTATGTTGCGCCTCAAGCTGAAGTATTTTTGGAGCGGGGAATCTTTGCCAACCGCACCAAGACGAGACAGATGAACATAGCTGCAATATTTTCCAGCAAACTGCGACCTTATCCCTGGCCTTTGGTTTTGTTCAAAGCAAAAAACCAAAATCCTCAGCTTCTCATGGATCCTACTTTAGGCTGGAAAGTGTTTGCCAAAAATCTGGTCATTCACCAGGTAGAATCCAGCCATGCAGACATCTTAAAGGGGGATCAGGTGAAACAGATAGCTACGATCATCATGGACTATCTACGCTCTGAATCAGTGTAACATGTCTCTACTCAGAAACTTTGACAAACAGCTAACTAAATGCTACTTATGAATTATCAGCTACCCTTGCATAAAGAAAGACATCCATTAATTCATGTCGAGTCTCATGATAGCCAGCTTTGCGGAGCAATCCTTCCTGATCGAAGCCCAGCTTTTCTAAAAGCTTGGCCGAGGCGATGTTTTCCGGTCTCACATAAGCTTGCAATCGCTTTAGTCCGAGGCGGTCAGCAAAACGGATCACTTCAAGCAAAACTTCAGTCATTATGCCCTTACCCCAGTAATCCTTGTGAAGGTCATAACCGATATCTGCCACCAGTTCCTTGCGAAAATTCATCAGCACCACAGTGCCGATCAATTCGTCTGTATGGGGATCTGCCAGAGCCCAACGCAGAGCTTTGCCCCTGCGATGTTGCTGTTCAAAAAAAGAAACTACAAGTCGAATCTCTTGTTCAGTCTGAGATCCTGACCAATCCAGGAATTGAACCACCTCAGGATCTTGGTACAGCTCAAGCAATTTGGAAACATCTTTCACAGCGATTCTCCGCAGTTTCACTCTGGGAGTCTCCAGATCTGGGAACTTTGCTAAAGCTTCTTTTAGGGACATCCTTACTCCTGTATGGTACCTCAGTATGGCAAACCTAATCTCATGATGTATCACGATAGAGAATTGCCAATATTTTGTCAAACCTTTTCTGATCTGGATCTGCGTATTTACTACATTTACCCCGAACCAATATCTCGTGAATGTCTCCGACACTACGAATCCCTTCTTGATCTCAGATCACGACAACGCTTGCTAAACATGGAGCGCGAATCGGATCAAAAAAACCTGATTCTGGGTCGCTTGTTATTGATAAAAGCGGCCAATGATTTGCATAAGAATATGAGCTTGAAAGAACTGAGCTATGTTCGAGGCAAACCGCTTCATCCTCAGCTGAAATTCAATATCAGCCACACCGATAGCCTCGTCTGTCTTGTCGTGTCCCAGACACTTGATGTTGGAATAGATTGTGAAACCATTCAGAGCTTGGACTGCGCAGACTTTCAGTACTGCTTTTCAGATCAAGAATGGCTTCAGATAAGCTCAGCTTTGGATCCTATGAGAGAGTTTATCCGACTTTGGACCCGGAAAGAGGCAGCCCTAAAAGCCTTAGGTTATGGCCTGATAGAGCCTCTATCTGATTTTGTAGTATTGGAGGATGACTTTATCTACCAAGGCGTTCAAGTGTGCTTTAAGGAGTTTTGTCCAGATGCAAAACATCTAACTACGATAAGCTATCTGGCGGAATCTTGTATGTAGATCGGCCAGTCCAATTTCCCCTGAAGAAAAAGATATTTAGGACAAGGCTGTAGTGATTTTTCTTGACACCTCAGCCTTGATGAATAAGGTGAAAAAAAGTAAAATGAGGTTAGCAGCATGAATAAAATAAGATACTATGCTTTGTTGGGCGCGATTCTCGTGATTCTTAGCGCCTGTGAGTCAGGGGGGAAGTTCAACATGGTAAACCGTACCTCATACCCTGTGTACACTGCGGTGGATGGTTCGGATCTGGTAACCATTCCCGAAGGAGAAAGCCATGTGTTCAAGATCGATACCGAGACGCAGAGCTTTCTCACCGGGGAAGTGAAGCAAAAGATACCGGTGTATCTTGTGGGTGAGACTTTTTCGCTGCGCGATGAAGACGGCGTATATCTTGATAGCACAGAAGTCACGATCAAAGCCGGCAAAACTACCAATGCTTTTTTGGATCCCAATCGGGCGTCGATCAAGATCGTAAACAACAGTCTTGTAACTATAACCCGGGCCGAGATCAGGATGGTAAAACCCACCACCATTCAGATTGTTTCCACTCTGCTTGATATTCCCAGCGGGGAATCACTCTGGCAGAGAGTAAAATATGCATCACTGAACGATAGTTTTAGTTACCGGGTGGATATCTGGCTGGAAGGGGCTACCAGTCCCCTCGTCTATGGAGATGCTGAGACCATATTGACAAATGACCAGCAGTGGTTGATTACAGTAGATGAACCTCAGGATGAATAATCAACAAAGAACAATAGAAAACTATTACAAGGAGAACTTAATGAAAACGAAGGTCTTATGGCTTTCTCTAATGGCTTTGGCGTTTAGCCTTGCTGCTGCCCAATTGCCAACAGAAATCGCCGAGATGCCACTTCCCAGTGACCCCGATATTCTGATCGGCACTCTGGACAATGGAATTTCATATTACATCATGCAGAATTCCAGACCTGCGAATCGCGCGGAACTGAGACTGTATGTAGATGCTGGCAGCATTCTGGAAGATGAGGATCAGCTTGGCCTGGCGCATTTTACTGAACACATGGCCTTTAATGGCAGTGCCAATTTTGGCAAAAGCGAAGTGGTGGATTATCTGGCCTCGATCGGTATGGGATTTGCCAATGGGCTGAATGCCATGACCAGTTTTGACTTCACCATGTATCAGCTCAAGATCCCGACCGATGATCGTGAACAATTGGAACAAGGCTTTCGGATCCTCTCCGATATGGCTCATCAGGTGAGCTTTGAAGAAAGCGAGCTGGAAAAGGAGCGTGGAGTGATCATCGAAGAATGGCGTATGGGTCAAAACGCCCAAAGCCGTATCAGTGATCAGATCTTCAAGGTGAGATTTGCCGGCAGCCGCTATGCTACACGTATGCCCATAGGCACGTACGATGTGCTTACCACTTTTGGCCGGGATGAGATCCTGCGCTTTTATCAAGATTGGTATCGGCCGGATTTGCAAAGCGTGGTAGTGATCGGCGATCTGGATCAAGCTCAAGCACTGGCTCTGGTAGAAGAATATTTTGCCGATATCCCAGCCCGCGAAAATCCCCGTCCTCGCGAGATCTTTGAGGTGCCGGATCATCCTGCTCCCAGAGCAGTGGTGGCTACAGATTCCGAATACCCATATTCCACGATAACCGCGTCCTGGCGCCGTGATCCCACTGACTACAAAACCGTGGCAGACTTTGTGCGCGATGTGCAAGAATCCCTCTTTTTTAGCATGCTCAATGCCCGTTTTGAAGAAATCACTCAGCAAGAAGATGCGCCCTTCAGCGCTGCCTATGGCAGCAGCGGATCGATGATGAAGGGTTTTGGCAGCACCGAGCTGCTGGCCTATACTGGTGAGGGAAAAAACATTGAAGCCTTGCAAGCTCTGCTTACCGAAGCAGAACGGGTGCGCCGTCATGGCTTTACCCAGAGTGAGCTGGATCGTGCCAAAGTACGCTATATCCGCAATCTGGAACGTGCTGTGGAAGAAAACGACACTCGGGATTCCGGGAGGATCGTATGGAGCATCTTTGGCTCTCTGATCAGTGACAACACCATCATGGGGGCAGAGCAACGCCTCATGCTGGCCTCACAATTCGTAGATCAGCTTCCACTGGAAGCGATCAATGCCGTGATCGATGATCTAATCACCGAAGAAAACCTCACGATCAGCTATTCATCGATCGATAAAGAGGGCATGGTGCATCCCACCGAGGAAGAGCTTTTGGCCGTCTATGGCGAAGTACAAGCCACCCAGATCGAGCCTTATGAGGACAATGTGGTAACCGAGCCCCTGATGGCTGAGCTACCTGCCAAAGGTGAGATCACTTTGCGTAAGACCTATCCGGATAGCGGCATCCAACACTGGACACTCTCAAACGGAGTACAGGTCTATAGCAAAAAGACAGATTTTAAGGCGGATGAGATCCTGTTTAGTGCAAAAAGCCCGGGAGGTTTCTCCCGCTATGATAGCGAAAAAGCCATCGCTGCTCAGCTCTTGGGAAACTATTTAAACGTCAGCGGAGTGGGAGACTTCGATCGCAATGCGATGTCTCGCATCATGTCCGGAAAGATTGCCAGCGTGGATCTGGAAGTGGATACATACTACGAAGGTTTTAGCGGTTCAGCCTCGCCCCGTGATCTGGAGACAATGTTTCAATTGATCTACCAATATGGTACCAATGCCCGTTTTGAACAAAGTAGCTTGAATGCTATGGTGAATCAACTCAGACCATTTTTGGAGAATCAGAGCCTCAATCCCCAGAGTGTCTTCTTTGATTCACTGAAGGTGCTTAACTACGACCATCATCCGCTCAAACAGTCTCTGAAAGCAGAACACCTGGATGAGCTTGAGCTAAAGAGAATGATCAGTATCCATAACGATCGCTTTGCCGATTTTTCGGACTTCAGCTTCTTCTTTGCCGGGAATTTCGATGAAGAGTTGCTGGAAGAATACCTTAGGATATATCTGGCTAATCTACCTGTGAGCCCTCGCAGGGATGAGATCGTGGATGCGGGTATCATGCCCATCCAAGGCAAACGTGAGGCGAGATTCCGCCAGGGAAGCAGTGAAAGCGCTTATGTAGCCCACACCACAAATGAAAAGTTCAAGATAAACAATGATAACAAAGTAGCTATGAGTGCGATGACCATGGTGCTAAATGAAAAACTGCGTGAAAACATCCGCGAAGAACTCAGCGGAGTGTATGTGATCCAAGCCTGGAATAGCGTGGAAATGTATCCTCAGGAACACTACCAGCTAAACATCTTCATGGCCTGCTCTCCTGATCGGGTGGATGAACTGAACGAGGCGATTTTTGCCACGGTGGATAGCATTCGTGCGGGTGATTTTGAAGAGCGTTTTGTGGATTCAGCCAAAGCGGTGCTACAAAAACGTTACGAAGAGAGCATCTCTCAAAATCGTTACTGGCTCTCGCGTATGGTAGAGAATGCTTTTAATAGGGAAGCAATAGATTCTTTTTTGGAGCATCCTGCTCGTTATGCCAAAATTGATAAAAAACTCATCACTTCAGCTGCCAGAAAGTATCTACAGTTTGATAAGAATCATCTCACTGTAGTGATGATTCCAGAGAAATCTGCTCTCAGCATAGAGTAAACAGATATTATGTAAAAAAACCGAGGCAAAAGCTGAAGCTCTTGCCTCGGTAATTTTTGAAGCTAAACGGGTCTTCTGTCAGGAATCCGGGCTGAACTGCTCATCACCCAGCGGAATCAACTCTCACTCTGATGTTTTGAGCAATCCTGCGATCCAGCACATAGCGTGAATCACCAACTGCGATGATGAGGTTGGGCTCCTCGATCTCATTGCGAAAGATGGTGACCTTAGCGCCCAGATAGATGCCGCGTTCGATAGTTCTCAGATCGTTGTTGCAATACACTGTTGCTTTTGTGCCTTCAGCGAGCTCACTCATGGGCAGGCAATCACCCATCTGGCATTCAAAGCGGCGTTTTCTGCCAAAAAAACGGCGTCCCCATTGTCCCATTCTACGTCGTTGATTCATTTCTCTTTCCTATAGTCTTTAAGTTCAAATATATAAGCGTCATAAACACCAGGCCTGTCCCCAGCCAGTATGCAGACGCAGGACCAAAGGCCACGATCTGGTAAAAGACCATGGCGATGATCCAGGCCAAAAGATTCAAATATACAAAGCTAAATACAGTCCAGCGCATGCCGTGCTCTTTGAAAAGCATAGCCAAAGCTGCAGCACAGGGTGAATATAACACCACAAAAAGCAAATAGGCCAGAGCTGCTTTCCAGCCTCCAAACTTATCTTGTAGATTTGCCTTGAGTCCTGCCGAGCTGTCATCTTCTGCTTCACTGAGTTCCATGTTCATCTCGCTGCCGGAATACAGACTTTGCATCGTACCCACGATGGCTTCTTTGGCAAAGAGTCCAGTGATCAGAGCCACAGAGGCTGCCCAGTTTTCACTTTCGATGCCAATTGGTTTGAGTACCGGAGTAATGGCGTGACCAGCGACCTCCAGTACGCTGATCTTTTCAGGCTGCGGGCTAAATACATTGGGTACCATGATGATCTGCAGGATATTGATGATCACAATCACGATCAGGATGGTCTGTCCGGCGCGCAACACAAAGTCCTTGAGTCGAAACCAGGTGTGCAACATGATGCCGTTGAATGTGGGCACATGATATGGTGGCAGCTCCATCACAAAATTTCCCGGCTCAGTCTTGAAGATCGTCTTTTTGAGCAGTAATCCGGTGAGCATCGCCATCACAATGCCAAAGATATAGAGTCCGAAGATCACGATATCCGCTCGCTGCGGGAAGAAGATCATAGCCAGGAAGGTATAGACCGGCAGCTTGGCTCCACAGCTCATAAAGGGGGTCAAAAGCGAAGCAAAGAGTCGATCCCGCGGGCTTTCCAGGGTACGGGTAGCCATGATCGCTGGCACAGTGCAGCCAAATCCAACCAAAAGCGGGATAAAGGCTTTCCCGGGCAAACCGATCCGGCGCATAAATTTGTCGGCAATAAAGGCTGCCCGTGCCATATAGCCGCTGTCTTCCAATATTGATAAACTGATGTAAATAAAGAATATAGGGGGAATAAAGGTGCCAATGGTGGCAATGCCTCCACCCAGAGCCTCACTAAAGAGAAAATTGAGCCAGGAGGGGGCATGAATCAGATCCATCAAAGCTCCCATCTGATCTATGAAGAGCCAGGACAATCCGCCTTCGATCCAGCCAATGAAGGGTTCGCTTGCTCTGACCGCGATCAAAAAAACCAGATACATCACCACAAAGAAGATCGGGAGTCCCACAAATCCAGAGATCAAGACCTTGTCCACCGCATCAGAGAAGGTCCAGTTACCTGGTTTATGGCGCTTTACCACATCTTTTACCAGGCCCCGGATATAGCCATAGCGGTCATCAGCGATCACGTTTGCGGCATTTTGTCCGCGATGTTTCTCAATCGCCTTCACTTCCTTTTCGACCAGAAGTCCTTGATCTTCGGATAGTTGCAGAGTATATTCCGGATCTCTTTCGATCAGTTTCAGGGCTTGCCAGCGGGTCTTTTGCACCTGCCAGTATAGCTCATCTGCCCGAGGTTTGTCCAGAGTGGAATCAGCCAGACTGTCTTTGCTTAAAATACTTTGCCAGATCGTCTCCAGATGCTGCTCGACAATCTCATCATAATAGATCTGAGCCGGCACTGAGGGCTGAGCCAGATTGTTCTCGATCTTTTGCAGGAGGGCTTTGGCATCAAAACGCTTGTTCAATACCAGTGCTTCTACATCAAAGCCCAAATGACTGCTGAGATGCTCCAGCTCGATATTGAGGCCATTGCGCTCGGCGATGTCATACATAGAAAGGCACATCAATAGCGGTGCTCCCAGCTCCATCAATTGCACACTCAGATACAGATTCCGTTCCAGATTCGAAGCATCCACGATATTAATGATCAGATCCGGCTTTTCATTGAGGATAAAATTGCGAGCAACCAGTTCGTCAGGAGTACCACCGGATAAGGAATAGATTCCCGGGAGGTCGATCACCTCGTATTTGGTGCCATTGAAGGTGAAGCTTCCGCTTTTGTGCTCGACGGTTACTCCGGGCCAGTTCCCCACACTTTGCCGGGAACCGGTGAGGGCATTGAAGAGCGTGGTCTTTCCCACATTTGGATTTCCGGCGAGAGCGATAACATGTTTTTTATTGAGATTCATTTTCATTTCTCCGGCACTTCCAGCATAAGCCTTTGATGCTTAAGCTGATCTGGTCTATGTCAAATTTCAAAGCTCTTGCTTCATTCTTAATAGCGGGAAGCAAAGCAGAAAGATCGCTCTCTATCACCGCTTTGCAGTTTTCACACAGCCAATGTACATGCTGGGGATGCCCCAGAATATGCTCAAAGCGATCACGTCCTTCACTATGCACAGCCAGCTGGATCAAGCCGGCTCCTACCAAAAGAGGTAGAGTGCGATACACCGTGGCCAGGGATACCTTGTCACTTTTTACCAGGTCATGCAGTGTCTCCGCATCAAAGTGTTCATGCACAGCAAAAGCTGTATTCAAAATCAAAGCCCTGCTTCGCGTGAGCCTTAGCCCCTGCTTTTGCAGATAGTCTCGAAATTGTGCTTCGTGTTCTTGCATTAGTTTATCCTTATTATGAGAATCATTTGCAACAAG
>CAZCRD010000001.1:0-35336 GCA_964501025.1 uncultured Candidatus Cloacimonadota bacterium | reverse complement strand
GATCTTTCGACCGTGCCCACATTCTCATTTTGGCAGATGCCTAAGAAAACCCATATTATACAAGGCTTTAAGACATCCTATAGTCATTTGATACTATTTGCTGAGCACCATCTTTTTGGTTGAGTGATAATCATCGCTTTTCATGCGGTAGAAGTATATGCCGCTACCGGCGGGTTTTCCAAAGAGATCACAGCCATCCCAAGTGTGGTAATAGGTTCCGGCATTTTCATGATTTGTGCGGTAAGTATGCATAAGCTGACCACGAGTATTGAAGACATCAAGCTGCACTTCCGAGCCTTTAGCCAGGAAGTAGGAGATAGTGGTAGCCGGATTGAAAGGATTGGGGAAAGCATTGAGCAAAGCGGTTTTTTGAGGAAGCTGTGGGACATCGGGATCCGCTTCCGGATCGCCAAAGTTTACCATGAGTGGGCCAAAATACTCAAGTGAACCGTCCAGAGCCACACTTTCCAGCCAATAATAATACTGCATATTAAGACCAGTTTCGCTATCTGTATAGGAATAGTTGATCTGGGTGCCGAGTTCAATGCCTTCATCGATCAATTCCGGATTCACTTTTCTGGCTTCAGCCAAAAGATCGGTTTCATTGCGCAGAATATTGTATCCGCTATGGTTTGTCTCACTCTCTGCTACCCAGGCAATCTTTACGTAGTTTTGAGCTGTAATTGTAGCAGTAAAACTGCTAAGCTCCACAGGGAGAGTAGAATTGTCGTTGATAACGATTACGGCATTTCCCTTTGCGGGAAATTCCACATCTGGGAAAGTCCAGTAAGCTACACCGGACGGGATGGGATTTGCTGCTTCATAAAGCGTGCTGCCCAATTGTAACCAGCAATACCAGTCTGAGGTGAATTGCTCGGGCTTTAGCACTGTGATATCATGGGTTCCGATCCCAGTTAAAGTATAGATTACAGCAGGCACTCCCGAATCAGGTCCCAGAAGCCCTTCTGGAGGTGTTCCCCCAATTTCTACAGAAACATCAGGGTCTGAAGAATTGCCATTGATATCTATTACTACATTAGTTTCTTCTCCTCCTCCTGTTGAAAGCGCATAACAGAGGTCAAGGTTATATGATTCAGTGGATTCAAACGCTCTTCCGTACGCAATATTGTCTCCACTTTCATCCATATAAACCGATGTAGCGGCATTTATCCATGCAAAGAAGCGTGATTGGGGTTCGTTATTTAACAATTGGATAGATACCCAGCCTGATTCAAGCAATATTGGAGGAATATCCACTGTCAGAACAGAAATATAAAGACCACTTAACTCACTCAATACCATAACTTCAGCTACAAGATCAAAGCTATCTATGGGTTCATCCCATTCCGGAGGCATCGCCAGATCTTGCTGTGCAGGACCTATGCTATGCGGGATGGTATCTACTCCACTAAAGGCTATGGCGTTGTTGGATGGATCCATAACAACAAATGAGTTTTGAACGGCAGATTGTCCCGGATGGTAAAGCACTGAGATCTCACTACCCTCTTCAGCATAGAAGATGTATGGATCTGATACTCCCCCATCGATCATTGATACGGATCTAAGCTTCATGACACCGCCAACGAAGACACTTGCCCAAGCTCCTCCCCAGCCATCGTAATTGTCATCATATAATAATAAGCTATATTCACCAGAACTTGGGGCGATGATGGGATCAGGGTCCAGACTTTCTATGCTCTGATATTCCATGTCGTAGAACTTCACCCTAAGGTATTCAAACTCATTTGGTTCTATAGTTCCCTCCTCATCCATAAAGGTTCCCACAAACTGGGCTCTGGTAATCGGTGCTTCCAGGTCAAAGAAGGCTTCGGCTCCTTCAAAATCCCAAAAACTGAAAGGATTGTAAACGCAGGGTACCGTATCTGCAAAATCTTCTGGATCCTGACTGTAGATTACAGAGTATTCCGCCATTAGAGTAGATGCGAAAATCAATAGAAAAAGTAAAACAAAAACAGACCTTTTCATGGTATCTTTTCCTTTGTGCTGCTCAATAAAGGAGCACAAATCGCAGCCTTAATTTGCATTCCTTTTGAAGCCTGATATGCTAATGCACATTAGCGGGTATTCATTCTTTGCTTCAGAATGAATAAATCACCCACATTACCATCTATATTAAATTACATACGCGTGTAAGTATATTTATCAGGATAATGTTGTCAAGAGAATTGTGCAGATATGGGATTATTCATAGATGGTTCAGATCCCGTGTTTCCTCTGGGGGTGCTACTCTCTATGTGACGTAGGGATCATGTCAGTTTTATCTCGAGCTTCAGTCCTGATAGAGTCCTGAGCAGGACTTGATCAGGAGTCAAAGCTGAGTTTGTATCAACCCAACCCGAAGAGCACAGAGGCGGATATTAAAGCTTTCTTATGCATAAAATGAATATATCTAAGATAATGCTTGACATATTATCATGATTATTAATCTTGACCTTAATTATATAGAGGTAAGCTTATGAATTTAGTGAATTGTCCCATTTGTCACCACGAACTTGAGATTCGCCAGTACCACTGTCCCAAGTGCGATGTGAGTTTTCAAGGCAGTTTCAAAAAGAACTGGCTTGAGGGTTTTTCAGCATCACAATTGGAGTTTATCAAACTCTTCCTTCTGGTTCAGGGAAATCTGAAGGAAGTGCAAAATCGGCTTGGTATATCATATCCAACTATCAAAAACAGATTAGCCGAAATAAATCGTATTATCACCAGTCAACGCGTTCCAGATCGAGATTTTACGGATGTTTTGGCAGACCTGGAAGAAGGCTTTATCGATGTAGATGAAGCCCTTGCAATGATCTCAAAAAGGAGAGAAAAATGATGAAAATTAAGATCAAACAAAACTGGGAATTCAGCGATCTGAAGACCCTGGAAATCGAGAATGAAATGGCCCCCCTGGCGATAGAAGCCAATTCAGAGAACAACGTAATCCTGGAAGGTGAGCTTAGTCTTACTCAAGCTGAGGAAGATTTTGACATCAAGGATTATGTAAGAGCAGAATTTGCCGATGGCAAGCTCGAGCTCAGGCTGGAAGAGATTGACGCTTTTGATCACAAGGCAAAAAATTCCACTTTGAAGCTTAAGGTACCAGAAGATGTATTTGTAAAGATCGAAATCGAGAACCTGCCCTTGAGTATGTCCGGACTCAAAAACAACATCCGTATCATCAGCGAAAATGCTCCGGTCTCGGTAAAAAACTGCACTGGAGATAAGCATTTGGAAAGTGAAAACGGTCCGGTCAGAATTCACAATTCTGCAGGTAGCATTTTTGCCAAACTTGAGAATGGTCCCATCTCCGCAGAAGACATCTGCGGTGAGGGCTTGCATCTGGAAAGCGAAAATGGTCCCATCAAGCTGCGTCTGGCCAGCTTTAGCAAAGTGGATGTGGAAACTGAAAATGGTCCCATCTACTATGAAACCCAACCTGTAGAAGGTGGAGATTTTAAGTTCAAGACCGAAAACGGGATTGTACACCTGGTCTTGCCGCTCAGCTTCAGCTTCAGCCTCGAAGCAGAAAGCGAAAGGGGACGCCTCAAATCCAAATTGGATGCAGAAGTGAGCCATGAAGACAATACTTTCCGCATTGAGAATGTTTTTGAAGGGGAAAAACCCACGCAGATCAAGATCGAGACCGAAAACGGATTGATTAAGCTTTCCAGCGATGGGCAGATCAATATCAATTATATCAAGGAAAAGCTGGATCAGCTCAAAGAGACGCTGATCAATGTAAACACCACGGAAGAATTGGAAAAAGCCACCGATAAACTGAACCAAATGGTAGATTATTTGCACCGGGCGGCTCAATCCATCAACGAAGAGAAGATCAAGACCAAAGTGATCGAAGCCATCGAAAACATGAAGGACATGGCCAGGGACTTTGATCTGGATACGACCAAAACCGTGATCATAGGTAAGATAGAAGGACTAAGCTCCGAAATCTACGATGGCATCAAAGAGGGTATGCGCAATGTGAAAGCCGAATTTGACGACCTCAAATATGAGCATCTGAATTCGGATTCATTGAAAGAATATATCAACAAAGTGGTGAATTCACCGTTGATCAAGCCCTATCTGGGCGCTGAGAAAAAGAAAGCTGAAAAGGAAGAGATCGCCGAACGCAGCCGACTCAAGATCCTGGATATGCTGGAATCCGGAAAAATCACCAGCGAGGAAGCAGAAAAACTCCTGAAGGCGATCGGTAAAGAATAATCTTGACACGATTGCATAGCTGAAAATTGTGACCAAACACGGTCGGGATGTAGCGCAGTCCGGTAAGCGCGCTCGGTTCGGGACCGAGAAGTCGGAGGTTCAAATCCTCTCATCCCGACCATAGTGTTTTGTCCAGTATTGTTCTTTGCACAGCAAGCAAACCCAGACCCCCACTTACTGATTGTAGTCTCACGGCAATTGATATATTGGGCTGGATTTTTTTAACCAATCAGTAATAGTCCTACCTTGTACTGATTATCAGCCGCGGCACATTTACTAAGTTATATAGGTTTATCTCATGTCAGAGCAGAAGCAAAAATTCTCATACTACTTGAAGCTGATCTATCCTTTTATCAAAAAGGATAAGGGGCTGCTCATCTTTGGTTTGATAGCGATGCTTGTCACCTCAGCTTTGAGATTGGTGGATCCCCTGATCCTGGCACTGATCATAGATCAGAGCATTCCCAATCAAGATATGTCTGAGATGTTTCGCTATGGCTTCATGTTTATCGGTGTCGTGCTGGTATCGGGATTGCTTTCTTATCTGCAGATTGTGCTGCTCAGCAAGCTCGGAATCAAGATCATTACCAAATTCAAGGCTCGCGTCTTCAGTCATCTGTTGAAACTCCCGATTGGCTGGTTTAACAAACAGCCGGTGGGAGAACTGATCGCTCGAGTGGAAAGCGATAGTGAGCGGGTCAAAGTGCTCTTTAGCGAGCTATCCATCACCATCATCGGCAATCTACTTTTTTTTGTGGGAGTGTTTGCCGTGCTAATGGTGCGGGATTGGCATACCACCATCTACATCATGCCCATCATTATCGTGAGCATCGTGATGTACTCCTTTGTGTTCAAATACATCACCAGGTTTTTCCGCATGATCAGAGAAAAATATGCGGTCATCTCGGCCAAGATCACAGACTATGTACAGGGCATGCCAATGATCCAGGCGCTCAATCAGGAGCAGCGGATTATCTCAGATCTTACCGTAGCTTCCAAAGACAAACAGCATACAGAGGTCAAGACCAGCTTTATCGAATATGGCACACAAAGCCTGTTTATGTTTATCTTCAACGTAGTCTTTGTGGTGATAGTGATCATGATCTCTGCCCCCAAAATCATCGCCGGCGTGGCCACTCTGGGCACCTTGATCGTATTTATCCAATATATATATCGCATGGTTTGGCCGCTGATGCACCTTAGTGAAAACTTCATGCAGATGCAGCGTAGCTTTGTATCTTTGAAACGGATTCTGGAGCTTACCGAGCTCGGAACTGAAGACGAGACCTTCACTGGAAATGCGATTCCCAGCTTTGAGCGTGATATCCGTTTTGACAACGTGAGTTTTGCCTATGAAGCGGATGAATGGGTCTTGAAAAATGTATCATTTACCATCCCCAAGGGCAAAAAAATAGCTCTGGTGGGAGCATCAGGAAGTGGAAAATCCACATCTGTGAGCCTTCTCTGCGGATTTTATCAAGTGCAAAAGGGAAATGTCCTGATCGATGGAGTTCCGATGCGGACTCTGGATTTTAGAGCCTGGCGCAGCAAGATTGGATTGATCCTGCAGGATATCTTTCTGTTTCCGGGACCGATATTGGAAAACGTGCGAGTTTATAATGACAATGTGAGTCGTGAACGAGTTCAGGAAGCGATCTCGATAGTGCAGTTGGATGACTTTATCAAAGCTCTGCCGGATGGTCTGGATACAGAGCTGGCTGAACGCGGGCAAAACGTCTCTCAAGGTGAGAAGCAGTTGATATCCTTTGCCCGGGCTTTGGCCTTCAATTCTGAGATCATCATCATGGATGAGGCTACTGCTTCTATAGATCCTCAAACTGAAGCACGCATCCAACGCACCATGAATCGGATCTTCACCGGCAAGACAGTGATCGTGGTGGCCCACAGACTCACCTCTGTCCTGGATGCTGACGAGATCCTGTATTTCAGTGCCGGAGAGATTCTTGCCCGGGGAGATCACAAGACCCTGATGCGTGAAAGTGAAGGGTATCGCAGACTCGTAAAGCTGCAGATGTTGGGAGGTGACGATGAATAAGCACATTCGCTGGATCTTCACCCAATACAAAGCACAAAAGTGGTTTGTGCTGATCATGGTATTCTTTACCCTGGCTTCCTCAGCGGTACAGATTGCCTATCCTATTGCCTTCAAGCGCATGATCGACTTGCTCAAGGATATCCTGGCTCAGCCAGATTTGCACCCTACTCCGATGGTGGAAGTTAACCGCGTCATCATGCTCTTCCTTGTAATCGGTGTAGCACAATTTTTCACTGGCTTCTATCCTTGTTTTAGAGCTTGGGTAAATCTGCGCTTTGAACACACTTTGAGGATCTTTTATTTCAGACACATCACCAAAAAAGACTACCGCTTTTTCCAGAAATTCCGTACCGGAGATGTGGTGACCCGACTCACCGATGATCTATCGGAATTTCCCAAGATAACCTGGTTTTTGGGCAGCGGCATTTTCAGAGCGTTCAATTCCTTCTCGCTGATCCTGTTTTCTCTGCTGGTAATGTTTAGCATCAATGTGAAGCTGACCTTGCTCTCAATCGCACCCTTACCCTTGATGATGGTGGTGTTTTACTTTACCAGTGAAAAGCTCTACACAAATTTTGAGCGCAATCAGCGAGCGATCTCAAACATCAACAACCAGCTTGAGATGAGTTTCTCAGGGATCAGGATCGTCAAATCCTTTGTCAGTGAAGACAAGTATAACCGCTTCTTTGATGTGGCATTGGCAAGGCGTTTCAAGACCGAGATGAGCGTGGTAAAGCTCAATGCCATCCTCAGCCTGATCTACCAATACATTGATTACTTTGCTCAGATCGGAGTGATCATGTTTGGCGGATACATGGCGGTGAAAGGTGAGATCACAGTGGGAACCTTCTTCCTGTTTTATACCTATCTATCCATGATGATCTATCCGCTTTTGGATCTTCCGCAACTCTTTGTATCCGGCAAGCAGGCTTTTGTGAATATCGATCGCCTGGAAGAGATGAAAGATCATCCTACCTTTAATAAGGACGAAGATAAGGGTCAAGTGGTGCGCACATTCAGCGGACTCTCTTTTGAACAGGTGAATTGTAGCTATCCTGAAAAAGATGAAACAATCATCACGGAAGTATCCTTCCAGCTCATACCCGGAGAAAGGATGCTGATTTTGGGAGCTACCGGCAGTGGTAAAACTACTATTGCCAATCTGATCCTGGGCTTGATCAAACCGGATAGTGGCAGGATCACTTTTAGTGGCTCAGATCTGGAAAACATCAATATCAAAAGCTTGCGGGAAGTGGTGGCGTATGTGCCCCAAGAGCCGGCACTCTTTAGTGGTAGCATCAAAGATAACATCATGCTGGCCAATGAAGATGCCAATGAAAGCGAATATCAGATTGCCATGCAAGCATCGCAGATGAAAGACGAGATCGCCGCCTTTCCCTTGCAGGATCACACAGCTGTGGGTCAGCGGGGCATGAGTGTATCCGGTGGTCAGAAACAACGCATCACCATCGCCCGAGCCTTGATTAAGCGTCCCGAACTTCTGATCCTGGACGATATTACTGCATCTTTGGATGCCGAAAACGAGGAAAAACTCTGGCAGGCAATCAACCAGGATTATCCCGGAACAGCGGCCATCGTGATCTCGCACAGACTCTCCACTTTGCGTTATGTGGATAGTGTGCTCTACATCGACGCTGCAGGAAGAGCGCATAAGGGAACTCATGACGAATTGGTGTTCCAAAACCAGGATTATCACGACTTTCTGCATGAGCATCTGAAACAGTAAACCAGCGCTCGGTTTGCCTTATCCCATCCCCAGCCTGCCAAGCGGTGGCAAGCCTCTTGAGGAGTTCTTGAGCCGGACACAGGAACTCTCCAAGAGCCTTTGCAGAGCCGCAGTGGGAATTGAAGTATAAGCGAGCACAAACAATCCGCTGAAAAGGACAGATGCACCTGACCCATCATCATGGTAAAAAAAAGCCTCCATTCATCTTGACGTGCAAAAGTGAATACCTCATCTGGAATTAGGGTAGAATCTCAAACAATGATAAGTCGCTTCTACCAGGCCTTTGATCAGAGACTGTTTCTTTATTCTGAAGAGATGCGAAGAAATATGATTTGAAGCTGGATAAACTATTTGACAAAAATCGGGCTCAGCCTGTTTTTGTCACAAAGATGAAAATACTGGAGATTACTATGAGCGACCAGTTGCAAGACCTTTTAAAAAAAGTCTATGAAGAGGGTGTGGCCAAGGCCAATGCCGAAGCAGAAAAGATCCTGGAAAAAGCCGAAGCAGACGCCAAGAAGCTTTTACAGGATGCCCAGGATAAGGCTGCAGCAGAAATCAAATCTGCAGAGCAGAAATCTCAGGAGATAAAAAAGAACACCGAAGGTGATCTGAAAATGGCAAGCAAACACAGCATCAGCGCTTTGAAACAAAAGATTACCGATCTTGTGCTCAAAGTGAATGTGGAGCAACGCAGTAAAGAGAGCTTTCAGGATGCAGATTTTGTCAAGGGTCTGATCAAAGAAGTGGTATCCGGCTGGAAGCAAAAAGATGCGGCAATCTTGCTATCTGATAAGCTGCAAAAGAAACTGGATGAGGGATTTCTGTCCTCTTTGAAAGCAAACTTTGATGGCAAGCTTGAGATAGATTTTAGTCCTCAGATCAAAGCCGGATTCACCATCTCCCCCAGCGACGGTAGCTACAAACTTAGCTTCACGGATGAAGACTTTGCCGAGCTGTTCAAAAACTACCTGCGTCCCCGCACTGCTAAGATATTATTTGATAGCTGATTATGAGCAGGCAGTATTATTACTTTATTGCCAGCTTGCCGAATGTCTCGATTGACGACAGTAAACTGGTTTTTGCTCCGGAGAACTTTCGGGAACAAGCCAAAGCCCAATTGAGTGCAGAAGATTATGCTTTGATCGAGCTAATCCACTTGCCGGATGATATCTCCAATTTGCTGCTGGTCTTATACAAAAAGACTGACAAAGAACCGAATTCCGAAGGACTAAAAAGCCCTGAATATTGGCAGGAGTATCTGGAGTATCTGCATCACAAAATGGATACTCCCCGCTTGGAAACACCCCCTGAATTTGCTGTGCTGCCTGCATTCATCGGGGAGATTGTCAGCTCTGCACTTTCAGAAGAAGAGCTTCCTGATGTTTTTGATCTGGAGCATGCACTGCTCAGAGGCTTCTTTAGCTTTACAAAGGATCACTCCAATGAGTTTGTCAGCAAGTTCTTTGAGCTGGAACGAAACATCAAAAACATCCTTACTGCTATCAACGGCCGTAATCATGAGCTGGATTTTGCCCGCTATCTGATCGGAGAAGACGAAACCGTGACTAATCTCAGCAAAAGCCATGCAGCTGATTTTGGCTTGGGCAAGGACCATCCCCTCTTTGACAGTGTGTTTCGCATCTGGGAACAAAACAACATCCTGTATCGTGAACGTGGATATGATGTCTTGCGCAATAAATGGATTGATGAGCAGAACTTTTTTGAATACTTCAATATCAATCGTATCCTCGGTTATTACGTCAAAATCAGAATCATCAACCGCTGGCAAAAAGCGGATGCCATTCTGGGTAAGGAAGTCTTTCACGATACCCTCAACAAATTGGAAAACAGCTTCGAATTTCCAGAAGATTTTAACATAAGAATAAAGCAAAAATAGAAGGTAACACGATGACCAAAGGTATAGTAAAAGCAATTATTGAAAACCTGGTTCAGGTGGAAGTTTCGGGGCCTGTATCCCAAAACGAGATCTGTTACATCGATCTGGAAGGAGTTAAACTGATGGCAGAAGTCATCAAGGTGCTTGGCAATACCGCTTATACCCAAGTATTTGAGAGCACCCGTGGCTTGAAACCAGGCTCTGAGGTAGAATTCACCCAGAAGATGCTGGAAGTGAAACTGGGGCCGGGCATGCTCTCCAAAAACTATGACGGTCTGCAAAATGACTTGAATAAGATGGAAGGAGTATTCCTTACCCGAGGTGAATACACGGATCCCCTGGATGAAGACAATAGCTGGGAATTTACTCCGCTCGTCAAAGCTGGAGATAAGGTCTCTTCTGGTGACTGGTTGGGTAGTGTCCCCGAAAGCTGGATCGAGCACAAGATCATGGTGCCCTTTGGACTCAAAGGTGAATTTACGATAAAAGAGATCTCGGCAAAAGGTAACTACAAGATCACTGATACCATCGCCGTGATTACCGACAATGAAGGTCAGGATACCAAGCTTAATATGATCCAATATTGGCCGGTGAAGATCCCCATCAAAAGCTACATTGAAAAGCCCCGTCCCTTTAGACTGCTGGAAACCGGAGTCCGCACTATCGACACCTTGAACCCTATGGTGGAAGGTGGCACCGGCTTCATTCCGGGACCCTTCGGCGCTGGCAAAACAGTGTTGCAACACTCTATCTCCAAAAATGCCGACGCCGATATGATCATCATGGCAGCTTGCGGAGAACGTGCCAACGAAGTGGTGGAACTCTTTGTGGAATTCCCTGAACTTGATGATCCCCGTACAGGTCGCAAACTGATGGAACGTACCATCATCATCTGCAATACCTCAAATATGCCAGTGGCAGCCCGTGAAGCATCTGTATATACGGCTATGACCATTGCAGAATACTATCGCAACATGGGGCTCAAGGTCCTGCTTTTGGCGGATTCCACATCCCGTTGGGCTCAGGCCTTGCGTGAAATGAGTAACCGTATGGAAGAGCTGCCCGGTCCTGATGCCTTTCCTATGGATCTTCCTGCCATCGTGTCCAGCTTTTATGCCCGGGCGGGATATGTGTATCTCAAAGGCGGAACTACTGGCTCTATCACCTTCATCGGCACTGTATCCCCCGCCGGTGGCAACCTCAAAGAACCCGTGACCGAATCCACCAAAAAAGCTGCCCGCTGTTTCTACGCCTTATCGCAAACCCGCGCCGACAGCAAACGCTATCCTGCCGTTGATCCCATTGATTCTTACAGCAAATATCTCGAATACCCGGAAGTGATGGAGTATCTGAATGAAAACGTCAATCCAAACTGGGTTAATGACGTTATCCATGCCAAGGACATCCTGCTGCGCGGCCGTGAAGCTCAAGAGCAGATCAACATCCTGGGCGACGATGGTGTTCCACTTTCTTACCATGATAAGTATTGGAAGAGCGAACTTGTGGACCGTGTAATATTGCAACAGGATGGCTTTGATGAGGTGGATCAATCCACGCCCATGAAACGCCAGGAATACATGCTGGAGCTAATCCTTGATATCTGTGGGAAAGACTTTGTGTTTGAGACCTTTGAGGAAGTAATGCCGTTCTATGTGAAACTGATCAATATCTGCAAACAGATGAACTATGTGGTGTTTGATACTGACGACTTTAAGAAATATGAATCCGAACTTCACAAAGAAGTTGAAGAAAGGAGTGCTAAATAATGGCTACGCAAGCTTTTCAAAAGATATATACTAAGCTCAATCAGATCACTAAAGCCACTTGTTCGGTTCGTGCCAACAACGTCGGCAATGAAGAACTGGCCACAGTGGCGGGACGTCTGGCTCAGGTAGTTAAGATCGTCGATAACAACGTCACCCTGCAGATCTTTGCCGGAACTGAAGGCATAGGAACCGATGCCGAAGTGGTGTTCTTTGGTAAAGCACCCACCCTGAAAGTAGGCAAAGATCTGGCCGGAAGATTCTTCAATGCATACGGCAATCCCATCGATGGCGGACCAGAGGTTGAAGGTGAGGAAGTCGAGATTGGCGGTCCTTCTGTGAATCCTGTGCGCCGCAAGCAACCCTCCGAGCTCATTGCTACTGGTATTGCCGGCATCGACCTCAATAACACTCTGGTTACCGGGCAAAAGATTCCCTTCTTTGCCGATCCGGATCAGCCTTACAATGAGGTAATGGCGATGGTGGCACTACGCGCAGAAAGTGATAAGATCATCCTGGGGGGTATGGGGCTCTCCAATGATGACTACCTCTATTATAAGAACACTTTTGAAAACGCCGGAGTGATTGATCGGATCATATCCTTTGTAAATACAACCGAGGATCCCACGGTTGAGAGGCTTTTGGTGCCCAATATGGCGCTTACTTCGGCAGAATATTTTGCCGCAAAGCACAATGAGAAGGTACTGGTATTGCTTACTGATATGACTCTGTATTGCGACGCCCTCAGCATTGTATCAAACCGCATGGATCAGATACCTTCCAAGGATTCCATGCCTGGTTCACTGTATTCGGATCTGGCCAAGCTCTACGAAAAAGCGGTGCAATTCCCCGGCGGCGGCTCCATCACCATCATCGCTGTCACCACCCTCTCCGGTGGCGATATCACGCATGCGATCCCGGATAATACCGGATACATCACCGAGGGGCAGCTCTTTCTCAAGCGTGATACGGATATCTCCAAGACCATCGTGGATCCCTTCCGCTCCCTGTCTCGCCTCAAACAGCTCGTGATTGGCAAGAAGACCCGTGAGGATCATCCTCAAGTGATGAATACAGCGGTCCGCCTCTATGCGGATGCAGCCAATGCCAAGACCAAGCTGGAAAACGGTTTTGACCTTTCGGATTACGATGAACGTGTGCTTGATTTTGCCAAAGAATATGCCGAAGAGATATTGGCAATCGATGTAAACATCGATACCGATACCATGCTCGATACTGCCTGGAAGCTCTTCCAGGATCACTTTAACAAGGAAGAGATTGGTATCAAGGATGAATTCATGAAGAAACACTGGAAGAAGGCATGAATCTGAGATTTCAATACAACAAAATCTCTCAATTGCAGCTGATCAAGCAACTGGGAGTGCGTGAAAAAGCTCTGCCCACGCTCAAGAACAAAGAATCTGCTCTGCGCATGGAAGTAAAGAAGGCCAAAGATAAGGCCACCGAGCTGGATCAAAAGATAATGGAGCGAACAAAAGAGCTGGATATCTTTATGAAACTCTGGAGTGAATTTGACCCCGATCTCATCTCCATAAAGGACGTTGAGATCAAGACCCGTAAGATCGCCGGAGTCAAGACTCCTCTTTTGGAAGACATCACTTATGAGCTTGCGCCCTTCAATCTCTTCACCGCACCAAGCTGGTATCTGGATGGCATTGTCCAGATCAAGGAGTTGTCCCGGTTGCAGATCGAGCGGGAGTTCTTTATTCGTAAGATGCACATTCTGGAACAAGTGCGCAAGAAGACCACCCAAAAAGTGAATCTGTATGAGAAAGTGCAGATCCCGGCTTTTCAGGAAGCGATCATGAAGATCAAACGCTATCTGGAAGATGAAGAGAATCTCAGCAAAGCCGCTCAAAAGATCCTCAAAAACCGTTTGGAGGAGCTGGTATGATCGAAAAAATGAAGAAATATACCTTCGTGCTCTACCATTTGGAGTATCAGGAATTTTTGGCCAAGCTGCAAGGCCTGGGCATGCTTCACCTTATTCGCTCCACCGATGAAAAGACCGATAGCCTGATCAAGAATCAGGAGCTGCTGGGAGAATACGCAGAAGCTCTGCAGTATCTCTCCAAAATCGAAGCAGCTGAGAGCAAGAGCAGCACCAATCTGCCCACCAAGGCTCTTTTGAATCAGATCAACAAAGCTCGAGACGAAAAAGATAACCTGCAACGCAATCTTGATACCCTGCGCAAGCATATTCGTGACCTCAGACCCTGGGGACATTTTGATTATCAACTGGTAGAAAAGCTGCGCGAAAACGGAGTGGGCATAGATTTTCATCACTGCTTGAAGAATCACTTTCAGCAGGATTGGGAAGAAGATCATGCGATCCGGATCATTGGAGAACGCAGTGGCATATTGTATTTTGTGGTATTTTACTTAAGTGAAAGCCCAGCTTTGGAAGCCGATAGATTCTCATTTCACCAACACACACTGGATGAATTGGAGACTCAATACGAGGAATGTGAGCAGCGGATTGAGGCCATTGATGAATACTTAAGAAGTATCAAAGCCATAGCCACAACAGCTTTTCAAGCAGAAATCGCCAGGATCACCACAGATTATGACTTTGAAGATGCCACCCTGCAAGCAGTGAGCGAAGCAGACGATCACCTCAGGATCATCAGCGGATGGATCCCGGTAAGTAAGGAAGAAGGCCTCAAAGAGTTTGTCCAGCAAGAAAGCTTGATCCACTTTGTATCACCCGCGACCGTGGAGGAAAATCCTCCTATTAGCTTGAAGAATGGCTGGTTTGCCCGGCTGTTCGAGCCCATCAGCAAGATGTATATGCTGCCCAAGTACAATGAATTTGATCTCACTCCTTTCCTGGCACCTTTTTTCATGCTCTTTTTTGGCTTTTGCAATGCTGATATTGCCTATGGCATCGTATTGATCGTCCTGGCCATCATTCTCAAGCTCAAGGCCAAAAATGAAACCATGAAAAGCTTCATGAACCTCATCATTCTCTTTGGTATTTCCAGCATTATCATGGGCTTTGTGGTCGGTACGATATTGGGTTATGACATGAAAGAGCTTCCTGTGGTAGGTGAAAAGATACTAATCGAAAACAACGATCAGATCTTCAATTTTGCTTTGCTCTTAGGCGTGATCCAGATTCTGTTTGGGATCGGCATTGCCATGGCCAAGAAGATCCATCAATCCGGGTTCATGCATGGGCTCAGCGAGTTTGGCACCCTGCTCTTTATTGCGACCTTGTCAGTTTTGGGAGCTCAGCAATTGGGCACTGATATTTCAGCAGTTCAACCATATTTGAAATACCCGCTGTGGGCTGGACTTGCGCTGATCCTGCTGTTCAATCAACCAGGGCGGAATCCGATCATAAATATCCTGGGTGGATTGTGGTTGTTGTACAACATCATCACCGGATTCTTTGGTGATATATTGAGCTACATCCGTCTCTTTGCTTTGGGCGTATCCAGTGCCATCCTGGGCTTTGTGGTAAATAGCATCGGGGCGCAATTGTCCGGCACCCCCGTCATTGGTCCGGTGATCTTCATCATCTTCATGATCTTTGGTCACGGACTCAATCTGGCTTTGGGTGGGCTATCTGGATTTGTCCACCCCTTGCGTCTGACTTTTGTCGAGTTCTTCAAAAACGCCGCGTTCAATGGACCCGGCATCGAGTATAAACCATTTTCAAAATCTACAAGGTAAAATTACAGGAGGTTTAATGGACCCGAATACCTTAAACGAAGTAGCACAAAGCACTGCCATGGCGGGCGGAAATCTGGCATTTTTCATCGCCTGGATCGGAATCTTTTTGATGGTAGCTCTGGCCGGAATCGGCAGCGCCATTGGAACGGTTATCGGTGGCAGCGCCAGCGTGGGAGCCATGAAGAAGCGGGATGATATCTTCCCGAATTGCATGATCCTGTCTGCATTGCCCGGAACTCAGGGGCTTTACGGATTTGGAGCTTTCTTTATCTTAAGAACCCATATCGTACCCGATATCAACATGCTGCAAGCCAGCGCCATCTTTGGAGCAGGCCTGATCATGGGAATCGTGGGACTTTTTTCTGCTTATCATCAATCCCGTGTGGTCGCAAATGGTATCGAGAGCATCGGTGCCGGAAATGATGTCTTCTCAAGTACCCTGATCTTGGGCGTATTTCCGGAACTTTATGCCATCGTAGCCTTTGCCGCTTGTTTCCTGATCGGAGGAATGATCCCAGGCCTGGCATAGCGCAGCTCAAAGATTGATCCACCATGCATAAAGCGTGTCTCAAGACACGCTTTTTTTGTGCCGATATTTTTTAGATGGTAGATTGCCTGCTGATTAGCTTTCACCTTGTCCCCGATATCGCTCTATCCCGATACCAAAGTACGCCCTCGTACAAAGTGATTGTGATTTGACGTGCACCCGCTTTGCGATGCCGGCATTAGCTATCCCCGCTTGCTCTGATAACCCTTGAGGATGAAGATATAGCCAGAGCTCACGATAAATAGCAATGCCAGATAGATAAGAGTAATGGCTGCCAGGAAAGCGATCCAGGCGATGAAATGCCGTTCAAAATTCTTGATTCTTTGTTCTCTTTCGAGTAAATCCTTCTTTTTCATGCTTGTTCACCTCATACTCACGTTCTTTGTTTGCCATAAAGTCTATAAAAGTCTTTTTTGCCAGAGCTATATCGGCTTTGGATCTCAAGTGGATTGGATCCGAGTATTCTGCCTTGATCAGTGCAAAAGGTTTGGGAAAGCGAAACCGGTCCCAAGAGGAAAACACCCATTCCCGCCTGGCATCGATAGCAACCGCCACAATCGGGATTTTGGCCAGTAGAGCCAATTGGAACAAGCCGGGATGAACCGTGCCTAAAGGTCCCTTGGGGCCATCTGGAGTGATCGCCAGGGAATGTGTCTTTGCATAGCGCAGCATCCCTTTCAAAGCCTGCGAACCTTGCCTGCTGGAAGATCCCCTCACCACAACGTAACCCAATCGTTCCACCGGTCCGGCGATCAATTCACCGTCTTTTGAGCCTGAGATCATCACGGCAATCCGATCCCCGGCTCTGAGTAATGCACAGTAGATCAGATTGCGATGCCAAAAAGCATATACTACGGGTTCCCTGGCAGGTTGATTCTTTACCTCAAATCTCATTGTGCAATTGAGCAATCGCAACAAGCCTGAGGCAAGCCTGTTATAGATACCACGCCAGAGCTTAGCCATAAGTAATCAGCATCTGTTCAATGATCTTAGGCAGCTCAACACTGGGTTTTTTGTCACTCAGCATTGCTCTGAGTTTGTTTAGCTCCAGCAAGACAACCTCGCGTCTGGGACTCCCCGGGAGCATTTCTGCGATCCGGGTATTGATGTTTTCCGGATTCAGATCATGCTGCACGAGTTCTGGCAATACATCGTTGTCCAGCACGATATTGGGCAGACCGATATGACTCACGCGGATTAGCTGTTTTGCGATCACATAGGAAAGGATATTTGCCTTGTAACAAATCACCGTGGGAGTACCGATGTATGAAGCCTCCAGAGTCACAGTACCTGATGTAGAGACCAAAACCTCGCAATGCTTCATCATGTCGTAATTGTAACCATCGATGATATTGAGATTGGGCATGCCTGTATCTGACAAGAGATCCATAAAGAGCTGATGATTGACACCCCGGGATTTGGAGATCAGAATCTCATACTCTTTGGGATCCCACTCCCTGGTAGCCTTGAGGTAGATCGGCAGCATCTTCTTTACTTCGCTATTGCGGCTCCCTGGAAAGAATCCCAACCACTTTTTGCCGGTATTCAGATGAAAGAATTTGCCAAATGCATCACGATCCATCTTGTGCTCAATCTCTTCAGCAATGGGGTGACCCACGTAGCTGCAATTTACATTGTGGATCGAGAGCAAATCCTCTTCAAAGGGCAGAATGCAGGCTGTATGTTTTACATTGGCTTTTAGCTTGAAGACCCGCTCATGTTTCCAGGCCCAAAACTGCGGGCAAATGTAATACAAGACCGGGATGCGGTGTTCATCAGCCAAATGTGCAATTCTCAGATTCAGCCCCGGATAATCTGCCAAGAGCACCAGATCCGGTTTGTTTTCCTCAAACAAATGGCTGATTCGCCGTTCTACTGTCCAGAAAAACTTCAGATGTCTGATCACCTCCACAAAGCCCATCACCGCAAAACGTTCAAAGGGAAACAATGGCTTCAAGCCCTGAGCCTGCATCTTAGGCCCGCCAATCCCCACATGATGATAACGTTTACCATCATGCGCCAGGGCTTTCATGATCAGTGCACAATGCATATCCCCACTGCTTTCACCCGCCAACCAAAACACCGTGATCACAGCACTCATTAGTGCACCGCCAGTTTGCCCATCATCGACAAAGGGGTTACGATAGCGCTGGCCAAGAGTACTCCCAGAAATATATATAGCATGGATCTCCAGAATCTGACACCGAATATCCTGGAGGCCAGAGCACCAGTCCAGCCTCCTGTTCCAGGCAAAGGTATGCCCACAAAAAAGACCAGTCCCAAAGCTTCATAGCGCTGAATAGCTTTGCCTTTTCTACGGGTCCGGGCAAAGATCCAGGATGTGAATCTGGCACCGATGGGGACTTTGCTGATGAGTTTGAAAAACCACTCAATAAAGATCAGCAAAAAGGGGATCGGCACCATATTGCCCAAGACAGATAGCAACACAGCTTCCGGCCAGGGTATTTTGAAGAGCAGGATGGCGACCGGTATTGCTCCTCTAAGCTCGATCAAGGGCAACATTGATATCACCAATACGATCGAGCGGGAGTTCAATCCCCTCTCTTCCAGCCAATTCACTGTGATATCGGCAAAGGATGTGGCATAAAGACCACAGGCAATGCCCAGCATTAGCAAAGTGATCATCAGCGCTTTTGATATTCTATAATTCAAACTAAAACTCCCATATCTTGCAAGCTGTGACATGTTTTTCAAAAAACCATGAATCTGTCAATCACAAAAAGCTGAGCAAATAAAGCTTGACGAAATCAGCGGTGGTATCCTTCTTGTTGTTAAAGATAATATCGCTTAGTTTCAAACCAATTTAGGAGTATCAATGAAAAGAACCCTACTCATGATCGGGATGCTATCAATCCTGTTTAGCTTATCCGCTTATCTGACCGAGACCGCCTCTTTAGAGAGTTTTCTCATCGGCAGCGAAGAAAACTGTGCCTATGACAATTGGGTTTCCCATATAGCTGAAGGCATAGCAATTCAAAACTACAATCTTTATGCCCCTTATGACAGACAGACCAACGGTTTTGGTAATTACCGCATCCCCAATTCCAGCGAGTTAAGCCAATGGGGAAACATCGTCGATCTCTTCCTGGAAGGCATGCTTGAAGAAGCGCAAGTAGCTGTAAATCAAGCAGATTTTCCCTATCAGGTGGTAGAGTTTAACGACACGGATTCGGGCAATACCTATTATATGCTCAGAGAAATCCCGGACCTGCAATACCATGATGACAATGGCACTGCCGATCCCTACGATGATGAAGTAGGTGCCTTTGACTACGGCTGGGGGCTCTATATCTACAATCCGGATAGCACCAGACCAATCATCATCACAGTACCACATCCCACGGATGACTTTCCCACATCAATCATGGGTTATGATGCTTTGAGCGTGTGGAATGCTTCATTTTTGCTGATCTCAGGCGCTGGCAGAGAAGTCCGCTGGACCAACATCGGGTCCTATACAAATTCCAAATCTATATCTGATCCTACCCGCTCCGCAAGTCACACCTTCAATGTGGCGTATCAAAGATTTGCGGATCAGATTCGAGCAGAGTATGGTCAAAGAGAATTCTCGTTCCAGGTGCATTCTTATGACTGGAATCGACATGTCGGCTATACAGACAATCAGATCTCTGCCGGACACAACAGGCTCTGCCCCAATCTTCCCATCCGTGATCTGAGTAGCTTGAGAGAGGATCTCATCCACAAGGGTGAGCATCTGATGATCCCTGCCAATACCATCGGCACACATGAGGACGTCTTTCTCAATCAATACTATTCTGTAAATTACAACATCCATGACTTCATCTTCTCGGATGGTGAGGTGGAATACCCGGTGAACGACAACGTTGACCTCCCCGCTTATTCCCAAAACCGACAAATGCTCTATACCCTAAGCGGATGGAATGATTACGATAGCTTTGAACCTTTCTTCCATATCGAGATGGATGAGCTACCCAATGCCTATGATGAGACGGTGAATAACTACAAGTGGTTTTACGGCTGGAATGAAGATGAAGGCCGATGGGATTATGACATTACTTATGATAACTGCCGTCAATACTATTCCCGCTGGGTTAATGATCTGGATACCCTCTATGATGATCTCTTTGCCATGGATGATGGCGAAGTGCCACCGATACCCGAAGATCTGATGGTGATCAATTCATCCATGTACTATGTAACTCTGGGATGGCAGCGAAGTGATGCCTATGACTTTGACAGCTACGAAATCCTGTATGCCACAGAGCCCATTACTGAGGACAACTACCAGATCTATGATCGTGGCAATAGCACCAAGCTCGCTTCACAAGCCACCACCAGTGTCGATGTATCTGGCTTGAATAGCAATTTCAGCTATTACTTCAAGATTCGTGCGCGCGACAAAAATGGTAACTTTTCCGAACTCTCCAATGAAGTCACCACCGCTCCGGCTCCGGCTAATGTGGCGAACTTCATGGCACACGGCATGAACAACTCTGTGAGATTGTATTGGACCGTCAGCTCGCAAAGCGATCTGGAGGGATTCCAGGTATATCGCAAAACCGAAAACACTGCCTGGCAGATGATTGATACATATCTGGACAATGCGGCTTTGGAACCGGGTAGCTCCAGCTATGAATACTGGGATCTGGAGCTTTCCAATGGCACCCACTATACCTATCGCATCAGCATGGTGGATTCTGAAGACTACGAATTTGTGCACAACGTTCCCCAGATGGCAAGCCCGGAATTTATCCACAATTTGCAGATAGCCAATGCAGCCAGTAGTCTTACCGATTTCGTGTCTTACGGTCAAAATCCCTATGCCTCAGACGGTCAGGATACATATTGGGATGTAAACAAGTCCAGTCCCAGTTCAGATTATGTCTGGATCGCCTTTTGGCAACCATATTGGAGCCAATACGGCACCCAGCTCGATCGTGAAGTAAAAGCAGGATACGATGTGGCTACCGAGCTCAAGAGCTGGAATGTACGCGTTCGTTCGGATCAATACAACGTTCCCCTGTATCTTTCGGTACCCACCCTCACACAGCGCTCTGAAAAAACCTATGTATATGATTCCGGGACCGGAAACTGGCACGATCTGCAAAGCGGAGCTTATGAATTTATGGTAAGCAATTCCAATGTGCGCACAATGACCCTGTATTGGGGAAATCTCCAACCCGACATCAATTTCGGATTTATGGATAATCAGATCTATCAGGGCGGAAATGCCATCAATTTCTCCTGGAGCAATCTCAATCCTTTCCTGATCGACCACATGAATCTCTACCTCAAAAACTCCACTGATTCGCTGGCTGTATATCAGAATATTACCCCCAATGTCTCCAGCTATAGCTATATCATTCCTCAGATTATTGATATGCCCAGAGCTAAGGCATATCTGGAAGTAGTGGCTACAGATGGTATCAGCAAGGTATATGAATCTCCTTATACCATTGCCATCGTGCCCAGGATGAATCTGCTCTATACCGAGCCCGGCTGGTACACCAAGAGCAATCCTTTCCTGCAGACTTCGTTTACGATCCCGGATATCTTCGGTGCAGATGCCCTTGGCTATATCTGGAACCAAGAATGGATAAACATAGATGAATATGCTTATGGTCCCGGATACTTTGTGCAAGCCACAGAATATCTCTTTGAAAGCACTACTTCGGATGTGCAGGCTTTTGAAACTGAAGTGAATATCTCGCCAGATTGGAACTTTGTGGCCAATCCCCATCTCTGCCAATATGATATCTCCTCGCTGCACTTTATGGTCAATGGCAGCCTTTTCCGCTTTAGTGAGATGATCGCCCAAAAGCTGATATCTCGAGCTATCTATGTCTATCGGGATGGTGCTTATCAGATTGTGGAGCAGATTATGCCCCAGGAATCCTTCTTTATCAAGAGCTATGCCAGCCCCGAAACTGATATCACTCTGGTATTCTACCCCTATTATGAAGCTCCCCAGATCAATCCGCCAGCCCCCTTCTGGACCGTCAAGCTTACAGCTCACAATGCTGATACAGACGCCGACGCAATCACCTTTGGCGCCAGTCCCATCGCTTCTGATGGCTACGATTTCAGAGTAGATTTGCCGGCAGCACCTCTCAAACCCGTAAGTCCTGCGACCCGTCTCTACCTGGTACCCAGTGAAGGACAAAACTATCAGGATGCCTATCTTCAGCAAGAGTTTCGCAAAGACTTTAGCGGAGGAGAAGATTCCCTGCAGTTTGACTTTGTGCTGAGCACCGAATCCGCCGGATTGATGGAATTTTCCAGTATCATTGCCGGAGCTCAACCGAACTGGACATTCCGTTTCTATCTCGACGGAAACGCTTTTACCCTGCAAGATGACAGCAGCTTTAGCGTCGATCTGCCAGAAGCAGGAGAGTACTTAGGCCGAGTCGTGATCTACAACCATCCTGTAGATAACGATGACCTGATTCACAGCCCCCTGGGCAAGATCACAGCTTACCCCAATCCCTTCAACCCCACTGTGACCATCGCCTTTGATACTCCAGTGGCTCTGGATTGTGCTGTAGATATCTTCAATATCCGTGGTCAAAAAGTAGCTACCGTCCACAACGGAATCCTCGCCTCCGGAAAACATCAATTGCTCTGGCACGGTACCGATCATCATGGTCGCACTGTGGCCAGCGGTATTTACTTTGCCCGCATTAAAACTCCAAATTCCAGCCGCAGCATCAAAATGATGTTGATGAAATAAACTCTGGAAACTGCTAAAGTAATTACTCTGAGCGCCGGAATTCATTTTCGGCGCTCAATCTCATAAAGTCACAGCGGGAGGACATTTAGATAGCCAATGTGGGCGATAGATCATAGCGAGGGTGTGCAGTGAAACGGAAACCCTCTTTACTTATTGCTTGTCATATAGATAGCCCCAGCACATTCGATATGATAAAGCATGGTTTTGTGTCGCCCCTCCGGGCCTGAACCATCTCTGTGTCATTCATTTGCAATCTGATATGTTTTTCCTACGGAACTCAATTCTTTTTTTCAATTGCATGCTATCAAAATACCGTCCCGCTGGGACTATTCTGGATATTATTGACGGTCTGGATAATTACAGGCAAGACTGCATTTTTCCAGCTATGTGCAATGCTCTTATGAGTGTTGCCTTTTTGGCAGTCTGCGTGTTCGTCCATATTGCTGCTCCCAAGCCAAAATGAGTAAGGGCACAATCTGATGACCGTGTCCTGGGTGATACCTTAGAAAACCCTTTTACAGAAAGGCCTTAAGACATCCTATAGTCATTTGATACTATTTCATTAACATCATTTTGTGGATATAGCTGTTTCCAGCTGCGTCCAGTTTTACAAAATATATGCCAGAGTTTCTTTGCGGATATCATCATCTTTGCCGTCCCAAACAAACTTATGGTGTCCCCGTAACATGTTTTCACTGACTAAATCCTTAATCTTTTGGCCTTTAATGTTAAAGATTGTCAGCTTCAAACCTTGAATCCTCAGGGATACTAAATGAAATAGTAGTACTGGGATTGAAGGGATTAGGGTAGTTTGAGCTGATCACAGAACTGTTGGGAATCGGGACGAGGTCTTCTTCCGTATTATATAATTGGTTCAGCTTATCCCAATGCTCAGCATGTCTGGCATTATATACCTTGCGGTTTGGATATATATATTGAGTATATTTTGTGGTGATTGGGCGTTTGCTTTGATCCATTGCTGCCAGTAGCAGCACGATCTCCAAATCCATCACTGCCAAAAGAGAATCAATCTCACTTTCAGGGTTAGCCAGCCGGATTTGAATCATGTCAATGGCTGCCTGATAATCTTTGGTATTCAGATAGCTTTTCACTGTATAATCCTCTGCATACTTCTTCAGCACGGGACTATCGCTCGCATACTGGCTGATCTTGCCGAGCAGATAAGCCTCGGTTTCGGAAGGCGTATCTCCCACAAGAGGCGAAGTGCGATAATAAGCATCCAAGGCATCAAGCATGATCGTGGATTCGGCATCCATATCCTCATCCAGAATTGCCCGATACGTGTCGTTGGCAGCGAGGTAATTCCCCTCTTTCTCTGAAGCTAATGCCACAGCCATTCGTTCGGGAACCTCAACAAAAACATTGGGATCAAGGTCTAATTCAGTATAACAGACATAATTTGTGGGTATCCCTCCTGGAGGACAGACTATTTCTACTATTGAATCTTCAAACCAGTTGTAGCTTACATTCAGGGCATTGCTCCTGGGCGGAGCTGACACATACCAATTTGAATCGAAATGGAAATCATGAGTTGGGTTTAATAGCCCTTGAGATTCATGATAGAAATCATTGTGCCCCAGATATAACTGGACATAGGCATTATAGGACACCGTGTCTTGAAACTTGAAGTTTGCTATTCTCGCATTAAAGAGATTCTTGGCTGTGCTGCCCATATTCAAGATTGAACCTGAATGATTGAGGATGCCATAGTTCGTGTAGAACTTGTTATCGGCTACTCTGAGATTCGAGCCTCTGCTCACAATGCCGGTACGGGTTAGATGCTTATCACGCATCAGTCGGGCAATGCCAAAATCCATGATCTTAATATTGTCTTGCGCATCAATCATGATATTGCTGGGTTTAATATCACGGTGGATGATCTGTTTGCTATGAGCATAGCCCAAAGCGCGGATAATCTGTCTAAATATGTGCATGGTGCGCGCTTCCGGAATGTGGCCGGTAATGGCGATCAGCTCTTTCAGCATCTCCCCTTCAGCATATTCCATCACCATATAATAGACCCCATCTTCCACCAAGAAATTGTGTAAAGCTACTATATCGGGATGGACAAGCTTTGCCTGAATACGTGCCTCATTAATAAAGCGTTCAGAAAACTGAGGATCATTGGTTAGGGAAGGATTCAGCCACTTAATGGCTACCTGTCTGCCTAATAGGGTCTCTTCTGCAAGGTACACTTCGCCCATCCCACCTTCGCCGATGGCTTCGATGATTGTGTAATTTTGCAGGATGGTACCTTGCGTCAGTTTCATAAATTCTACCTTATTTTCTTACTTATTATGGTTCGGATGACTGCAATAAGTGCGATCATCATAAATACGATAACAACAATATCCACCATTAGATTATCGGAATTAAAGCCAATGGCATTTGTAAGATGAATATTATCTTCCAATACGATCAGCAGTTCAAATGCCCATCTGCTTAGCATGAACCCAGCCAGGATATTCACCCCATCGGGAATGCTGCCAAAGGGGACGATTAAACCTCCCAGGATCACTTGCGGGATCAGAATAACGGGTACCAGGGCCATGGCGGTCTCACCGGTTTTTACCATAGCCGAAAGCACCAGCCCCATATTGAGCGCAGTAATTGAGGTGAGGCTGAGCACAGCAAACAAGATCCCGAAACTGATATTGATATCCACGGTGAGATAAGTGAAGATGCTGAGGATTAGGCACTGCAAGCCGCAGAGCAGGGATAAGACGCAGATCTTTGACCACAGGTAAGCATCAATATCGAGATTTGCCTTTTGTTCCCGCTTGAAAATAGTCTGCTCGGCAACTATCTCCCGGGCAGAATTGGAACAGCCCAGCCAGATCGCCGCAACGATTAGCACAAAATACAGAGCTTGAACGTTCTCGGCAGATTTGAATACCAGATAGATGAACAGGCCAATGATAGGAGCTTGCAAGAGCAATACTGCCGCACTGAAACGATCTCTGCATTTTACCAAAAGCGTCCGCTGACACAGGATGTAGAATTGATGAAGAGCATTTGCCTGCTTGCCGGTTACTTGTCTGTTGGCAGAATTCTGATTGCTGTGGGATAATATTTCTGCTGAGTCGGAGCTTACCAGGCTTTGGGATAGTGGGCTTTGCAGGTATTTTTCTTGTAAGTGGCTGCTGTCGGTTTTTTCCAAAACTTCAAAGATATCTTCCGGTCTGCTAACTCCAAAATAACTCACAGCGTCCTGGGAAGGTCCATAGTATGCAAGTTTACCGCCCGGACTAAGGACGATCAGATGACTGAAGATGGAAAAATTGAGGCTGTCGATTTTATGGGTAGTGAGCATAACCACATGTCCATTATTGGCGATATCACTCAGAAGCTGCATGACTTCGCGATCACTACGGGGGTCCAGGCCACTGGTCGGTTCATCCAGGAAGTACAGGAGCGGCTCGGTGATGAGCTCTTGAGCCATATTCACTCTCTTACGCTGTCCTCCGCTGATGCCCTTCTTTTCCGGCGAGCCGATCAAGGTATCCTTGGCTGTAGTGAGGTTTAGAGAGCTAATAATCTGAGCTATTTGCTGGGCTCTTTCCTGGCAGGTGATCTGGTTTCCCAAGCGCAGTTTACTGGCATAAAACAGAGATTCTTCCACGGTTAACTCGCGATGAATGATGTCGTCTTGGGGAACATAGCCTATCTGTCCTTGAAAAGCCTGGGGATTTTGATGTAGTGAGATTCCATTGATCAAGACATCACCTGCACTGGGCTTCAAAAAGCCGTTTAGCATCATCATGAGAGTGGTTTTGCCGCATCCGGAAGGCCCGATCAAGCCGATAAACTGCCCCGGCTGCATGCAGATGCTGATATTATCCACAATGGTTTTGTTTACCACCCGGAAGCTTAGGTTATTAGCAATAAATTGCAGGTCTTTGCTCCAATCCGGCATGGCATGGCTAAATAAACGTAATAGGTCCAGCGGAACCCCGCCTACGGTGATATTGTCTTTTTCGGAAATAAGACTATTTAGCACCTTTTTCCCATTCAAAAAGGTTCCATTGGCACTGTTCAAATCTTCGATCTGCCAGGCCGCACCGATTTTTGTTAAGCGCGCATGGTGCCTGGACACGCGGATATTGCTTATTGTGATATCATTATCGCGGTCTCTGCCAATGGTGATGACGCTCTTATCTTGCAAGCTCTTATCCACCGCAGGTGAGGAAGTGATATTGGTGGTGCTCCTGGTCTCTGTGCTGGCGATAAACTCGGGTATATTCAGAACATGATCCTTGCCCAGAGTGACGTTGTCTGAAGGCACTATTTGCGTTTCAGAGATGTGTTGTCCATTTACAAACGATCCATTTGTAGAATTCAGGTCTTTAATCGTGATTCTACCCTCCGCGCTAATATGCACTTCGCAATGATGCATAGAGACATGCGGGTCATTGACTATATAGTCGTTATCCTTCGCTCTGCCAACGCGAACGACTCTATCGCCAGATTCAGAATCACGAATTCCCATCCTGGCACCACAGAAGGGACAAAAATGCGAATCGTTATCGATCAGTTTAGAACAGTTTGGGCAGTGCATATTCTTTCCGGACGGCTATTGTGCGTTTTAAGCCAAAGGTTATGGCCGTTATCGTTCCCTGTATAGAAGCACCTTTTTTGATGATAGCAGGGATACTGGATAGTTTAAAGCCATTTTCAAACGTGATTGAGAGCGGGATTCCTGTTACTGATTTAATTCTGATCCGGGTCGTATCGCAGCAAGTCAGCTTTGCTATCATCAAACTATCGGAGTCTATAAGCTCCAGAGTAAAGGGCAGAATCGTAAAGGGAATCAGGGTGGGATTCTCTACATTTACTTTAGTTGTGAACTGTGCTTGGGGCTTGAGTATATCCATCAGTCCCGGAGTCTGTACGCGAATCGCAATTTTATCCAGCTTCCGGACATTGTAGCCTGTCCCGAAGAGTAACGCAGATACGATTATTGCCAGTACTAAAATGATAATTTGAGCACGGGAGAGACCGCATTTTAGTTTGTTTAGCTTATAGCTTTTCGACACGTTGTCTTCTTTCCACTGCAGTGGGGTGAGTAGATACAAAATCATTTATAGCCTGCAAGTCGCTGCCCTCCCATTTGCTTTCTTGCTTTTCCAAAGATACGAAGAAAGAGATAGCCCCTGCTTTTTTATAGTCTGCTTTTTGCATCAGCCTCACCGCATATTCATCTGCCTGCCGTTCTTCTTCTTTTGAAAACGGGTGCTTGTAGGCAGCATAGGCCAGCTGCACGATCGTTCCCAAAGCCGGCTGAAGCTTGGATGCCTGATATGAATGCTGGATGCGGTGGATGCAGTGCTTTAGCTCATTATGAGCTATCTCGTGAGCTATCACAAATGCCAGCTCATCTTCATTCTGCAGATTGTCAAGCAAACCAGTATGAATAAATATTTTGCCCCCAGCCACAGTATAGGCGTTGAATACCTCATTTTTGATAATTGAGATATCATACCTTATGGCTTTGCGCTGGCAAAATGGCAGCAGTTTCTTTAGCACGCCAGCAGGGTCGTACTTTGAGGCTGCGCCTATCTTGGCTGTCTTTAAGATTTCCTTTTTTAGCTCTATGCCGATCTGGTTTTCCTCGGTGTCGCTAACCGATGTCATATCCAGCAAGACACTATCCACAGCCTGGATAGCATTTACGCCAGTGTTAAACAGCTCATCAAGCAATTGACTGTGCCCCATACAGGGGTAAATCAAAACAGCTATTGCAAGAAATTGAACAATTCGCTTGGGTTTCCAGAATTGAAAGTGCATTTCCATTCTCCTGTGGGGTCTTTGCTAAAGATAAGTTTTCCTGGTAGATTGGTGCTGGGTAGTAAGAGCGTGGGTTTGTTCAAACTAAAAGTGAAATCAACCACATACTCGTCTTTATTATCGTTGGTGTAACCCTCGTTGCCAATGTCTACCTTTTTTACCTCATAGCCATTACCAAGGATTTGGGATACGCTTTGCTTCAGAATGTCAAACTGCTCTTCCTTCAGGCTGCCGAATTTCTGACTACAGGCAGCTAAGGTAAGACTGATGATGCAGAACAGGTCTAAGTAGGATCGGATAGATACCTTGCTCATGGTTTCTCCTTTATTGTCTTTTTTGGTTCAGCCTTTTTACTTAGGATGGACGGCTCCAATTCTTCACTTCCAGGATGGATGTCTTTTTCCCCTTCGGTAGTATCTTTGTCAGCGGTGACCTTACCCTTTCCTGGGTCTGCTGATCCTTTGTGAGAGCTGGCTGCAGACGTATATTTTGGTCTAAATATCTTAGAGAGAGAAGAACGTAGATACATTGAAGAAAGGAACACGAGCAAAAAAGAAGCTATCAATACCGCTATCCATTTGATCCGGTTTTTCCCCACCGGCAGATTTCTGATCGTTTCGCCAATATTGGACTTAACGATTTGCACGGTTACATTGTCATCACTACCCTGCTGATTGGCCATATCCACAAGAGTTTCACAAGCTTCTTGGGGTTCCTTTTCCAAAATTGTCGATATTTCTTGCAGAGTGAAATACTGATACAAGCCATCCGAACACAGCATAAAGACATCTGCTTTGTATAGTGCATAAGGTCCTCTGATGTCGGGCAGGAAATTATCTGTTCCCAGTGCTTTGGTGATTATATTGCGTTTAGGATGTTCAGCAGCCTGCGCTTCGTTCAGTATGCCATTATCGATCATTTTTTGTACAAAAGAATGGTCTTTGCTTAGCTGAGTTATCTTGCCGGCCCTTTTAAGATACAAGCGGCTATCTCCCAAGTTCGCAAACCAATAGTTTGTTCCTATGATCAATAGCAACACCGCAGTTGTTCCCATGCTTTCTGTCTCGGGGTTTGTTTTAGCATATTCCTTAATGCTCTGCTGGGCGGAGACAAAGGCTTGCTCCAGCTCGAAACGAGGATCATAATGGCTGCTGAGTTTCTTAAAATGGTCGGAGATCGTTTCTACAGCAAGCCTGGAAGCGACAGCTCCTCCTGCATAACCACCCATGCCGTCGCAAACAATAATCAATTGTCCAAAATTCTCGTCGTATCTGCCATAGTAGTCTTGATTTTCTGTCCTAACCTTGCCAACATCAGAAAGATTACCATAGATGAAATCAGGGTTCTTCTGTTTCATTCTGCCTCCTACAGCAAAGTAAAATTGCCTTCTACAGAACCGAATTTGAAAGTGCAATTATCTTCCAAACGATAAATCTGAGTTTTATTGCCATTGATGAACACACCATTGGTAGAACCAAGGTCTTCAACCATATAAATACCCTCAATATAAGAGATTTTTGCATGATGCGATGAAACCGTTTTATCTGTTAAGACGATTCTGTTATCACTTGCTCTGCCCAGCGAAGCTCCGGATCTATCTATTGTATAGACATTGCCGGCATCGCTGCCAAATATGATCTCCATCCGCAAAGTTTCAGCGCCAGTCCCCTGGACTATGGTATCATGGCGCCCTCCTGTGATCATAGTACGTTCACGACCGGCTCTGATCTGCTCGGGGGTTTTACGCTCTGGTTCCGCTGTGGGCGGCGTTACGCTCTTCTCGTTACTTTGTCTTATTTCTTGTTCCAGAGCTGCTCTTTTTTGTCGTTCTGCTTCTAATTCGCTATTTTTTTGTGCTTCCAAGCGCTGTATCTCATCTGCTCTTGCTTTCTTAATCCGTTTGTTTCGTTTATTTTGGAGCAGCACAATCGTTATTACGATTGCCAAAGCAGCCAGTATAATCGCAAGCAAAACGAGATTTACCTTTTTCTTTTTGAGTGGAGCAGAAGAAGGATGATACGCAGGCCTCCCTGCCGGAGCGATGAATTTGGCCGATATATCCTTCACTCCCAGATCTGTTTTCACTTCAATTCCCAAGTTGTGCTCGGCTCCATCACCGCTAAGACCCACTACAAAGTAGCTCAGTAAATTGATATTCATGATCTGGCGATACAGCTTTTCAAAATGAGCCGTCAGATCCTTGGTTTGTGGCGCATGATAATAACTGCCGCCGCTACTTTCGGCTATGCGTTCAAAGGATTGCAGATAAACAGGCTCCACCTTTGTATAGCCAATAGTAAAGATAGGGATGCCATTATCCGTGGCCAATTTGATCACATCGTTTTCCTGGTAAGACCCTGTGGGGTTTTCATCTTTACCATCTCCCATGAGGATCATGATTTTACCGGTTCTTTCTTCATTGCCGATCAAGCTCTGGAGTGCTTTATTGGCGCCATAATAGAGGGATGTGTAACTGCCTCCCGGTCTTATGCCTCTAACGGTTCTTTTCAGCAGTTCCTTCTCACTCGTGAAATCGGTTAAAAGCTGATAATCATCAGAATAGACGGCTATGGCCACTTTATCCACCGACCGAATTTTATCAATAAAGGGAATCACGGCCTCTTTGGTGGACGCTATCGGTGCCCCTCTCATGCTCCCTGAGGCGTCTATACAAAGGATAATATGCAAAACTTGTCCGGTATTCTCGTAGGTAGCTGTGCGCAAAGAATCGCAGCCTTTTCCATCCACCAAAACCTTGAAATTCTTTGCACTGAGGTCCTGCATGGGTTCATCTGAACTATCCAAGACCTGCATAGAACTGATGAGAAGAGGGTAGCCCTGCGTATCTGTCTTGATGTAACGGGCGGTTAATTGCGCTCCTAATATGTTTGTAATCAAGCAGAGAGCAATTACAATAAAGAGTATATGTTTCACTTTCGTCTCCTTATTCACGGTAATTAAATGATTTTTAGCCGTAAATTAATGCTGCCGATTCGGATGACATCATCATTGTTCAAGCTAACTTTTTCTTCGATGGCAATGCCATTGACAAAAGTACCATTGGTAGATAGCATATCCTGAATGATAAACTTGTTATCACGATAGAGTAAAACCGCATGGTCTTCCGAAATCCCCGGCTGTTGGATCACAATGTCACAATCTGCCTTTCTGCCAATCCTGTGCCTCCCTACGGATAGCTTATAATCTATGCCTGCGGGATTGATATCAAATGTCACCAGCCACCCCACCAGTTTTCTGATTCCAGCCGCTTGCACAGGACTACTGCCTCCATCGCTTGTACTGGCTCCATAGATCATCGTTTTGTCAGACCGGTGGTTCGCCCCAGCCGGATTGGCAGGGCTTAATTTCGGAGCACCGATATTGATCACTGTCTTATCGCGATTGTTGGATGCACCATCTATTTGGGTCTTCGCACTGCTGATAGTCATATCTGCTGAGGGACAAAAGGGGCAGGCAGATAAGCTTGTATCGTAGTTGTGCCCGTTTTTACAGATCTTGTAACCTTGTTTTAGTGCAGTCCCGCAACTCTTACAATAGGCGGCGCCGCTACTGTTGTCTAATCCGCATTTTGAGCATTTCATGTCTATCTCCTTAGTTATTTATTAGAGTTGTAATTTAACTCCAGATGAACCTGGGTATTTATTTTCTAAAACACAAGATATACTCATGCACGGGCTGAATAGTTAAAACACAGTCCCTGCGCTAAGGAAACTACTAAAAAAAGAAATAAAGCCAATAACCAACCCAGACCAAAATGCCCAGTTGATCCACTTTTTGGCCTTCAGGGAATATTCCCTTGCCTCTGTATAATTGTTCAATGCTATTGAATTGGCGACTTTGGATGCATTATGAATAGCCGGAATACCAAAAGGAAGGCAACAAAAAAAGGTAACCAGTATGGCCTGGGTCAAGTAGGTTGGTATGGTCTGCGTAAGCTCTACGCGAGGCTGAGCTTGATGTTGCCCGGCTTGTCCAAATTGGCTTTTAGGGATTTCTCTAGCTTTCCGCTGTTCTTGGTTAGTCTCCTGGACCGTGCCATGCTCCAATGCTTGAAGCACCTGATTTGCACTAACAAAGCGTTTATCTCTGTCTCTTTCAAGCATTTTGTTCAGGATATTTATGGAATGCTCAGAGATATGGGGATAGTATGAGCGTGGGTCGGGCAGAGCAGACTGAACAATCTGATTCATGATGTCATAGTCACTATCGGTAGCAGTGTCGTAGGGTAGCCTTCCGCTGAGCATTTCGAAAAACGTCACTCCCGTACTGAAGATATCACTTCGTCCATCGATATCCTTGAGCGCCCTTACCTGTTCCGGACTCATATAGGTCACGGTGCCAAGTTGTTGCCCGGTTTGAGTCAAACCCTTTTCACCCATTATTCGGGCAATACCAAAATCCAGGATCTTTATTTCATCATCGCTATTGATTATGATATTAGCCGGCTTGATATCACGGTGAATGATGTTTTTGCCGTGCGCATAAGCCAGAGCCTGAAGAATCTGTTTCAGTATGGAGATGGCACGCTTTTCAGGTATCGGTCCCACTTTCCGGATCAGGTCTTTGATCGTACTGCCCTCAGCGTATTCCATCACCATATAGTACTGTCCGGATTCCTCAAAGAAGGTGTGCAGGCTTACAATGCCCGGATGTACCAGCTTAGCCTGCAATTGAGCTTCCTGCCGGAACCTCTGGATAAAGCTATCATCGGCGGTAAAGATTGTGTTTAGTTCCTTGATGGCAACCATTCTGCCCAATACCTGGTCTCCACATTTATAGACAGCTCCCATCCCACCTTCGCCAATAAGCGAAATCACCTTATAATTCTGAATTGTTGCACCTGGATTTAGCATATATTCCTCCTAAGCTTTTCCTCTTGTGCCTATATGACGTTCCTTAGCACCGTAAACAGCACCAAGACTACTAAAAACAAACTAATATATGGTTTGGCGTGTTTATTGGCAAACAGTCGATCTTCACCGTAAACAATCCCTATCACCATACTTGAGATCAAGATCGGCAGCATCAAAACACTGAGCAAATTAAACCGCAAAGCGCTAATGAGATCGCCATGCATAAAGCTGTGTATAGCTCGTAACGAACCGCAACCTGGGCATTTCAACCCCAGATATTTATTTACCGGGCAACGGATATAGCTACCAGCTTCGGTGGGATTGACCATGCTGAAGGCTGCCATTAGCAGGATTAGAAATACCAGGCTAAACAGCGAGATGCTGCGGTAAGACATTCTGATTATCATCGAATCCACTTCTTCGTGCAGGCATTATGCTGCTCTGCCGGATAAATCCAGCGTTTCCGGAAAATGCCCGAGGCCAAAGCTAAAAAGCTCATTAGAATGATGCCCTAACAACACGAAAGCCAATATTGAAGTGCCTCCATCTGGGATAACTGTAGCCGCGACGAGCAACCCGGCAGCCGCCCTCTATTTCGTCCCATGAGCCGCCACGCAGTACACGGCACCTTCCTTTGGCAGCCCCTCTGGAATCGGATTCAGGGCTTTTAGGATAGTAATTTCTCTGATACAAATCCCAGCACCATTCCCACACATTGCCACTAAGATCATGAATACCCAGTTCATTGGGCAATTTTCTGCCAACCTCCTGTCTTTTCATACCGGAATTTTAGCATACCATGCTACGCTATAAAGGTTATTGGAGCCAGAGTAGAGGCAGCCCTGGCTATGGTTGCCACCCCGGGCGGCATATTCCCATTCTGCCTCAGTGGGCAGTCTGTAGCCAGTGGCAGCCCAATCACAACTAACATTTTGATTTGTAAAACTAAGGAAAACAGATTTATTAATAAGATAACAAGGCTTCAAACCCTCCAAAATACTGCGTTTATTACAATAATCCACCGCCTCAAACCAGCTTACCCATTCCACAGGCAGGTTATCGTCTTTCCATTTGTGGGGATTACCGCCCATCACCTTCACTTTGTCGTTATGGTCAATTAGGATATTGGAGGGTTTGATATCCCGGTGGATGATCTGTTTGGAATGTGCATAGCCCAGGGCATCGACAATTTGCTTAAAGATATCCAGGGTTCTCTGCTCCGGGATGGGGCCGGTTTGGGCTATCAACTCTTTTAAAGTGAGTCCCGGCGCATATTCCATCACCATGTAGTAAACATCTTCTTCTACAAAGAAATTGTATAAGCCCACGATGTTTTGATGTTGCAGCCTTGCTTGAATGCGCGCTTCGTTGATAAAACGTTCTGAGAATTGAGGATCTCCGGTCAATTGGGGGTTCAGTCTTTTTATCGCTACCTGTCTGCCCAAAAGTGCTTCCTCAGCCAGATACACTTCCCCCATACCGCCGATGCCAAGCTGACGAATTATATGGTAATCGCGCAGGATAACCCCGTTTTTAAGTTCCATTCACTGCTCCCAATATATGTTATAACCATCATAGTTTTGTTTAAAATATTGTCAAGGCAATAATGTGTAAGTGTTGAGTCCCAAATGTTGGTGTAAATTCCAACTCATTGTTTCTCAGGTTCGTTGAGGGCATCTGCTATCCCTCGTTACTCACAATCTATGTTAGGCCAGACGACCAATTGCATTGTTTTCATCTTGTTGATCAGAGTCAAGTTCTTTTTCATAAATAATCTACCTTGCTGCGACGGGCTGGAGCCTACCAGATCTTTTATCAGCGGCAGAAGCCACAGCAGATCAGTCTTGGACACTTTGCTCTGGGCATTCTGCATCCAGTGCACTATACAAAGAGCATTGCACATAGCTGGAAAAAGGCCTGTCCCAAAAACCCCGCCAGGGGTGACAGCATATAGCTCGGGGTGTGAACCCCGTGTTAACTTGATC